>NZ_JBUZNN010000002.1:484655-520205 GCF_055326235.1 Tessaracoccus yangjingae | reverse complement strand
TGTCAAGTGTCGGGTTTGATGGAGGCATCCAAGTCACGAAGGAGGGCATCGGATGCCAGCACTACGGAAGTATCCCGACGAGTTGCGTGAGCGGGCGATCCGGCTCACATTGGAGGCGAGGAAGGACCCGGCGTCACGGCCGGGGGCGATCCGCCGGATCGGGGAGCAGCTAGGGATCAACCCGGAGACGCTACGCGGCTGGGTGTCCCAGGCAGAGGTCGACGAGGGTACCCGGCCGGGCACCACGACCTCGGACGCGCAGCGGCTGGTTGAGCTTGAGCGGGAAGTGCGCGAGCTGCGTCGGGCCAACCACATCTTGAAGACCTCGGCGGCTTTCTTCGCGGCGGAGCTCGACCGCCCCAACCCCAGGTAGTCGCCTACATCGACGCCCATCGCCATGACGTGGTCGATGGGCGCGAGGTCGGGGTCGAGCCGATCTGTCAGGTCCTCACCGAGGCCGGCGCCAAGATCGCCCCGTCGACGTACTACTCCGCCCGGTCGCGGCCACCCTCGCCGCGCGCGGTGCGCGATGAGGAGTTGAGGGTCGAGATCGCCCGCGTGCACCGCGACAACTACGGCGTGTACGGGGTGCGCAAGGTCCATGCGCAGCTGGTTCGCGAGGGCATCGCCGGGCACGCCTGCCACCCGACGGGCTCCGGCCTGATCGCACGATGCACCACCCGTCGGCTGATGCGCGAGCTGGGGTTACGCGGCCTGATCCGCTCGAAGAGCCCCCGCACCACCCAGCCCGGCAACGGGCCGGACCTGCGCCCCGACCTGGTCGAGCGCCAGTTCCGCGCCGACACGCCGAACCAGCTGTGGGTCGCCGATATCACCTATGTGCGCACCTTCGCCGGCTGGGTCTACGTCTCCTTCGTCCTCGACGTGTTCTCCCGCCGCATCGTGGGCTGGCAGGTCTCCACCAGCTTGCGCACCGATCTGGCCCTCGACGCCCTCGAGATGGGCCTGTGGACCCGGGCCCGCGACGGACACGACACCAGCCAGCTCGTCCACCACTCCGACAGAGGAACCCAATACGTGGCCATCCGCTACACCGAACGGCTCGCCGAGGCAGGAGCAGTCGCCTCGGTCGGCTCCCGCGGCGACTCCTACGACAACGCCATGGCCGAGGCCCTCAACTCCCTGTTCAAGGGCGAACTCGTCCGCAATCGCGGCCCCTGGCGCTCGATCGACGACCTCGAGATCGCGGTGGTCGAATGGGTCCACTGGTACAACCATCGGCGCCTCCACGGAGAGATCGGCCTGATCCCACCCGTCGAATACGAGACCGCCCACTACAGCGCCAGAGCACACGCGACGGCCTGCACCCAGCCCTTCGACGAGCCCGAGCGTGCAATCCATGCCTCCATCAAAGCCGGAACTTGACACCGCATCCTCTCCTCCTACGCCCGCGTCAACGACTGGGCCCAGGTGAAGGTCGGTCCACGCCGGCGTGTGCCGACCGCGATCGTGTCCACCCGCAACCCCGCCCACCAGTCAGCGGTTGTCGGCGCCTCCCTGCGCAACCCCCTGGTCCCCACCCTCCGACTCGACGCCACACAGCCCATCGCAGACCTGGTTCAGGCGCTGAACCGGTTCCAGCCCCGACTACTGGTGTGTTACGCCTCGATGCTGACGCCACTGGCCGAAGCCCAGACAACCGGGAACCTCCACATCTCGCCGGAGAAGGTGATCACCGCCTCCGAGGAGCAGTTGCCTCCAGCCCGTCAGGCGGCCATCGACGCCTGGGGCGTGCAGGTGATCAACACCTACGCCGCCACAGAAACCGCCACCATCGCCTCGACCTGCAGCCACGGCTCGATGCACCTGTACGAGGACTTCGTCATCATCGAACCCGTCGACAACACCTACCGGCCCGTCCCCGACGGCCAACTGGCCGACCGTCTCCTGGCCACCGTCCTCTTCAGCCGCACCCTGCCACTGATCCGCTACGAACTGACCGACTCCATCCGGCTGGCCACCCAACCCTGCAAGTGTGGACTACCCTTCCGGTGCCTCGACACCGTCGCCGGCCGCACCGAAGCGACCCTCCGCATGCACAGCAAGACCGGAGAACCCGTGCAGGTTCAGCCCGGCGTGTTCCACGACGCCCTCGAACCGGTAGCCGTCCACGGCTGGCAGGTCCAACAAACCAACGAGGGGATCACGGTACGAATCGTGGACCCCGACCAACAGGTGGACCTCCACCAGATCACCCGCCGACTCCGAGCCGGACTCGCAGCCGCAGGCGTCAGCGACGATATCCACATGGGCTTCACCGCAGTTCACGACCTTGCCCGCACCCCGCTCGGCAAGGCCCCCCTCATCAGCGGGCTATGAGTAGCCGCCCAACTCCTCCGAGAAGCCCGGACTTGCGTAGAGATACAGCAGCCACATCAGAGTCACCCCGCCACGGTTGACGTTCTCGGAATTGACTGCCGGGGCTCGCGGATGCATCCTTGCCCGGAGATACACGTATGCGTGCTCTGGGGGCGGTGAAATTCCGCACCGGCGGTGATAGTCCGCGACCCGGCCAACTTGTTGGCCGGTTGACCAGGTGGAACTCCTGGACCGACGGTCAAAGTCCGGATGGGAAGCGCACGCTACGGTCAGCGGCAGCGTACCTGCCGCCTGATCGTGTTGCCCCCGAACGCGCCCGAAATGGGAAGTGGGGCGCCGTGACCGAATCACCGGCAGAACTGGCTGCCATGAGACGCGCCCTCGACCTGGCCGTCATGGACGACGCACCGTTCGGGCCGAACCCGCGCGTGGGCTGCGTGATGCTCTCACCTGAGGGTCGTCCCATCGCCGAGGGGCACCACCGCGGCGCGGGCACGCCGCACGCTGAGGTCGACGCGCTCGCCGCAGCCGGCGACCTCGCGAGGGGGGCGACTGCTGTCGTCACGCTCGAGCCGTGCAACCACACGGGCCGGACCGGGCCGTGCACCGAGGCGTTGATCTCGGCCGGGGTGCGTCGGGTGGTGTTCGCCCAAGCTGATCCCAATCCGGAGGCGGCGGGCGGCGCCGGGCGGCTGCGTGACGCGGGCGTCGACGTCGAGGGCGGGGTGCTCGCCGATGAGTCGGCTGAGGTGAACCGCCAGTGGACGGTCGCTGTCACCCGGGGTCGGCCGTACGTGACGTGGAAGTTCGCCGCGACACTCGACGGGCGCACGGCCGCCGCTGACGGCAGTTCACGCTGGGTGTCCTCGCGCGCCGCGCGTGCAGACGCGCACCGGCTTCGCGCACGCTGCGACGTCATCCTCGCCGGGACCGGCACTGTGGCCGTCGACGACCCACACCTCACGGTCCGCCACCGCGACGGCGCCCTTCTCGGGACCCAGCCACTGCGCGTCGTCATGGGGCTGCGCGAGCCGAAGCCGGGAAGTCGGGTGCTCGACGATGCTGGCGAGACGGTGCACCTGCGCACCCGTGATCCACGGGCTGCGCTCGCCGAACTGCACCGGCTTCAGCGGCGCCACGTGCTCCTGGAAGGCGGCCCCACCCTGGCGGCCCCGTTCCTCCACGAGGGCCTGATCGACGAGGTGGTGGCCTACGTGGCGCCGACCCTGCTGGGAGCCGGCAGCCCCGTGATCGGCGACCTCGGCATCACCACTATCGGCGACGCCTTGCAACTCACCCTCATCGACGTCACCCTCCTCCCCCCGCTCGACCCTGGCGACCAGGCCAACCTTCGGCTCACCCTGCGCCGAACCACCCTCGAAGGAGAATGCTGATGTTCACCGGAATCGTCGAAGAACTGGGCCACGTGGTGGCCCTCGAGCCCTACCCTGACGCGCTGCGTCTGACGATCGCCGGGCCCCTGGTCACGAGCGACGCCGCCCCGGGCGAGTCGATCGCCGTCAACGGCTGTTGTCTGACCGTCGTGACCCTCGACGGCGCCGCATTCACCGCCGATCTGATGCAGGAGACCCTCGACAAGACCTCCCTCGGATCCCTCGTACCAGGCAGCCCTGTCAACCTCGAACGTCCGGTCACCGCGACCGCACGTCTCGGCGGCCACATCGTCCAGGGACACGTCGACGGCACCGGCCACGTCGTGTCCCGCGAGCCGAGCGAGCACTGGGACACCGTCACGTTCTCACTGCCCACAGCGCTGGCCCGCTACGTTGTAGCGAAAGGATCGATCGCCGTGGACGGCACCAGCCTCACGGTCGTCGAGGTCGACGACGAGGCCGGGACGTTCACCGTCGGTCTGATCCCTGAGACCCTGGCCCGCACCACCCTGGGCCTCCGGCAGGTTGGCGACCCTGTCAACCTGGAGGTCGACATCATCGCCAAATACGTCGAGCGGCTGGTCACGCAATGATCCGGCTGGACACCATCGAGCGGGCAATCGCCGACATCGCCGCGGGGCAGGCCGTGGTGGTGGTCGACGACGAGTCCCGCGAGAACGAGGGCGACATCATCTTCGCCGCCGAGAAGGCCACCGCCGAGCTGATGGCCTTCACAATCCGGCACTCCAGCGGCGTGATCTGCGCCCCCATGCCCGGAGACCTGCTGGACCGCATGCAGATTCCGCTGATGACCCGCGACAACGACGACCAGTACCGCACCGCGTTCACCGTCACCGTCGACGCCCGCCACGGCGTGAGCACCGGAATCAGCGCCGCCGACCGCGCCCACACCGTCCAGGTCCTGGCAGACCCCGACACGCAACCCGCAGACCTCACCCGCCCTGGCCACGTCTTCCCGCTGCGCTACCGAGAGGGCGGCGTGCTGGCACGCCGCGGACACACCGAGGCCGCCGTCGACCTGGCCAGGCTCGCCGGGCTGCAGCCCGTGGGCGTCCTCGTGGAGATCGTCAACGACGACGGCACCATGAAACGCGGCCAGCAGCTCCGCGACTTCGCCGACCAACACGGCCTCGCGATGATCTCCATCGACGACCTCGCCGCCCACCGCGAACGCGCCGAGCAGCTCGTCGAGCGCGTCACCGAGGCCCTGCTCCCCACCCGACACGGCGACTTCCGCGCGCTCGGCTACCGCAGCAAACTCGACGGCGAGGAACAGGTGGCCCTGGCGCTCGGCGACCTCACCGGCCCCGAACCAGTCCTGACCCGCGTCCACTCCGAATGCCTCACCGGCGACGTGTTCGGCAGCACCCGCTGCGACTGCGGACCCCAACTCGACCTCGCGCTGGCCAGGATCGCAGCCGAAGGCCGCGGCCTGCTCATCTACCTGCGCGGGCACGAGGGTCGCGGCATCGGCCTGGTGGCCAAGATCAACGCCTACGCCCTCCAGGAGACCGGACGAGACACCGTCGACGCCAACACCGACCTCGGGCTCCCCGTCGACGCCCGCCGCTACACCCTGGCCGCGCAGATCATCCGCGACCTCGGCGTCGACGCCATACGCCTGATGACCAACAACCCCACCAAAGTCACCGCACTCCAACAGCTCGGCACCAACGTCGCCGGACGAGTCTCCCTAGTCGTCCCACCAGGGACTCACAACCTCGCCTACCTCACCACCAAACGCGACCGCATGGGACACCTCATCCCCGACCTCCCACCCGAGCAGGAAAGAGCACTGACATGAGCAGACACGGCGCCCCAGAAACGCGCGACGTCGACGCCCGCGGACTCACCGTCGCCATCGTCGCGGCCAGCTGGCACACGGAAGTGATGGACGGCCTCCTCGCCGGCGCACTCCGCGCCTGCACCGAGGCCGGCACCGAACCGACAGTGATCCGAGTCCCCGGCAGCTTCGAGCTGCCCGTCGCCGCCGACGCGGTGGCCAGCACCCACGACGCCGTCGTCGCACTCGGCGTCGTCATCCGCGGCGGCACCCCCCACTTCGACTACGTGTGCTCCGCCGCCACCGACGGACTCACCCGAGTCGCACTCGACCACGCCACCCCCGTCGGCTTCGGCCTCCTGACCTGCGACACCGAAGACCAAGCGCTCGCCCGAGCCGGACTCGCCGACTCAATCGAGGACAAAGGCCACGAAGCCGCCCACGCAGCCATCGACACCGCACTGACCCTTCGACGCCTGCGCTCACCGCACAGGCCCTCCGCCCGACGCGCAGACCAGGCCGACGCGGCTCGGCGCTAGGTTACGCCCGGGTGATCAGCGGGAACCGGCGTGGAGGCGGGGAATTGCACTGATGAGCTGGCGCGTGTACGCCTCGTGTGGGTCGTTCAGGATCGACATGGTCTCTCCCGCTTCGATGACCGTGCCGTCTTTGAGGACCACTGTGGTGTCGCACAGTGCGGCGACCACGCTCATGTCGTGGGAGACCATCACGATGCTCAACTGTCGCTCGCGGCGGAGTCGGGCCAGCAAGTCGATCACCTCGATGCGGGTGGTGACGTCCAGGGCGCTGACCGGCTCGTCGGCCACCAGGACGGCTGGGTCCGTGACCAGGGCCCGGGCGATGGCGATCCGTTGCCGTTGGCCTCCGGAGAACTCGTGGGGGTAGCGGGCGAGGGTGTCGACGTCCAGGCCCACCTCCTCGATCGCGGCCGCCACTCGGGCACGCCGATCGGCCGACGATCGGCTGATGCCCAGTGACACCAGCGGCTCGGCGACGATCTTGTCGACGCGCATCCTTGGGTCCAGTGAGGCGTAGGGGTCCTGGAACACGGGCTGCACCGTTTGGCGCAGCTCACGCAACTGGTGGCGGTCCCGCAGGTTCAGCTCCGCCCCGTCGAAGAGGACCCGGCCGACGGTGGGCGGGTGGAGCGCGAGCAGCAGTTTCAGTGCGGTGGACTTGCCTGAGCCCGACTCGCCGACGATCCCGAGGCTTTCCCCGCTGGGCAGCGCGAAAGTGACGCGGTTCAGGGCGGGGTCGGTGGCGCCGTGGTAGGTGAAGCCTACGGATTCGAAGGCGAGCAGCGGTGGCTTGGTCACGAGATGCTCCCCGTGGTGAGTGCCTCGTCGAGTGCGCGGGCGCTGGCGACGAGCCGGCGCGTGTACGGGTCGGTCGGTGCGTGGACGATCTGATCGATCGGACCCCTCTCGACAATCCGCCCGCCCTGCATGACCAGCGCGCGGCTGACGGTCTGCGAGACGACAGCGATGTCGTGGGATACGAACACCAGGCCCATCCCATGATCGGCACAGAGTCGACGGATGAGGTCGAGGATCTCGGCCTGGACGGTGACGTCGAGGGCCGTGGTCGGTTCGTCGGCGATGAGGACAGCTGGTCGGCAGGCCAGTGCCATCGCAATGGCGACGCGCTGCCGCTGCCCGCCAGAGATTTCGTGGGGGAACGCCCGCGACAGCCGCTGGGTGTCGGGTAGCGCTACCTCTGCCAACGCCCGCTCGACGGCGCCCTTCACAGCGTGTCCACGCAAGCCTTGGTGCCGCCGGAGGGGCTCGGCGATCAGGTCGCCGACACGGGTGAGGGGATCGAGCGCGGTGGAGGGGTCCTGGAAGATCTTCGCCATCCGGCGTCCCCGGATCCCCAGCACCTGCTTCTTGGAGGCGCCGACGATCTGGGTGCCGTCGACGCGAACAGACCCTGAGGACGTCAGTGACCGGGGCAACAGGCCTAGCAGCGCCAAGGTGGTGACCGACTTCCCCGAGCCAGACTCGCCGATGATCCCGACCCGTTCGCCCGGGTCCAGGCTGAACGAGATGCCGTCGACGACGCGCTTGCCGGATCCCGCGACCGTGATGCTGAGATCCTCAACCTCGATGCTCATCTGCGCTCCCGCCGGGTCGGATCGTACCGCTCGCGTAGGCCGTCGGCCAGAGAGTTCGCCCCCAGCACGATCGCCACAATGACCACGCCCGGCGCGACGGCGCCCCACGGGGCGGTCAGCACGGTGCTCTGCGCGCCCTGCAACAGACGGCCCAGCGACGAGTTGGGCGGCGGGACCCCCAGTCCGAGGTACGAGAGGCTCGCCTCCGCGAGGACCGCGGTGCCGAAGATGAGCGCGGCGGTCACCACGAGCGTGGGCCACATGTTGGGCAGCAGGTGGATGAACACGATACGAAGCCAACTGGTGCCCGACGTGCGGGCAGCGGTGACGAACTGCCGCCGCAGCAGCCCTTTGGCCAGGATGCGGGTGAGTCGCGCCACCACCGCCGAGGCTGCCAATCCGATCGAGACCACCGCCGAGGTCAGGCTGGCGCCCTGCATGGCGCCGATCAACATCGCGAGCAATAGCGTGGGGAAGGCGATCACCACGTCCAGGAGAGAGGACTGCACGTCGTCGACCCAGCCGGTGGCGAACGCGGCGAGCAGGCCGACGATGACGCCGATGGCCATCGCTATCGCCATGCTGCTGAGACCGACCGTCAGTGCGATCCTCGTGCCCACCATGACGAAGCTGGCGGTGTCGCGGCCAAGCTTGTCCGTGCCCAACCAGTGATCAGGTCCGGGGGCCTCGAGCCGTCCACCAGTGGTGTCGGCGAGGTCGTAGGGCAACCAGAAGACCGACACCAACCCGACGATCCCCACGGCAGCCAACAACACCAGCCCCACCAGGAGGCTCACCGGCATACCCCGCCGTCGAGCCGGCGCCGGGGCGATCGGCTCGGGCGCGCTTCGGATCTCGATCCCGGCGCTCACGCGTGCGCCCCGGAAAGGCTGGACCGCAGGCGCGGGTCGACGATGCGCTGCACCACGTCGGCGGCGAAACCGACGATCAGCACGAAGAACGTGGTCACCAGAAGGATCCCCTGGATGCTGGGGTAGTCATGCTGGGCGATGGCTTTGGTGAGCATGCTCCCCAACCCGGGCAGCGTGAACACGCTCTCCACCACCACGGCGCCCAGCAGTGTGGACGCGAGCTCGATCCCCAGGATCGAGATGACGGGCACCGAGGCGTTGCGGACGCCGTGGCGCAGGAACGCCTCGCCGAAGCCGCTGCCCAACGCCTGCGCATTGCGGAGGTAGTCGCTCTCCAGAACGTCGAGCGTGGCAGACCGGACATAGCGCACCAGCGAGGCAGTCATGACGATCACGATCGTGGTGGCCGGAAGGAACAGTGAACGCAGCGCCGCGAGCGGGTCGGCCCAGCCCTCTCGCGGGAACCCCCCGGACGGGAACAGACGAAGCTCCAACGCGAACAGCCACACCAGAAGGATCCCGATCCAGAAGACGGGCACCGCGATGCCGAGCTGCGCCACAGCGGTCACGGCGACCCCGAGTCGCGTGTGAGACCGAGCCGCCGCGACGTACCCGATCCCGCTGGCGAGAAGGACGGAGATGACGAAGGAGATCAGGGTCAGCGGCAGCGTCACCTCCAACCGGGACACGATGTCTGGCAGCACGGGGGTGCCGGAGATGAACGAGGTGCCCAGGTCGAGTCGCATCACGTCCCCGACCCACCGCACCAGCTGTTCGTGGACGGGAAGGTTGGAGCCCACCTGCTGCTGCGCGGCCTCGATCTGTTCCGGGGTGGCGTCGACCGAGAGCAGGGCGTTGGCGGGGTCGCCGGGCAGGAGCCGCAGCAGGACGAAGATCAGCAGCATCGCCAGGACGAACGACATCAGCAGGAAGGCGGCGCGCCGGGCCAGGTAACTACCCATGGTCCGGCACACCGCCCTCCTGTGTTGTGACGCTCAGAACTACTCAGGCCTTGGTGATGTTGTACACGTAGAACTGCGAGTTCAGGCCGTTGACCGGGAACCCGGACACCTCGCTGCTCGCCACCACGATCTGCGGATAGAGGTAGAGCCAGTTGCTGGCCGCCTCCGTGGCGATGATGGTGTTGGCCTCCTTGAGCTTGGCGGCCTGCTCCTCCGGGGTGGCGGCCTGCTCGGCCTCGCCTACGAGACGCTGCACGTCGGCGTTGTCGTAGCCCCAGTAGAAGTCCGGGTTGCCATACCAGACCACGTCGCGGTCGTTGACGTGCTCCTGCAGGGTGGCTTCGAACGCACGCTCCTTGAACACCACGGAGTACCACTCGTCGGCGGTGATCACCTTGATGTCGACGGTGATGCCCACCTTCGCGAGCTCGGACTTCAGGAACTCGGCCACGGCCGGGTGCGGGTCGTAGTTGGGCGTCTGCAGCGTGAACGTGAACCCGTCGGCCAGGCCCGCCTCGTCGAGCAGCTGCTTGGACAGCTCAGGGTCGTACGGGTTGACCGAGGTCAGGTCCTCGTACCACGGGTCAGTGGGGGGCACCATGGAGCCGATGAGCTGGCCGCGCCCCGCCCAGATGGACTCCAGCAGCTTCTCGCGGTCGACGGCGGAGTACACGGCGCGACGGACGCGGGCGTCGTCGAACGGTGCCACGCGATCGTTGAACGCCAGGAGCTCCTTGGTGGTGGAGGTGCCCTCGCTGATCTGGAAGTCGCCGCTGCCCTCGAACGGGGTCAGGGCGTCGGGGCTCTGGATCGTGGTGACCATGTCGATCTCACCGGTCAGCAGTGCGTTCGACTCGGCACTCGCGTCGGTGTAGTAGTGGAACGTGGCGCGGGCGTTCTTCGCCGGCTCGCCCCAGTAGTCGTCGTTGCGGACGATGCTCAGCGTGCTGCCCCGCTGCCACTCGTCGAAAACGTAGGGCCCCGTGCCATCGGCCTCCGCCTTCGCGTCGGCCAGGTCAGGGTTGACGATCCACACGTAGGCCATCAGGTAGGGAAACGAGATGGACCGGTTCTTCAGCGTGAACTCGACCGTCTGGTCGTCCGGGGTCGCCACCGACTCGACGACGGCGTAGCTGCTCTTGCGCGCCGCCTGCGACGCCTCCGAGGTGACGCGCTCGAAGCTGGCCTTCACATCGGCTGAGGTGAACTCCTTCCCTGAGTGGAAGGTGACCCCCTCCCGGAGGGTGAAGGTATAGGTGAGACCGTCATCGCTGACCTGGTAGTCCTCAGCCAACAGGTGGGTCAGCGAGCCGTCGTCGTTGAGCTTGATCAACGACTCGTACACGTTGCCGTTGAAGGCCTCCGTGACACCCTGACCACCCGCGTCGACGTTGCTGAGGTTGCTGGGCTCATACAGGGAGCCGATCTCGATCGACGCGTCGGCGTCGAACGCGGCCGAGGCGCTGGTCGCGGACGACGATCCGACGCTGGGGGGCTCGTTACCGGCAGGACTGGCGCACCCCGTCAGCATGAGGCCGGTGGCGAACATCCCTGCCAGGGCTCGCACGATATGACGTGGGTGATTCATCAAACGGTCCTTCCGGTATGGCTCGCGAGCTTCGTCTCGCATGGCTGCAAACCGTCTGGTGCCCCGAATCATTCCCGGGTGACGGGAATTACGCGGTGAGCGGACGACGGCCCCTCACACGTCGGAGGCGGCGCCCTTCATCGTGACGGGGGTGCCAAGTTCGATGGTCCGCGACACCGTGCACAGCCGGTCGTGCGCCTGCTGGATGCCTCGGCCCAGGAGGATGCGGGCGCGATCCCCGTCGTCGCCCTCCGGGAAGGTGACGCGGAAGGTGACCTCGATGTCCTCCAGCCGGTTCCCGGTGGAGTCCTTCACCTTCGAGGCCGTTACCTCGACGTCGAACGAGTCCGGCTCGGAGCGGCGATGCGTGATCAGGTCCACGTCGATGGCGCCACAGCCGGCGATCGCCGCCATCAACAGCTCCACAGGGGTGAAGTCGTCGCTGTCGCCGCTCCCTATGGCGAGGGTGCCCCCGCGCTCGTTGCGGGCCTCGAAACTCAGATGACTCAAGCGCCTCACCTGGACGGCAGCGGGGCGACGGGTCTCTTCAATCATTAGTCCTCCTTCGTCCCGCACAGCCTAGGACTTCCGGCCAACGGGCTGAGGGTGCTCTTTCTCGCTCATCCTCCGCCCGCCACCTAGCGTTGGCACACGCACTGATGAGTCGCGTCTCAACCGCACGCTCGTTTGACGCAGCGCGCGACGACGTCGGGGTCCACCTCGTGGCGTTTGAGGAGGTCGCGGATGCTGTCGTCCCGGAGCAGGCACAGGAGCAGCCCACAGACATCCATGCCCGACGTGCCGCTCCCTGTGCCGGGGTGGGTGACAACCGGTGAGCTGTCGTCGCCCCGTGCCCAGACGGCCAAGGTTCGCAGCTCTTCGCGGGTGAATCGGGCACCGCGAAGGTCGGCGCCGACGGCGCTGACGAGGATCCGGTAGACCCCGGAGACCGAGGTCGGGATTTCGCCGCGGTAGAGGCCGGGTTCGGCTTCGGCCAAGGTCACCGTCGACGTGGTGCCGGTGGGTGAGGTGACACCAGCGTGCACGGCGGCACGGCCCGAGAGGGGCACTCCGCTGTCAGTCAGGGTTACCTCGAGTAGCCCAGCGTGACCGGGAAGCCGTGACAGTTGGCTGAGCGCAGCTGTCATCCGCAGGGCGCTGCGGGCCTGAACGCTGAGGGTGAACGGGACGCCGTGTGTGTCGACCGCCGTCAAGATCCGCTTGAACACACGGTCGCCACCCTCAATTTGGCCCAGCTCCTTACGCAGCCTGGCCAGCCGGTTCTTGAGTTCACGCTCGTCGACCGACAGCACCGCCTGCCATTGGCCCGCCGCCCCGGCCGGTGAGGGGAGGACGTCAGCGGGCACGACCCGGAGGACCCTGAACGCCTCCCCGAGTGACTCATCGGCGCCCGCGCCGGCCGTGAGGCTGGTTCCGTCCGGGGCGATAATCTCGACCCGTAGTACCCGCGCCATCTCCCCGAGGATCACAACGTCGGTGCGGATATCGGCGTCGGTGAGGTCGAACGGCACGATCACCTTGCCTCCGACTGGGACGAATCCCGCCGGGTCGACGACGATGGCGGCATTGGTGGCCCCCGCCAGGACCTGGGCGAAGTACTTCTGCAGGAGCAGCTGGTCGTCCACGCCGGGGTTACCGGTGAGGAGCAGGTATCCGCCGGTGCCGTTGGCGATGTCGGACAGGGCGCCGGGGTTGAGCTGGTCGGCTGTTCCTAGGCCTATCGCGAACACGCGGCTGTTGACCGAGGCTGCCGCCTGCGCGATGGTGCGTTCGGCGGTCTCGTTGCCGTCGGTGAACACGATCGTGGCGGTCGAGTCGTAGCCCGCGGCGACGGAGGCCAGCTGTGCGGCGGCAGCTTCCAGGCCGTCGCCGATGGCCGTCATGCCGGCGAGGTTCGTCGCCGTGGTCGAGATCGCGTTCAGGGCCGCCAGTCGTCCCGCCCCGCCGATGGTGGGCCCGGCGTCGACGACGGCCGTGACGGGCGCCGCGTCGGTGTCGAACCGCACCACTCCCACACCGTCGGTGGGGTCGAGCAGGGCGACGAACAGTGGCGCGGCGTCGTGCAGGACGCCCATCCGATCCTTGTTCGGTAACCCCGACGGCAGGCTCATGCTGCCGGAAGTGTCCAACACGAGCGAGGTGCCCACGCTGGGGTTCTGCACCACGGTGGCGGTGATCGGCACGGTGAACACGTCACCGGTGGGCGATGCGGTCACGGTCAACGTCCCCGTGTCCGCGGTTCCTGCCGCACCCGGCGTGTAAAGCACCCACACCAGCAGATCGGTCACGCCGAAACCCTCGGTCTCGGGGGAAGTGACGGAGGCGGACAGCACAGTGAACGGGGCGGTCACCGACGCCGCGGCGGTGACCGTCTCGCACCCACGCACCCGGAGCCGTAGCGCACGGGCGGTGGGCAGATGCTCGACCACATCGACGAAGCTCAGGGCGGCCGGCGGTATCGGCGCGATCTGCTCGACGCTGAGCGGCAACGTGTCGTAGCACGGTGGTCGCACGACCGAGGGATGACGGCAGTCCTTCACCTCGATCAGGGGCGAGGCCCCGACCCAGGGCTCCATGGGAGCGCCCAACGGCACGGTGCCGTCCCACGGCTGCAGCGGGTGCTGGATGCCACCCACCCCGGTGGTTGTGGCCTGGTCCCCGTACACCTGGCCTGGGTCGAGGCGCCAGTCCTGACCGGGGATCGTCTGCCACTGGGCGAACAACCGATCCACGTTCGAGTGCAGCAGGAACACGAACGGATCCTCGAACGCCTGGTGCTGACCGCCGATGTCCCCGCCGATGTAACCGTGGGCTGCGCCGTGGGCCCCCTCAAGGGCCACCCGGAACGCAGTCCACTGCTGCGCCTGGGCGATCCCGTTGCTGGAATCAATGATGACCTGATCCGAGTCCAGGGCCGGGTCGCCCACCGATGCGGACCGCTGCACCGACTGCGGCGGATCCGCCGGATCGCCGGTGTCCTCCCGGCTGCCCGGGAGGGCGCCACCGTTGTGGAGACTGGCCAACGCACCGTTCAGCATGCCGCTGAACGTCCCGAACAACGATGGATCGGTCAGGTCAACGGAGCCGCCCTGACCATCTGAGGCGGTCCGTGGATCTTCCGTCCAGTCCCAGTAGTGCAACGCGACGTCTGGGTTGGACTGCCGCAACAACGCCTCATAGCGGTTGACCAGCTCGCGATGCCACGGGATGAAGGAATTGTCACCATGGTTGTGCGTCGCCTGGTGGATCTGATCCTGCTTATCCCAGTACGACACCCCGTCCGAGAACGCATGCAGATCCGCCTGCAACACGGCATCGATGTACGCCTGACGCTCCGAAGCCGAGAGATGGGCAATATTGCGCCGAACCGGATGAGCCATCATGAACCCTCTTCACTTGACCGGATGGACTTGACACCTCACAAGGAGCCGTCGCAGGCCGTCCTGATACGAAGCACTGGGTCGACACCGTGCGGCGTCATCATCATCTCGGAGACCCTGGGAGCCTCCGTCAGTGGCTGTCACCTCGGTCCGGGGTACGAGATACGGGCAAGTCCCGCTGGTTCACACCACCTTCACCGGGATCGCCGGACGAACCCGTCGGGGTCCTCTGTCGTTGGCATCCCACATGGGTGCAGCACAATCAGGTGGCTTTCGCACCGGTGAGGGATCGTCCTTCCGCCATCGCGGAGAGTCGCCGTGCAATCTCGCTTTGGCGCCCCTCTGCCACGTGCTGGTAGCGCATGGCCATCTCGGAGGTAGTGTGCCCGAGTCTGTCCATCAGCTCCCTGGTCGTCGCGCCGGCTTGAGCGGCCATCACCGCTCCGGTGTGCCGCATGTCATGCAGACGAAGATCTTCTCGTCCAGCAGCGGTCCGAGACCGCTTGAACGCCTTGTAGAAGGTCCCATGGTTGAGGTGCACCCGATCGCCCACGGCCGTGAACAGCAATGACTCACGGCCCGGGCTCACAAAGTGATCGAGATGCGCTTCCAGAGGCTTCAGCAGGTGGGGAGGGATCGTTACATCGCGAATACCCGCCTCGGACTTGGGTGACCCCACGACGGGCTCGCCCAAGACCCATGTCACCCCTCGGGAGACGCGAAGCACCGCGTCTGTCAGGTCCACGTCCCTCCTGCGAAGCTCAGTGAGTTCACCGAAGCGCAGGGCGCACCACGAGGCTAGCTGCAGGAGCATGCGCCACTGTTCGGGCAGGGCTTCGGTCATGACCTCGAGCTCTGCCAGCGAGGCCGGCCTGATCTTGCGAGCTCGCTTCGCCTTTCCCGCTCCCTTGAGGTGACAGGGGTTGAGTTTGATGACTTCCTCGGTCACAGCGGTGCCCATGATGGTGCGCAGCAGCGCGTAGAGGTGGGCTCGGCGGGTGGGTTTAGTGGCGTCCAAGGACTCGTGCCAATGACGGACCGCCGTAGGTGTGATGGTGTCAAGCCGATGGCGTCCAAATCTCTCCAGCAGCACTGCCAGGAGCTTCTCGTACTCGCGCCGCGTGCGCGGCTTCAACTCACGACGCTCCAACCACCTCGCGGAGTAGTCCTCGAAGGTGAGCTCGGCCATTTCGTGCGGTGGAATTGCCCTCCACCGGCCCTCGGTGATGGCTGCGCTCTGAGTCGCGAGCCAGGCCTCGGCGTCCATCTTCACCTCGAACGTCGTCGGCGCCAGGACCCGTTCCCCATCAGGACTGAGGAAACTCGCCTGGTACCGCTTCGAAGGGAGGCGGCGGACGTGTCCGAATCCGCGTCGCCGTCGTCGCCGCGTATCGCTAGGCGGTCCACTGCTTGGGGTCACACGCCCTCCTAATCCTCCCGTGCAATATACGTGCGATAGCGAGTGTACAACTGTGACGTCGGGTGGGTGATCGTGTCGCATTCTTCGGCGAGGCAAAACCGGTTCTACCTCGCATAACGGTCAGTGAGGCACCACTTCCACCCATCCCGGGCGACTAGTTCGAGTCCTGTCGCCCCGACCAGCAATGGCCCCTGTCACGTGCATCAGGGCCATGAAGGGCCGGCCGCCGCACCCCTTGCGCATCCTCAGCGGTGTCCGCACGTCTGGTTGTCGTCCCCTTGACATGCCCGGCGCGCCATGGTTGCATCGTTTCAACCGACGACCTCACGGTCGTCCCACCGTCACAGAGGACCAACCGACGACCTCACGGTCGTCCCACCGTCACAGAGGACCACGCATGAGCGCACGCCGCCGCTACTGCTTCGAGCTCCACGTCAAGCCCGAGCGGATCGACGAGTACAAGGAGCGGCACGCCGCCGTCTGGCCGGACATGCTTCGCGCACTCAAAGAAACGGGTTGGCACAACTACTCGCTGTTCATGCGTCCCGATGGACTCCTCATCGGCTACGTCGAGTCGGAGGACATCACCGAGGCCCAGGGCGCGATGGGCCGCACCGAGGTCAACGCCCGTTGGCAGGCCGAGATGGGTGAGTTCTTCGTCGACCTCGACGTGGCGCCGGACGAGGGCTTCGTCCTCCTGGAGGAGGTCTTCAACCTCGAGGACCAGTTGGCTCGGGCCGAGGGCTGAGCTCACACCGACAACCAGGCCACGTCCAGCAGGGAGGGATGCGTGGAGAGTTGGCACAGCAGCCGGTTCTCCGCCACCTGCGCATAGGCGGCGAGCCGGATGCCGAGCTCGGACTCGCCGAGGCCGGCCGCGTACAGCTTCGCCACAGCCACGTCGGCACCCCGCAGCGGCCGTGGATCGGTGCTGATCCGGCCGAAGCCGATGGCCGCGAACGCCCGCCTGCCCAGGTCGTTGAAGTCCCCCACCGGCCAGCCACCGGAGGCGAGCTCGATGGGCGCCAGGCCGTGCAGGGCGAGGAGGACGCCGTCGAGCCGAGAGGCCCTGGTGAGGACCGCTGTGGCGGACGCTTCAGCCTCCGCCTCGACGGGCAGGCCAAGCGACCCGGCCAGCGCCGCGGCCGCTGCGATCCAGGCCGTCGGGCGGTCCTGGTGGTCGCCGATCAACACATCAACCGCGTCGAGGAGATCGTCGGACGGCCAGGCGTCCAGCATGTGCCGCACCGCGACGTAGGCCCACACGTCGTTGCGCAGGGGTGAGTCCATCAACTCGCCGCGCAGGACGGCGAGGTCGCGGAAGGCGCCCACCTCCACCGCCGTCGGCCCGCCCGGGCCCCACACGGTCACCGGGGTGAGCCCGGGCGGCGGCAGGACCGAGAACTCGCCGTCACTCTCCTCGAGGATGACGCCCTCGGGGACGGTGACCATTCCGTCCGGCGCGCTGAACTCGACCACCCGGCCCAGCGCGACGTGCCGGGTCCACGGCAGCCACGACGGCTCTGCCGGCACTTCGAGCTCATCGCCCTCGTAGGCCTCGTAGGTCCAGGCGGCCGCCGCCACCTGCCTGGGGCGGAGCAGCACCGACTCCTCCAGTGGGTGACAGCTACCCACGGCCGGAGACGGTGTGGACATGCCCCGACGCTGCGTCAGCAGGCCAGGCCCGGCGGCGGAGCGCAGCGCGACCTCGCCGGATGCGCCGGCAAGCCACGAGATGGGTTCGTGGGGACCCTCGACCCGCAGGACGGGTCCGGGAACGCTGACCACGTCGTCTGACACCGACTCGAGCGAGATCTCCACGCGCAGCCGCTGGCCGGAACGGACCCTGACCGTGGCCGCGACACCCGCCTCGTGCTCAACGTCCACGCCGACGGCGTCAGCTGCCCGCCTCGGATGACCCCAGCCGTCCTGGAACTCGACGGCGAGCAGCGTCAGCCGGCCCTCCCCCAGCAGCTCGAACCCACGCGCAGTGGCGCGGGACTCGAACGCCTCGCGCACCGCGCCGGTCACTTCAGCAGTCATCAGTCAGAACTCGTCACTTCCTGGGGGTGGGACTCGGGCACGATGGCCTGCACCACCGATCCGTCCTCGCGGTTGGCCCCCACCACAGGGTGGCTGCCCTCCAACGAGGGTAGCCGCCTCCCCTGACCGTCGAGCGCGACGCTCACCGGCGAGCCGGGCTGGACCACCACCTGCGTGCCCCGCACGCTCACCTCGACGGCGGCGCCCTCCTCGACGTCGAAGGACATCTCATCGGCGCGCAGCCGCACGCGCAGGCGGGAACCGCGGATCCTCAGCGGGAAGGTCAGCGCGGTCCACCCGTCGGGCAGGCGCGGGTCGAAGCAGACCCGGCCCTGGTGATCGCGGAGACCACCGAACCCGTAGACCAGCGCGTTCCACACCCCGCCGGTCGAGGCGATGTGCGCGCCGTCGCGGGCGTTGGAGTGCAGGTCGGCCAGGTCAACATAGAGCCCGGACAGGAAGTACTGCATGGCCATGTCCTGGTATCCCACCTCGGCGGCCATGACCGACTGGACGACGCCGGACAGGGTGGAATCACCGGTGGTGATCGGGTCGTAGTACTCGAAGTCCGCCCGCTTCTCCTCGTCGGTGAACTCGTCCCCCTGAAGGAACAGCGCGAGCACCACGTCCGCCTGCTTGAGCACCTGGAAGCGGTAGATGACCAGCGGATGGTAGTTGAGGAGGAGCGGGCGCTTGTCGTCGGGGGTGTTCTCGAGGTCCCACAGCTCCGAGGACAGGAACTTCTCGTCCTGCGGATGGATGCCGAAGGTGTCGTCGAAGGGCACCACCATGCCCTCGGCGCAGGCCTCCCACTCGTCGATCTCGGCCGGGTCCAGACGCAGGGCCTCCTCGACGCGCTGGAAGGCGTGCGCGTCCTCGGCGCGCATCTCGCGCAGCAGCGCCGCGGCAGACCTGAGATTTGCCCTGGCCATCACGTTGGTGAACATGTTGTTGTTCACCACAGCCGTGTACTCGTCCGGCCCCGTCACCCCGTGGATGTGGAACCGCTGCGTGCCGTCGGCCTCCCTGCGCCAGAAGCCCAGGTCCGCCCAGAGCCGGGCCGTCTCCACCATGACCGCGGCGCCGTCGCGGTACATGAACTCCTTGTCGCCGGTGAGGTCGCGGTACTTGGAGAACGCGAAGGCCACGTCCGCATCGATGTGGTACTGGGCCGTCCCTGCCGCGTAGTAGGCCGACGCCTCCTCCCCATTGATGGTCCGCCACGGGTAGAGCGCGCCGCGCTGCGACATCACGGCGGCCCGCTCCCTGGCCTGCGGAAGCAGGTTGACCCGGAACCGGAGCGCGTTGCGGGCCACCCCGGGCGCCGTGTAGATGAGGAACGGGACCAGGTAGACCTCCGTGTCCCAGAAGTAGTGTCCCTCGTAGCCCGAGCCGGTGACGCCCTTGGCCGCGATCCCCAACTGGTCGCTGCGCGCCGTCGCCTGGGCCAACTGGAACAGGCACCACCGCACGGCCTGCTGGATGTGCGGCTGCCCCTCCACCTCCACGTCGGCGTCGCGCCAGAAGGTCTCGAGCCAGGCCCGCTGCTTGTCGTGGTAGTGCTCGAACCCGTTGTCGCGGACGCGGTCGAGCGTGCGGCGGCAGCGGTCCGACAGCTCTTCGCCGGGCACGCCGCGGGACGTGTGATAGGCCACCGCCTTGCGCACGACGACGGGGACACCCTCCGCCGCCTCGACGCGGAACACCTGCTTGCCCACGTCGTCCTCCGTCGACGAGATGGCCTCGAAGGGGTTCTCCGTGTCGATGTAGTGATCGGCGCCCACGGCGATCGTCATGCCGGAGCGGCTCGTCTGGTAGGCCATCACCATACGCCGCCCCTGGTCCCAGTGGAACTCCGGTTGGAGGACCCGCCCGTTGAACGTCGCACTGCGCCGCGGGTCCCAGGCCTCGCCCCCGGTCTCCGGCCGCCGGTAGTCGGTGTAGCCGTCCTGACGGTTGACGATCTGGGACGTGACCACCACTGGGGCGTCTCCGCCTGACAGGAGGGTCACCTCGATCTCCATCAGCGCCAGGTGACGGTCCGTGAACGAGACCATCCGCGAGCTGCGGATCCGGACCCGCTTGCCCGCGGGGGTGCGCCAGATCACCGTGCGGGTCAGCCGCCCACTCCTGAAGTCCAGCGCGCGTTCATACCCGTCGAGGTCCGCGACGGAGAGCACCAGCGGCTCGTCATCGACGTAGATCTTCATCAGCTTGGCATCCGGCACGTTGATGATGGTCTGGCCGGTGTGCGCGAACCCGAAGGCGTCCTCGGCATGCTTGATGGGCCAGGTCTCGTGGAAGCCGTTGATGAACGTGCCGTGGGCGTAGCTGGGGCGCCCCTCCTCCGGGTTGCCACGCATGCCCAGGTAGCCGTTGCCGACGGCGAACAAGGTCTCGGTGACGCCGACGTCGGCATCGGAGGGCTCCACCTCGACGAGCCTCCACTCGTCGATCGGGAACCGCATCCGGTTGAGCGGGTCCGCCGCGATCTCGCGGATCATCGGGGCACCAGGTCACCGAGGTCGGTCACCACGAGATGCGCCCCCGCGTCGAGGAGCGCATCACGCCCCACGCCGCGGTCCACTCCGACCACCAGGCCGAAGTGGCCCGCCGCCCCCGCCGCGACACCCGAGATGGCATCCTCAACCACCACGGATTCGCTGGCCAGGGCCCCGAGCAGGGAGGCGGCCCGGATGAAGGTGTCCGGGGCGGGCTTCCCGGCCAGCGACTCCTCGCCCGCCAGGTTGCCGTCGACGATCACGGGGAAGTAGCGCAGCAGGCCTGACGACTCGAGCACCGCCCGCGCGTTCTTCGACGACGACACCACGGCCAGCCTGTGGTGGCCGGCCGCGAGCTGCTCGACCAACCGGACCGAGCCCGGGTACGGGGTCACCCCGTCGCGTTCGATGACCGCGGTGACGGCGTCGTTCTTGCGGTTACCCAGTCCGCAGACCGTCTCCAGGGACGGGTCGTCGTCCGGCGTCCCCTCCGGGAGTGCAATGCCCCGCGACGCGAGCATGTCGCGGACGCCGTCGTAGCGCGGCTTCCCGTCGACGAAGGCGAAGTAGTCGGCGTCGGTGTAGGGGGCCTGCCCGGGGATGCCCGCGAGGTATCCGTTGAACATCTCGTCCCAGGCCCGCATGTGGACCTCGGCGGTGGGGGTGAGGACCCCGTCGAGGTCGAAGAGCACGGCAGCGTATGAGCTCCAGTCCATCTTCCGATGCTAGTCCTGAGGGACCGCCCTGCGTCGGCGTTGGCAGCGAGGGCACCAGTAGAGATTGCGTCCCTCCAGCATCGCGGTGCGCACCTGCGCGCCGCACACCAGACAGGCCTGGCCGGCGCGGCGGTAGACATAGACCTCGCCGCCATGCCTGTCCACCCGAGGGTCGCGGCCCTGGGCCTCCGGGCCGTGGACGTCGCGCACCGTGTCGATGCGCCCCTGCTCGACGGCGTACTCCATCAGCCCCACCAGGTCCTGCCAGAGCACCATCCAGGTGCGCTCGTCGATCCGGTTACCGGGGACCGTGGGATCCAACCGGTGCCGATACAACACCTCGGCGCGGAAAATGTTGCCCACCCCGGCCGCGACCCGCTGATCCATCAGCAGCGCCGCGATCGGCTTCCCCGAGCGCCGAAGCCGCGCGTAGCCCTTGCCCGGGTCCGCGTCCGTGCGGAGGGGGTCGGGGCCGCTGGCCTCGATGACCGCGTCGCGTTCGGCCGGGGTGAGGGTGCGGCACCACTGAGGGCCGCGCAGGTCGGCCGCGGTGACCCCGTCGTCGATCCTGAGCCGCACTTGGCCCCGGGGCGGCGCGTACGGCTCGAGGTTGAGCTTGCCGATGAGGCCGAGGTGGATGTGGACCACGTCCCCGGTGGCGAAGTCGACGAACAGGTGCTTGCCCACCGCCTCGCCGCGCTCCAGGACGGACCCGTCCAGCGACGCGGCGTCGAAGCGGCCCTGCGGCGACGTGACGGACACCGAGCGGCCCCCGAACGTGCCGGTCAGGGCGTCGGCGAGGCGGTGGATGACGTGACCCTCGGGCATCGCTCCAGCCTAATGGGGGTTTACGATGGCCACATGAGCGAGGAGCTGCGCCGCGAGTTCGGCCGAGACGGCATTTCGGGCCTGGTGGATCACCACCGCGCCCTCCGCGCCCGACTGCTCACCGGTCCCCGCCGCGACGAACCCGCCCCGCAGAAGGCCCCTCCGGTCATCAGGTAGCGATCGGCCTGCCCGCGCGCTTGGCTGGATCAGCGGCCCGCCTCGTACTCGGCCAGTTGATCGATCCGACGCTGGTGGCGCTCCTCGCCGCTGAACCCGGTGGCCAGGAACGTGGCCACGATCTCGTAGCCGGCCTCAAGGCTCTGCATCCGTCCACCGAGCGCGATGACGTTGGCGTCGTTGTGCTCGCGCGTCAACCGCGCCAACTCGACGTTGTTGGCCAGGGCCGCGCGGATGCCCTTGACCTTGTTCGCGGCGATCTGCTCGCCGTTGCCGGAGCCCCCCAGCACGATGCCCAGCGAACCCGGCTCCGCCGCCACCGCCTCGGCGCACGGGATGATCAGCGGCGGGTAGTCGTCGAGCGCCTCGTAGGTGTGCGCCCCGTGGTCGACAACGTCGTGGCCGTCTGCCCGGAGGCGCTCGACAAGGTAGTTCTTCAGCTCGAACGCGGCATGATCAGTGGCAATGTGGACTCGCATGGGGTAACTATTCCACCCCCGCCGGACCCTCAGCCAGGAGGGCGACGAACCCGGACTCGTCGAGGATTCTCACCCCCAGCTGCTCGGCCTTGGCGGCCTTGGACCCGGCGTTCTCGCCGATCACCACGTAGTCGGTGTTCCTGCTCACCGAGCCCGCGGCCTTGCCGCCCCGGGACAGGATCGCCTCCTTGGCCTCGTCGCGGGTGAAGCCCTCCAGCCCGCCGGTGACCACCACGGTGAGCCCCTCGAGCGTGCGGGGGGCCGACTCGTCCACCTCGTCGGCCATGCGCACGCCGGCGTCCGCCCACGCCGCGACGATGTCGCGGTGCCAGTCCACCTCGAACCAGGCCACGATGGACTCGGCGATCACCTGACCCACGCCCTCGGCCGACGCGAGGTCCTCCACCGAGGCCGCGCGGATCGCTTCCATGGAGCCGAAGCGGGCGGCCAACGATCGGGCCGCGGTGGGGCCGACGTGACGGATGGACAGCGCCACCAGCACCCGCCAGAGCGGCTGCGCCTTCACTGTCTCCAGGTTGGCGAGCAGCTTCTCGCCCTGCGCCGACAGCACCCGCCCGTCACGGAGGCCCGTCGCCGGAGGGTCCGTCAGCTCCGACGGTTTGGCCTGGCGGGTGTACAGGTCTGTCCGCAGCAGGTCCTCAGAAGTGAGGGCGAACAGCGCTCCCTCATCGGCGATCAGTCCCGTGGAGAGCAGCGCGCCCGCCCCCTCCCAGCCGAGCGCCTCGATGTCGAACGCGCCACGCGCTGCCAGCGCGAAGAGCCGCTCCCGCAGCTGGCTGGGGCAGGACCGCGAGTTGGGGCAGCGGATGTCCTTGTCGCCCTCCTTCTCGGGGCGAAGTTCGGCGCCGCAGGACGGGCAGTGCGTGGGCATCACGAACGGGCGCTCCGTGCCGTCGCGGAGTGCCACGACCGGCGCCACGATCTCGGGGATCACGTCGCCGGCCTTGCGCAGAACGACCGTGTCGCCGATGAGCACGCCCTTGCGCTCCACCTCGTAGGCATTGTGCAGAGTGGCCATCTCGACGGTGGAGCCGCTGACGAACACAGGCTCCATCACGCCGTAGGGCGTCACCCTTCCGGTGCGTCCCACGTTGACGCGGATGTCGAGCAGCCGGGTGTTGACCTCCTCGGGCGGATACTTGTACGCGATGGCCCAGCGTGGGGCGCGCGAGGTGGACCCCAGCCGCTCCTGCTCGGCCAGCGCGTCGACCTTGATCACGATGCCGTCGATCTCGTGACTGAGGTCGTGGCGGTGCTCGCCGTAGTGCCGGACGAAGGCGGCCACCTCGTCGGGGCTGCTCACGACGGTGAAGGTGTCGGGCACCGGCAACCCCCACTCCCTCAGGGCGCCGTAGGCCTCGCTCTGCTTGGCGAACTCCGCCCCCTCGACGGCCCCGACGCCGTGGACCAGCATCCGCAGCGGCCGCGACGCGCTGACGGCGGGGTTCTTCTGGCGCAGCGATCCCGCGGCCGCGTTGCGGGGGTTCGCGAAGGGCGCCTTGCCGGCCTCCACGAGGCTCTCGTTGAGCGCCTCGAAGCCGGCGGCGGGGAAGAAGACCTCGCCGCGCACCTCCAGCACGGCGGGCGCTTGCCCCGCGAGCCGGTGCGGGACGCCGTCGATCGTCAGGACGTTGGGCGTGACGTCCTCCCCGACCCGGCCGTCGCCGCGGGTGGCCGCAACGATCAGGCGCCCGTCGAGGTACAGCAGGTTGACGGCCAGGCCGTCGATCTTGAGCTCGCAGAGGTAGCGCTCGGCCGGCGTCCGGGCCAGCCAGGCGGCGAGCTCCTCGTCGGAGAACACGTTGTCGAGAGACATCAGCCTGCGCCGGTGCTCGACCGGCCTGAAGTTGGTCACCTGCGCGGCTCCAACGCGCTGGGTGACCGAGTCCGGGGTGACCAGCGAGGGGTGCTCGGCCTCCAGCGCCTCGAGCCCGCGCATGGCCGCGTCGTAGTCGGCGTCGGACATCATGGGCGAGTCCGCCCCGTAGTACGCCTCCTGCGCGTCGCTGAGCAGCTGGTTCAGCTCGGTCCAGCGCCGCCTCAGGTCAGGGGACGTCACGCCTGATTCGGGCTCGATGTGCTCGCTCATGTGGCCATGGTTCCACACCGCTCCACCGCCCCGCCGAGCGATTCCGAGCCCGAAATCCCACGCCACGGCGCGAATGCCCACCAGAATGGGCGGGAGACGCGCCCGGCTGGACCCGGGCGTCGATGAACTGACGAGTAGGAGCACCAGATGGCCACGGCGAACATCACCCGCGACGAGGCGATCGCGCGCTCACGCGTGATCTCGACGGAGGCCTACCGGGTCACCGTGGACCTGACGGGCCGCGAGGTCGCGGAGCCGGAGCGGGTCTTCCTCTCCACCACCGAGCTGTCGCTCACGGCACACGGTGGCGACACGCACCTGGACCTCATCGCCGACGAGGTGCGCGAGGCCTCGCTCGACGGTGAGCCCTTCGACACCGCAGGGTTCGACGGCTACCGTCTCCCACTCCCCCACCTCGAGGAGGGACCGCACGAGGTCCGCGTGGTGGCGGTGTGCCGCTACTCCAACTCCGGCGAGGGCCTGCACCGGTTCATCGACCCGGCCGACGGCCGCACCTACCTCTACACCCAGTTCGAGGCGGCAGACGCACGGCGCATGTACGCCACCGCCGAGCAGCCCGACCAGAAGGCGACCTTCCAGCTGACCGTCCTCGCCCCCCTCGAGTGGCTGGTCTTCACCAACGCCCCGAGCGTGGCGCCGTCGGACATCGGCGACGGCTTCGGCCGGTTCGAGCACGCACCCACCCCGCGCATCTCCACCTACATCACCGCCCTCGTGGCGGGCGAGTTCCACGTCCGGCGCGGCGTGATCGGCTCCGCCGCGGGCGAGGTGCCGGCCTCTGTGGCCTGCCGGCAGTCGCTCGAGCAGTACCTGGACTTCGACCGGATCCTCACCACCACCCAGCGCGGCTTCGAGGTGTTCGAGAACGCCTTCGGCGTGGCGTACCCGTTCGGCACCTATGACCAGATCTTCGTGCCCGAGTTCAACGCCGGCGCCATGGAGAACGCCGGCTGTGTCACCTTCCGCGACGAGTACCTGTTCCGCTCCCGCGTGACCAGCCGCGAGCTGGACGCCCGCGACAACACCATCCTGCACGAGCTTGCGCACATGTGGTTCGGCGACCTGGTGACCATGCGCTGGTGGGACGACCTCTGGCTCAACGAGTCCTTCGCCGAGTGGGCCTCCCACTTCGCCAACCACGAGATCGCGGGCGCCTTCGGCACCGGCGCCAACCCGTGGGCGTCGTTCAGCAACGAGCGCAAGGCCTGGGCCTACCTGCAGGACCAGCTCAGCACCACACACCCCATCGCCGCCGACATGTCCGATCTGGAGAAGGTGGAGCAGAACTTCGACGGCATCACCTACGCCAAGGGCGCCTCGGTGCTGAAGCTCCTCGTCTCGCTGGTGGGCAGCGACGCGTTCCTCGCGGGCGTGACGCAGTACTTCCGCAAGCACGCGTACGGCAACACCGAGCTCTCGGACCTGCTCGACGAGTTGGAGGAGGCCTCCGGCCGCGACCTCTCCTGGTTCTCCGCGCAGTGGCTCGAGACCTCCGGCGTCAACACCCTCTCGGCGGACTTCGACGTCGACGACGAGGGCCGGTTCACGCGGTTCGCCGTGCTGCAGTCCGCCCACCCGAGCTGGCCCACGCTTCGCACGCACCGGCTCGGCATCGGCCTCTACGGCCTGGAGGAGGGCGCGCTGACCCGCCGCCACTACGCCGAGGTGGACATCTCGGGCGAGCGCACCGAGCTGCCGGAGCTGGAGGGCGTGGCCAAGGGCGACGTCGTGCTCCTCAACGACGGCGACCTCACCTACGCGAAGGTGCGCCTGGACGCGGCGTCGGCGGCCACGCTTGTGGAGCACATCGGCGGGCTCTCGGATCCGCTGGCCCGCGCCGTCGCCTTCACCTCCTTCTGGGAGATGACCCGCGACGCGGAGCTGCGCGCGCAGGACTACGTGGCTCTGGTGCTGGCCGGGCTGCCGAGCGAACACGACATGGCCGCGGTCTCCACCCTTCTAGGACAGGCGGTCACCGCGTCGCTGTCCTTCACGGCGCCGGAGCTCCGCGAGGAGGCCAACGTCAGGCTGGTGGCAGGCCTGGCGAGGCTGCTCAAGGGGGCCGCGGCAGGCTCCGACGAGCAGGTGCTCATCGCGAAGGCGCTGATCGCAAGCGTCCGTGCCGAGGAGGGCGTGGCCCTGCTCAAGGGCTGGCTCGTCGGGGAGGAGGTGCCCGACGGCCTGGCCATCGACACCGCCATGCGGTGGGCCATCACGTCGGCGCTGTCGAAGCTGGGCGCCATCGGCGAGGACGAGATCGCCGCCGAACTGGAGCGGGACGCGACCTCGGCGGGGGCCGAGCAGGCCGCCGGTGCCGGGGCGTCGCTGCCCACCGTCGAGGCGAAGATCGAGGCCTGGACGCGCGCCACTGACGACCCGTCCATCGCCAACGAGACGCACCGCGCGATCTGCATGGGGTTCTGGCGGTACGGGCAGGACGAGGTGCTCGAGCCTTACCCGGCCGCGTACCTCGAGCTGCTGGGCCGGATCTCGCGCCGCGAGGGCACGTGGGCGGACCGCGGATACGCCACCATTGGCACCGCCCTGCGCTGGCTGTTCCCGACGCCGCTGGTCGATGAAGGCCTGGTGGCCACCGTCGCCGCGTGGCTCGAGGACAACGAACCCAGCGAACAGGTGCGCCGGGCCGTCACCGAGCGGCTCGACGAGGCCAGACGGGCGCTGCGGGCGCAGGCGAAGAGCCGCGCCGAGGGATGAGCGTCAGGCCTTGCGCGCCGGCTCGAGCTCGGCCGTGTGCGCCTGGCCCTCCCGATGCCGGCGCGCGAGCTTGGGCCCGAAGACCAGCAGGGTCACGACGGCGCCGAACGCCAGCGGGCCGATCACGGTCAGCATGAGCAGGGTCAGGTCCGACGCCGGCTCCGGCTGCGGCCAACCCGGGAGGACCTCAAGGGGGAGCAGAATCATGGGGGAACTCTAGCCGAGGCAGCGTCGGAGGTGCGGTAGATTGCCCACGACCCAGGAGGTGCGATGGAACACGCCCGCACGGTGCTGACCGCCGACGAGATGGCCTACGCGTTGACCCGGATGACCCACGAGATCCTTGAGCGCAACCACGGCGCCGACGGCGTCACGCTCCTGGGCATCCTCACCCGGGGTGCCCCCCTTGCCAAACGGATCGCGGACATCGCCGCCCAGCAGGGGCACACCCTCCCTGTGGGCCGGCTCGACATCACGATGTACCGCGACGACCTGCGGGCCCAACCCACCCGCCCCGTCGGCCGGACCGTGCTCCCCGGCAGCATCGACGGGAAGGTCGTCGTGCTCGTCGACGACGTGCTCTACTCGGGCCGCACCGTCCAGGCCGCGCTGCACGCGCTGGCGGACCTCGGCCGGCCGCGCGCCATCCAGCTCGTAGCCCTGGTGGACCGCGGCCTGCGGGAGCTGCCCATCCAGGCCGACGTCGTCGGCAAGCACCTGCCCACCGCCCGCGACGAGCGCGTGCGCGTCGCGGTCCGCGAGCTCGACGGCCAAGACCTCGTGACCATCGAACGGACCGCCCAGTGAAGCACCTGCTCAGCATCGCCGACCTCAGCGCCGAGGAGATCGTCTCCATCCTGGACCTGGCCGTGGAGATGCACGACGTGCAGTCACGGCCCATCAAGAAGCTGCCCGCGCTGCGCGGCCGCACCGTGGTCAACCTGTTCTTCGAGGACTCCACCCGCACCCGCTCGTCGTTCGAGCTGGCCGCCAAGTGGTTGTCGGCGGATGCGATCAACGTCGCGGCGAAGGGCTCGTCGGTGTCCAAGGGCGAGTCGATGCGCGACACGCTCCTCACCCTGGACGCCATGGGCGTGGATGCCATCGTCATGCGCCACGCGGGGTCCGGCGCGGTCCGGCAGGCCGCCGGCTGGGTCCGGGCGTCCATGATCAACGCCGGCGACGGCATGCACGAACACCCCACGCAGGCCCTGCTCGACGCCCACGCCGTCCGCCGGCACTTCGCCGCCCATGGCCTGGGCGACGTGGCCGGAAAGCGGGTGGCCATCACCGGCGACCTGCTGCACTCCCGCGTGGTACGCAGCAACGTGCTGCTGTGGGCCAAGCTGGGCGCCTCCGTCGTCCTCGTGGCGCCGCCCACCCTGATGCCGCCCGGCGTCGAGCAGTGGGGGGTGGACCTCAGCAGCGAACTGGATCCGGTCCTTCCGTCCGCGGACGTGGTGATGATGCTGCGCGTGCAGCGCGAGCGGATGAGCGGCGGGTTCTTCCCCTCCGAGCGCGAGTACATCGACGGGTACGGCCTGACCCCCCGTCGGCTGGCGATGCTCAAGGACGGCGCGTGCATCGCGCACCCCGGCCCCATGAACCGCGGCCTCGAGATCTCGTCGTCGGCCGCCGACTCGGCGCGCTCCATCATCCTGGACCAGGTCTCCTCCGGGGTCGCGGTGAGGATGAGCGTGCTCTACCACCTGCTAGCTGGAGAGGAACAGTGATGACGGCAACCGTGCTCCGCGGGGTTCAGCTCCCCGACGGCACCCGCACCGACCTTGTGATGGAGGACGGGCTGTTCGTCGACTCCCCCTCCGGGGAGGCCACCGTCGTCGACTGCGACGGCCTGATCGCGCTGCCCGGCCTGGTGGACGTGCACACCCACCTGCGCGAACCCGGCCGGGAGGACGCCGAGACGGTGCTCAGCGGCTCCCGTGCGGCGGCCCGCGGCGGGTTCACCGCCGTGCTGGCCATGGCCAACACCCAGCCGGTGACCGACACGGCGGAGAAGGCCGAGCACGTGCACGACCTGGGTGTCGCGGCGGGGCTGGTGGACGTGGCTGTCATCGGCGCCATCTCCAAAGGCCTGCGCGGCGAGGAACTGGCCGAGCTGGGGCTCATGAACCGCTCCCGGGCCCGCGTGACGGTGTTCTCCGACGACGGCATGTGCATCCAAAACGCGGCGTTGATGCGGCGGGCGCTGGAGTGGGTCAAGCCGTTCGGCGGCGTGATCGCCCAGCATTCGCAGGAGTCGAACCTGGCTGGTCCCGGCGCGTGCTGCCACGAGGGCGAGATCTCCGGCCGGCTGGGGCTGGGTGGCTGGCCTCCGGTGGCCGAGGCCACCATCATCGCGCGTGACGTGATGCTCGCGGAGGCGACGGGGTCGCGGCTGCACGTGTGCCACATCACCTCCGCCGAGGGCGTCGACGTGGTCCGCTGGGCCAAGGCGCGGGGGGTCGATGTGACCGCCGAGGTCACCCCGCACCACCTGCTCCTCGGCACCGAGGAACTGGAGGGCTACGACACCGTCTACAAGGTCAATCCGCCGCTGCGCACCCCCGAGCACGTCGAGGCGCTGCGGGCGGCGCTGGCCGACGGCACCATCGACGTCGTGGGCACCGACCACGCCCCGCACGCTCCGCAGGACAAGGACCACGCGTTCGTCGACGCCAAGCCCGGGATGCTCGGGCTGGAGCAGGCGCTGTCGGTGGTGATCGAGACCATGGTCCTGCCCGGGCGGCTGGACTGGGCCGGGGTCGCGGAGCGGATGAGCCACCAGCCGGCCCGCATCGCGGGCCTGGCCGGTCAGGGGCGGCCGCTGGCGGTTGGCGAGCCGGCCAACGTGGTGCTTGTGCACCCCACGCGCCGCGCGGCGGTGGACCGCGAGGCGTCCGCGTCGCTCAGCCGCAACAACCCATATCACGGCCGCGACCTCCCGGACCCCGTCGAGGCCACCTACCTCCGGGGGCGGGAGATCTACCGCAGGGCGTAGTGAGTCGGCCTCAGGCGACGGCGTGGGCCTTGATGCGGCCGAGGATCTCAACGATCTGGCCCACCTGCGCCTCGGGGAAAACGAAGTCCGGCCCCGTCGGCGCCCGGTCCGTGTACGGCGACTCGAACAGCCGGGCCGGCTCCATCACGCCGTTGGCGGTGAGCTCATCGACGATCAGGTTGACGAACCGCACCTGATCCACGGTGTAGCGGTTGCCGTCCAGGAACTCGCCGAACGCCTCCGCGGCGGCCGGCCGGTCCAGGCCTACGAGGGACCGTACGAACAGACCCAGTCCCCCGGTCCGCTCGGCGGCGTGGGCGATGTCTGTCGGGGCGGCCCCGCTGTCGATCAGCATCGACTCAAGCGCAACGAGGTCATCGGGGGTCAACTGCTTGTTGCGCCGGAGCCTCCCCAACGTCACGTCGTTGGCGTGAGCGCGGAGGAACGCGGCCGCCTTCGCCCGGAAACGCTCCATATTCGTGCCTGGCGTCACGCCTGGGAGCTGGATCTCCACCGCCGGGGTCAGGACGTCCTCGAAGTCCGTGTAGATCGGGTTGTGCGCACTCTTCTCGACGAAACGCACGAGGGAGCGCAGCCGGAGGCGTGCCACCTCCAGCATCGGCAGTGTCACCTCGACCCACCACTGGTCGCCGGCCACTGCCTCCAGCAGCTCCGCCCGTTCGGCGATCGACGGGATCGCGGTCCTGGCCAACAGCGATTCGGCGACCGCCTGGATGGTCTGCCTGATGCGCTCGGCGGTCACGGTGTCGCCGTCGAGCTGGGCGAGTTGACGGCGGAGGATCAACGCGTCGAACCTCTTGGCGTCGACGTCGGCGTCGGCGAGCGTGGTGGGTAGACCCGCAAGGGCTCGCGCCGCTTCAGCTGCCTCACCGTCGAGCCTCTGCCACGACTCCCAGCCCGCGAAGCGCTCCACCGCTCGACGGTGGGGCCGGACGATGACGTTGTCCAGGGTCATCCCAGACACGTGCTCATGCAGGATCCTGGCCACCTCGTCGCGGAGGTCGCGGTCCGTCTGGGCCCGGTCCAGCCCGGTGACAAGCGAGAGCCGCATCTCGTAGAGCCGCTGGGTCAGCGACTTCTGCGTCGATCCCTCGGCGGTGGCGGGGTCCTGGCTGAAGAACTCGAGGTTGCCGCAGAAGTCGAAGATCAGGAACTCCCGCTTGTCCTGAGCGGGGCCGAACAGATCAGGGCGGAGCCTCGTGCCGCGGCCGATCATCTGCCAGAACTTGGTCTTGGAGTGCACCGGCTTGAAGAACACGAGGTTGACCACGTCGGGCACGTCGATGCCTGTGTCCAGCATGTCGACGCTGACGGCGATGTGCGGCGCCTTGCCGGGCTGGGAGAACTCGTCGATCAGCGAGTCCGCGTACGTGATGTCGTGGGTGATGATGCGGGCGAAGTGGCCGGCAGTGTCCGGCCACCCGTGGTCGAACCTCTCGGCGATGAACTCGGCGTGACGGCGGTTCCGGGCGAAGATGATGGTCTTGCCGAGGCGGTCTCCCCCGTCGACCTTGATGCCCTGGGTCATCAGCGTGCCGAGCACCTGGTCGACGGTGTCCTCGTTGAACAGGAACCGGTTGAGCGCGTCCGCGCCCACCTCGGCGGGGGTGCCGTCGTCGCCCCAGTCCAGCGCGTCCCAGTCGTCCTTCTCCTCTTCGGTGAGGTCGTCGTATCGGATGCCCTGGCGGAGGAACCTGGTGCCGACGGCGACGGCGCGCGCCGGCACGAGGTAGCCGTCGGCGACGGCGTCGGTGAGTGAGTAGGCGTCCGTCGGCACGCCGTCCTCGAGATGGAACAGCCGGTAGGTGTTGTGGTCCACCTCGTCCTTCGGGGTGGCGGTGAGGCCCACGAGGAGGGAGTCGAAGCGCTCGAAGATGGCGCCGTACTTGGCGTAGACCGAGCGGTGGGCCTCGTCGATGATGACGAGGTCGAAGAAGCCGGGGCCGTAGAGGTGTTCCCCGTTGTCGTCGGTCTGGTTGAGGAGGTTGAGCATCGTGGGGTAGGTGGAGGCGAACACGCGGGCATCGCGGGCCTTCTCCTGCAGCAGATTGACCAAGGGCGTGGACGGCAGGTGCTGCTTGAAGGCGTTGACGGCCTGCTTGACGAGTGCGGTGCGGTCGGCCAGGAACAGGACGCGCTTGACCCAGTTGGCCCGCATCAGCTGGTCCACCAGGGCGATGACGGTGCGGGTCTTGCCCGAGCCCGTCGCCATGACCAGGAGCGCCTCGCGCTTGCGGTGCTCGAGCGCGTCGTCGACGGCCTTGACGGCCCGGACCTGGTAGTGGCGGCCCGCGATGTCCTGGTTGACCGGGACGGAGGCCAGGGGGCGCTTGGTGGCGCGTCTCTGGATCGTCAACTCCAGCTCGGCCCGGGTGTAGAACCCCTGCACCTGCCGGCGCGGGTAACCGGCGGCGTCGTCCCACAGCCAGTGCTCGTAGCCGTTGGTGAGGAAGATCACGGGCCGGCGGCCGTACCGCCGCTCGAGAGCGTCGGCGTAGAGCTTGGCCTGCTGCTCGCCGACGTCCGGGCTGCGCCCGGTGCGCTTGGCCTCGATGACGGCGAGCGGGAGCCCGTCGGCGCCCCAGAGGACGTAGTCGACGAAGCCCCTGCCCGAGGCGTTGGGCATGCCGTCCACCTCGAACTCGCGGTCCCGCGGCTCGTCCAGCGGCCAGCCCGCCTCGCGGAGGAGGAGGTCGATGAAGGTGTCGCGGCTTTCGGCCTCGGTGTAGTCGTGCTGGTCGGTGAGGGTGGTGGCCTCCTGCGCGGCGCGGATCCGCTCGCGCAGCTCCGCGTTCTCCGCCTCCAACTTGGCCAGCAGGCCATCGCGGCTGGCGAGTGCGACCTTGTGGGCCTCGTCCTGCTCCCGGAAGCGGTCGGCCAGCTTGACGGCCTCGTCCCTGCTCAGCGGCGCCATCCTGGCCGCGAGGCTGGGGTCGAAGACCGCCGAGGTGGGCACGGCCTGCGGCTTGTCGGAGTGGTGGAACGCGGCCCAGATCACCAAGTGGTGGACCTCCCTCAGCACCGCGAGCGCGTCGCCGCCCCGCACGGGCGCAATGCTGTGTGCCGCGGTGTTGCCCAGCCTGCGGACGAGGTTGAGCTTGCCCTGGATGCCCAGGCCCACCTTGGCCGCGAAGCACGCGTCGTTGATGCGGGCGTTGAGGTCATCGCGGTAGGGCGGTGCGAGTTGCAGCACGTCATACAGGTAGTCGACGAGAAGCTCGGCCACCCGGCGGCCATAGATGCAGGCCGACCGGGGGTCTGACCTCAGGTAGCCCTCGGCACGGACGCAATCGGTGAAGAGCTCAGGCCAGATGGGCTCGATGAAACGGAAGTTGCTCATCGAAGCCCCCCAGTCATGGGCGTCAGCCTAGCGAAGGCGCTATGCAAGCATGCGGGTGCCGCTCGGCGTGACCTCGTAGCGGTAGCCGAGTGGGCTGAACCAGAAGAACTGCCCTGGCCTGGGCTGATCCACACGCCAGACGCCCGCGGTCTTGGCGCGATGCACCCGCCGACTCAGGGGCCCGAGGTTCCCCACCCTCGTCTGCCCCCGGCAACCCGGCACGAACGACCGGGTGTGATCCAGGTCCAAGCCCTGGGCACGACGCTGCGAGAACAGGAACATCTCGTGCTGCAGACCCAGCAGCAGCGCCCTCTTCAACCCCGCCGACGGCACATACCGGTCCTCGGCAGGAATCTCGGGAAGGTCGATCACCGGATGCACCGAGACATCGAGACCGGGGAGCAGGTCCGCCAACAGCGCCGCGGTGATGTGTCCGGCCTTGTCGACCCGGGCCGTGCCGATGAGCCCGCCGACGGCATCGGTGTGGATGTGCACCGCCAGCTCCAGCTTGGGCCGCAGCTTGGCTAAGGGCGCGGTGATGGAGCCACACAGCGCACCCAGGCAGTGCGGGTCGTGCCGCTGCCCGCCACCCGCGACGGCGGGGCCGGGCACGACGCTGGGGTCCAGGGGCGCGGCGGGCACGCCGTCAAGGACGGCTGAGAGGCTGTCCAGCAGTGCGGGTTGCGGGGGCACGCTGCAGGAGCGCGAGCGCGTAGGCGGGATTGGCCAGCACACCCAGCGCCTTCGCGCGCAGGTTCGACTTCGACACGCCGGGATGCTCGGCGGCCAGCAGGTCCGCGATCCGATCCACGGCGGCATCCAGGTAGCGGGCGTCGAGGACGTCCAGGCGGCCGGTCAGGTTCATCACCCCGTTGTGCAGGCCCCACACATGCACCCCGCGGTCCTCGCGCTCCTGACGCTCCCGCTCCGCGGCGCGAGCCAGATCGGCCTCGATGATCATCTTCCGCAACAGAGTGAACGCCGCCGTCCAACCCAGCGCCTGCTGCTTCACCACCCACCGGCCGGTGACCTGATCAGCGGCCTCGGGTGACAGGTCCAGGCACATCGACGCGGCCCTGCAGGCCCGGGCCGGCTCGACCTCCCACCGCTGCATCGCCGCGAACAGACCGGGATGCCTGTGCTTCAGATTCAGCGCATCAGCCAACTTCGAGGCCGCCACGATCGGGGTGCAGCGCAGCAGCCCGGCCAACTCCATCCCGATGAACTCCGACACCTCCGGCGTCCCAACACCCCCCACGACGACCCTGCGCTCCGCCAGGACCTCCATCACGTCGTCATAGTCCACCTGATACACCTCGGCCAGGTCACAGATCAGGGTGAGGGTCTGCGCCTCCGCGAACCGGCGCAACTCATCGCTGGAGCGCAACCGCTCCGCGATCTCCCGCGCCTCGTCCTTCATGGATCCCACACTATGACCCACCACTGACAGTTTTCGCCCACCAGTACGACACTGCGGGAATTCTTCTGGAGATTCTCTCTCCGAGGTGTCACCGCACCCGGCGCGGGGCGGTGGCCGTCGCCTTCTACAGCCCGTAGCCGTGGCCGGGTCGTGGGGGGGGGGGGGGGGGGGGGGGGGGGGGGGGGGGGGGGGGGGGGGGGGGGGGGGGGGGGGGGGGGGGAAGGGGGGGGGGGGGGGGGGGGGAGAAAACGAAAAAACCAAAA
>NZ_JBUZNN010000002.1:79925-484645 GCF_055326235.1 Tessaracoccus yangjingae | reverse complement strand
GTGTGGGGGTGGGTCCCTCCTCCCCCCGTCCCCGCTCTCTCCCCCCCCCCCCCCCCCCCCCCCCCCCCCCCCCCCCCCCCCCCCCCCCCCCCCCCCCCCCCCCCCACCACCGCTTGACCCACCAGTCGCAGCCCTCCCGCACGCTGAGAAGCGCAGCGACGCCCCCACCCGCGGGCTGAGGTGCGAGGAGCGCAGCGACGAGCCTCGAAGCCTCAGAAAAGTGACCTTGTCAGCCTACGTTTCCTAGGCTTCGAGGGCGCTTCGCGCCACCTCAGCCAGCGGTAGGGGGCCGCGCCGCAGCTCGTGAGTCGGCGGTAAGTGCCCGCTTCACAGCGCTTGGCCTGCACGTAGACGCGGTTGAGCCCGAGCGCGTCCTGGTCGATCACGCCGTCGATGCCGCCGTCGTTCGACGCCTGGGTGACCGTCGCGCGCCCCTCGGCGCCCCCGTACCCCATCGCGACGAGGAGGTCGACGACAACCCTCTCGAAGAAGGTGGGGTGCTGGGCGTGAAGGCGGGCGAGGAGGTCGGCGGCGACGTCGGCCTGGATCTGCGCGATCCCCTCCTCAACCTGCTCGACCGGGTCGAGCTCCGTCGTCGCCGGCTCTGCGTCAAGGGCTGTCGGCTGGGGATCGGCCGCGCGCTTCGGCAGGCGCCACTCGAGGACCCCGCCCGGGGTGAGTTCGCCCAGGTGACGCTCCTCGATGCCGTCCGGGTGCCTCGCGAGCAGGGCCCGTCCCTCTCAGTGATCTGGTACGTGGCCCGCTCGGGTCGGCGCAGCGCGCCCACGCGGTTGAGGTACGACGTGGCCCAGCCGATCCGGTTCTAGAACTTCACCTGCCCCGACGCCAACAGCTCGGCGCGCTGCTCGTCCGTGATGCCGACGTCGGTAGCCACCACCTCGTACAGCTCCCGGCGCTTGGCCTGCCGCCCATCCAGGAGCGCACGGAGCACCGGCGCCATGAACTGCTGCCAGGCGGGCATGGACATCAGAGTTCCCCCTTGAACGCGCGCGACTGGACGGAAGCGAACAGGTCATCAGCAAAGAGGAGAGCAAGGCTCGTCGTCTCGCGGTGGCCTTTGATCGCTCTGACGCGGGCGGAGAAGGCCAGTTGCCGTGGTAGCGGCGGGGCATCGACCCTGAGTGACTTGAGTTTGGTGACGTTGATCCCGGGCATCACAGCACCCGGGCTCATCATCGCGATCTGACGGGTGACCCGCGAACTGAGCTGGAGTTGATGCTCCATGTAGATCGCGTCTGCCTTGTCAGGGGTCAGTCGCAGCCGCAACAGGTCCGAGTGCATGATCGCGCGTGGCGCAGAGTCCGGATACACGGCGCAGTTGCCGATGGTGCCCTTGCGGGTCATCAAGATGTCACCGGGCAAGATGGAGTAGCTCTCAAGTCGGTGCGCTGTGCGCTCATCCAGAAACTCGAACGGTGGCAGACCAAATCGCGCGTTTACATTCTTGATGCCGATCAGCGGAACACCCTCGTGGCGGAATTCAGACTGCTGCAGCTGGGTCCCGAAAGGCCCGCACTTTACGTCGTCGTTGGAGGCCGCCAACTCAACAAGGGGCAGGGTCGGCCAGTCGCTGTTGCTGAACATCTCGTGGAAGATCGACTGGGTGAGGGCGTCGAGGTGGGCGAGGACCTGGCGGCGCTTGGCGCGGATGGCGTCGGCCTTGTCGAGGATCGCCACAATCCGCTTCTGATCTGCCCTCGGCGGCTTGGGTAGTCTGATTTCCTTTAGGAACTTGAAGTGCCTCGAGTAACCGGCGGCCTCTACAGGATGGGCACGGAGGTAGTGGTAGATGAAGCGGGGCTCGAAGCCATCCCTGGCTTGTAACAGCTTGACTCCGTCTGCCCCAACCGCGAATGGGAAGTCCACGTACTTGATCGCGCGTGTGTGGTCGCCGAAGACCACGAGAGGCGACTCGCACCTCACCAAGGTGGACAAGTCGTGCGTGAAACCGGCAATCAGTCTCTGCCCTTGATCCACGACAGCTAGTGGCCTGTTGTTAAGGCATGTTTACGTTTCCGGTTGATTCGGTCAAGAATCTGGTCGGGAGTCTTGGTCCACATGAATGGGTGTTTGCGTCGGTTCCATCCGGTGATGAAGGTGCGGATCTTGCCTGTGAGGTCGCGGACCGAGGTGAAGGTCCCGCGTCGGATGGCTTGGCGTTCGATGATGCCGAACCAGACCTCGACGAGGTTGAGCCACGAGCCGGAGGTCGGGGTGAAGTGGACCGTGATCCGGGGGTTCCCGGCGAGCCAGTCGCGGACCTCGGCCTTCTTGTGGGTGGCGTAGTTGTCCATGACGAGGTGCAGTTCCTGGTCGGGGTAGGCGCGGGCCACGTGTTTGAGGAAGCCGAGGAACTCCTGATGCCGGTGCCGGCCTTTACACAACCCTGTGACTTTCCCGGTGGCGATCTCCAACGCGGCGAACAGGGTGGTGGTGCCGTGGCGGACGTAGTCATGGGTGCGTTGCTCGGCGTGGCCCGGCGCCATCGGCAGTGTCTTCTGGGTCCGGTTCAACGCCTGGATCTGGGACTTCTCATCCACGCACAGCACGATCGCGTTCTCCGGTGGCGCCAGGTACAGGCCGACGACGTCGGTGACCTTGGCCACCAGCTCCGGGTCAGTGGAGAACTTGAAGGTCTCCGCCTTCCACGGGCGGACCCCGTATTCCTTCCACACCGCGGCGACGGTGGCGTGGTCGACCCCCAACCGTGGGGCCAGCAGCCGAGACGACCAGTGCGTGACCCCGAGACTGGCCGGCGGCGGGTCCAAAGTGGCGGCGAGGATCGCGACCCTGTCGACCTGCCGGGGTCGCCCCGGGCGGGGCTCGTCAGCCAGACCACGCAGACCGCGCTCGACGTAGCGGTCTCGCCACAGGTTCACCGTCGGCCTCGACACTCCGACGGTGTCTGCGATCACCTGGTTCCCGACCCCGTCAGCGGCCAACAACACGATCCTCGCGCGCTGCGCGGTCGAGGCCATCACCGTCGCCGCCCGAGTCAGCCGTTCCAACTCGACCCTGTCACCGTCACGCAATTCCAGTGCCGGGGCTGTCCTATTCGCCATGCCCCAATTGTCCCACCCAACCGTAAAGTTATATCACCGACACACCACTAGCGGCCCAGAGCTCTGATAGTCGGCGTGCGGAACCTTCGAGTTCCCTGCAGAAACGTCTTGGACGGCCTCCAGAAGGGGCACAGATGGGTAGTTCACGAGAGCATCGCCTTCAGCTCCGCTATCCCCGTCGTGATCTCCCGCTCCAACTCCTCGATGTCGGCGATGATCTCCAACGGCGGGCGGTGCTCCTCCTCGTCGTGGACGATCTCCTTGTAGCGGTTCAGGCTGAGGTCGTAGCCCTGGGCGACGATGTCTGCCTTGGGCACCAGGAACGACTGGTCCGTGCGGGCGCGCTCGCGCTCCGTCGTCGTCCGGCTTCCCCATCGAGCGAGCACGTCGGGGAGGTCGTCGGCCTCGACGGGGTTGCGCTTGTCGTCCAGGGAGAAGCCGTCTGCGCGGACGTCGTAGAACCAGACGTCGTCGGTGCCGCCGCTGTCGGTCTTCGTGAAGAACAGGATGGCCGTGGACACCCCCGCGTACGGCCGGAACACGCCTGAGGGGAGCTTGACGACGGCGTCGAGCTTCTGGTCCTCCACCAGCGCGCGTCGCAGGTCCTTGTGCGCCTTCGAGGAGCCGAACAGCACGCCGTCGGGCACGATCACCGCCGCGCGGCCGCCGGGCTTGAGCAGCTTGAGGAACAGCGCTAGGAACAGCAGCTCGGTCTTCTTCGTCTTGACGATGCGCTGCAGGTCCTTCGCCGTGGACTCGTAGTCCAGCGACCCGGCGAACGGCGGATTCGCCAGGATCAGCGTGTACTTCTCCGCGTCGGCGCTGGCGCCCTCGGAGAGGGAGTCTCGGTACCGGATGTCCGGCGCCTCGATGCCGTGCAGCAGCATGTTCATGCTGCCGATGCGCAGCATGGTGCCGTCGAAGTCGTAGCCGTGGAACATCGAGTGGTGGAAGTGGCGGCGCTGCTCGGCGTCGGTGAGCACCGAGGGGTGGTTCTCGCGCAGGTACTCGGAGGCGGCGACGAGGAAGCCGGCGGTGCCGCAGGCCGGGTCGCAGATCTCGTCCCTCGGCGTGGGCGCCGTCATGTCGACCATCAGCTGGATGATGTGCCGTGGGGTGCGGAACTGGCCGTTGACGCCGGCGCTGGCGATCTTGGACAGCAGGTACTCGTAGAGGTCGCCGTTGGTGTCGCGGTCCGTCAGCTCTAGGCCGTCGATCATCTCCACCACGCGGGCGAGCAGCGCCGGCGTCGGGATGGTGAACCGGGCGTCGCGCATGTGCGCCGAGTAGGTGGTGCCGTCCCCGAGCCCGCGCAGGAAGGGGAACACCTCGTCTGCCACGACGCGGTGCATCTCACCCGGCTCCGCATGCACGAAACGACCCCAGCGCAGGTGCTGCTGATCGTCCCGGTAGATGGGGTCCTCCACCTCGGAGCTGTAGAACCGCGCCCTCTTCTCCTTGAGGGTCTGGATGTCGTCGAGGCGCTTGAGGAACAGCAGGTAGGTGATCTGCTCGATGACCTCCATGGGGTTGGAGATGCCGCCCGACCAGAAGGCGTCCCAGATGCGGTCGATCCTGCTCTTGAGCTCTCCGGTGATCACGCTGGCCACCTTAGCGACGCCGACCGACACCCCGCCGCGCCGCGGACCCGTGCGCTGCGCTTCCTGGTACTGACAGACACTCCCTCCGCCGCGCCGAGGGCCATACCGTTGAAGACGTGGACAACAGAGACGAGGTGCGCGACTTCCTCACCACCCGCCGCGCCAGGCTGAGCCCCCAGCAGGCGGGCCTGCCGCTCTATGGCGGGCGCCGTCGGGTGAAGGGCCTGCGTCGCGAGGAGGTGGCGATGCTCGCCGGGGTGAGCATCGACTACTACACCAGGCTCGAGCGGGGCCGCCTCGACGGCGTCTCGGAGTCGGTCCTCGACGCCGTCGCACGGGCCCTCCAACTCGACGAGGCCGAGCGCACGCACCTGCTCAACCTGCACGCGACGGCTAACACCAGCCGCAAGCCTCCCGCCCGATCCGGCGGCAGCTCCGGTCGTGCCGGCGTGCGCCCCGGCCTGCAGCGTGTCCTGGACACGATCAGCGGCCCGGCCTACATCCGCAACCTCCGCGGGGACATCGTCGCCGCGAACCGGCTCGGCCGCGCCCTCTTCAGCGACGGCTACGGCGACGACGCCGTCGGCTTCAACATCGCCCGCTACCTGTTCCTGGACCCGGGCTCGCGGTCGTTCTTCGTCGCGTGGGAGAACGTGGCGCGGGACATGGTCGCAGCGCTGCGCATCGAGGCGGGGCGCAATCCCTACGACCGGGGCCTCACAGACCTCGTCGGCGAACTCTCCACCCGCAGCGAGGAGTTCCGCACCTGGTGGGCCGGCCACCAGGTGAAGTTCCACACCACCGCCACCAAGACGCTCCATCACGGCGTCGTCGGCGACGTGGAGGTCACGGGCGAGGCGCTCCTGTTCCCGGGCGATCCCGGGCTCACCCTCATCGTCTACACCGTCGAGCCCAACAGCCAGTCCGAGGAGGCGCTCGCGCTCCTCGGAAGCTGGACGGCCGCGCACCACCCACCGCTGACGTACGAAACACAAGGAGAACGATGAAGCAACGCACACTCGGCCGGTCACTGACGGTCAGCGAGATCGGCCTGGGCTGCATGAGCCTCACGGGTGCCTACGGCGCGACCGCGAACGTCCCCCGGGAGGAGGCGATCACGCTCATCCGCCGCGCCGTCGATCTGGGGGTCACCCTCTTCGACACGGCCGAGGTCTACGGCCCCTTCACCAACGAGGACGTGGTGGGTGAAGCCCTGGAACCCGTCCGCGACCAGGTGAAGATCGCCACCAAGTTCGGGTTCGCGTTCGAGGAGAACGGCGTTCCCGCGGGGGGCGTCTGCAGCCGCCCGGACAGCATCCGACGCGCCGTGGAACACTCGCTGCGCCGCCTCCGGACCGACCACATCGACCTCTACTACCAGCACCGCGTGGACACCACCGTCCCCATCGAGGAGGTGGCCGGCACCGTCAAGGAGCTGATCGAGGCGGGCAAGGTGCTGCACTTCGGGCTGTCCGAGGCGTCCGCGGCGACGATCCGCCGCGCCCACTCCGTGCAGCCGGTGACGGCGGTGCAGAGCGAGTACTCGATGTGGTGGCGGGAACGCGAGACGGACGTCATCCCGGTGCTCGAGGAACTCGGCATCGGAATGGTCCCGTTCAGCCCGCTCGGCAAGGGGTTCCTCACCGGCACCATCGACGCCTCGACAACCTTCAGCGACACCGACTTCCGCGGCCGCACCCCGCGATTCCAGGGCGAGGCGCTGCAGGCGAATCTGGCCCTCGTCGAGACCCTCAACCGGGTGGCGGTCGAGGTGGGATGCACGCCTGCGCAGCTCGCGCTGCAGTGGGTGCTGAACCAGAAGCCGTGGATGGTGCCCATCCCGGGCACCAAGCGGATCGCGCGGCTCGAGGAGAACATCGGCGCGGCGGCCATCGAGCTGTCCGTCGCCCAGCTCGGCGAGATCCGTGATGCAGCGGATCGGATCGAGATCACCGGCGCCCGGTATCCCGAGGAGCTCGACCGGATGACCAACCTCTGAGCCAAGGCCAACTCCAAGGGCCTAGTCTCAGTCCATGAGGCTGCACTACCGCTCCCCGCACGGCTGGCTCAACGACCCGCACGGCGTCATCCACCGCACGGACGGCTACCACCTCTTCCATCAGCACTCGCCGGAGACGGTGGAGTGGGACAAGGCGATCCGCTGGGGCCACGCCGTCGGCGAGGATCTGTTCAGCCTCAGCTACGTCGGCTCCGCCATCGAGCCGGGCGACGGCGACGAGGGCATCTGGACCGGCTGCATCGTCGAGGACGGGCAGGGGCTCATCGCGTATTACACCTCCGCACGCGAGCCGTGGCTGGGGCTGGCGTCCATCCGCACCGCCCGCCCCCTGGACGACGGTCTGCGCTCCTGGACCAAGGGCCCCGTCGTCGCTGCACCGCCGGAGGGCCTGGGCATCAAGGACTACCGGGACCCCTTCGTCCTCCGCGACGGGGACCTGTGGCGGATGATGGTGGGTTCGGACTCGGCTTCGGGCCACGCGATGATGCACGGCTACGTCTCCACCGACGGTGAGACGTGGACCTATGAGGGCGTGGCGCTCAGCCGCCACAAGTCCGAGACCGACGGCGCGTGGATGGGCGCGCTGTGGGAGTGCCCGCAGGTGATCGAGGTGGACGGCGTCTGGGTGATGCTCACCTCGGTCTGGGAGGACGGCCAACTCCACCACGCGGGGTACGCCCTCGGCACCTTCGCGGACGGGCGGTTCCACGCCACCACGTGGGGGCGCCTCACGTACGGCACGTACTACGCGCCCACCGTCTTCCGCGACGCCGACCGGCGCCCGTGCATGATGGCCTGGCTCCGGGAGGTGCGCGGCGACGGATGGACCGGCTGCCTGTCCATCCCCCACGTGATGCACGTGGTCGACGGCCGCCTCGTCGCCACCGCCCACCCGGACCTGGGCCGGCATGCCGCCCTCGGCTCGTCCGAGCGCTTCGTGTGGCTGCCCGAGGGGCCGATCGAGCCGGCCACCGGGGTGCGCCTTGAGGCGATCGATGGCGAGATCCGGCTCAGCACGCCGTTGCTGGCAGCCTCCATGCCGCACGACGGTGGCCCCGTCGAGGTGGTGCTCGACGACGAGGTGATCGAGGTGATCGGCGGCTCAGGCCTTCTGGGAGGCCCGACGCGCTGAGCCCTACTCGACGTGCCCTGCGGCGAGCAGCCGGCGGAGCTCGATGCGCCGCATGGTGAGCAGCTCGCGCATGACGTGCCCACCCCACTCCGGATCCGCCATGAGCGTGGGCAGCTCGGCGGGCAGGATCTGCCACGAGATCCCGAACTCGTCGCGCAGCCAGCCGCAGGCCTGCTGTTCGCCGGCGTCGGCGATGAGCGAGTCGGAGATGGTGTCGATCTGTTCCTGCGTGTCGCAGGGCACCGCGAACGAGATCGCCTCGCTCGGCGCCACCCGGGCACCGTTCATGGCGGTGAAGTGGCAGCCGAGGACCGTGAACTCGACCAGCAGCACCGACCCGTCCGGCCCATGCTGGACACGCGGTTCGGCGCCGCCGAAGATCTCGACGTAGCGTCTGGCTGCCCGCTCCGCCTCGGTGGCGAACCAGAGGGTGGTCGTGAGGCGCATGGCGGATCCAATCGACGGCAGGGCCGGGCTTGCCCCGATTTTGCCAGATAGGCTCTGCGGGAACCTGACTTCCGACGAAGGGATGGATATGTCCGAGACGCAGCAGGCCAACATCGGCGTGATCGGGATGGCGGTGATGGGCTCAAACCTGGCCCGGAACCTGGCCCGAAACGGCCATCGGGTCGCGGTGTACAACCGGACCACCGCCAAGACCGACGCGGTGATCGCCGAGCACGGCCACGAGGGCGACTTCCGCCCCTCAGCCGAACTCTCGGACTTCGTGGCCTCGCTCGAACAGCCGCGCCGCATCGTCATCATGGTGAAGGCGGGCGCCGGCACGGACGCCACCATCGACTCGCTCCTCCCCCTCCTCGACGAGGGCGACATCGTCGTCGACGGCGGCAACGCCTTCTTCGAGGACACCCGCAGGCGCGAGAAGAAGCTCCGCGAGCTGGGCCTCCACTTCGTGGGCGCCGGCATCTCCGGGGGTGAGGTGGGCGCGCTGGAGGGGCCGTCGATCATGCCCGGCGGCTCACCCGAGTCCTACGCCGCGCTCGGGCCCATCCTGGAGTCCATCTCCGCCAAGGTCGACGGCGAGCCGTGCTGCACCTGGATCGGCACCGACGGCGCCGGCCACTTCGTCAAGATGGTGCACAACGGCATCGAGTACGCCGACATGCAGTTCATCGGCGAGGCCTACGAGCTGCTCAAGGCCCTCGGGCTCACCCACGACGAGATGGCCGACACCTTCGAGGCCTGGAACGAGGGCGACCTCGACTCCTACCTCATCGAGATCACGTCGGAGGTGCTGCGGAAGGTCGACGCCGCCACCGGCCGCCCGCTCGTGGAGGTCATCGTCGACGCGGCCGGCATGAAGGGCACCGGCACGTGGACCGTGCAGTCCGCGCTCAATCTGGGCACCCCGGTGAACACCATCGCCGAGTCCGTGTTCGCGCGGGCCATCTCCTCGTCGCCCGACCTTCGACGGGCGGCGCAGGCCGCGCTGCACGGTCCCGCGGGAGTGATCGGTGTCGCGGACAGGGCGGCGTTCGTCGAGCAGATCCGCCAGGCGCTGTGGGCGAGCAAGGTGGTCGCCTACGCCCAAGGGCTCGACGAGATCCGCATGGCGGCCGACGAGTACGGCTGGGACATCAACGTGGGCGAGGTCGCCAAGATCTGGCGCGGCGGCTGCATCATCCGGGCCAAGCTGCTGGAGCGCATCCGCTCCGAGTACGCGGCCGGCCAGCTGACCACGCTTTTGGAGGCGCCGTCGGTGGCCGCCGGCCTGGCGGACGCGCAGGACGCGTGGCGGACGGTGGTGGTCGAGGCTGTCCGGGGAGGGGTCCCCGTGCCGGGCTTCTCGTCGGCGCTCGCACACTACGACCAGGCGCGCGCCCCGCGCCTCAACGCGGCCCTCACCCAGGGCCTGCGCGACTACTTCGGCGCACACACCTACCGACGGACGGACCGCGGGGGGTCGTTCCACGTCAACTGGTCCACCGACGGTGCCGAGGTCGAGGCCACCGACGCCCACTGATGTCGCGGTGAGGGTTCTGTGGGCGTAGTCACCCACGGAACCTTCACTGGAGCGTCGGGGGGCGGTGGCAGACTTGCCGGCATGACCGACGCCCTCGAGCTGTTCTCCGCGCCCACGCGCGGGTGGTTCGAGGGCGTGTTCGCGGGCCCGACGGCGGTGCAGGCGGAGGCCTGGGCGGCGATCGCGCGCGGGGAGAACGCCCTCGTCGTGGCTCCGACGGGGTCCGGCAAGACGCTGGCCGCGTTCCTGTGGGCGTTGGACCGGCTGGCGTCGCGGCCTCGGACACCGGGCGCCACCGTCGTGTACGTCTCACCGCTCAAGGCGCTGGGCGTCGACGTCGAACGCAACCTGCGCGCCCCGCTCACCGGAATCCGGCTGACCGCCGAGCGCCTGGGTCTGGCTCTGCCGGACATCACCGTCGGCGTGCGCAGCGGAGACACCCCGTCGAGGGAGCGCGCCGCCCTCGTGCGCCGGCCGCCTGACATCCTCATCACCACTCCCGAGTCGCTCTACCTCATGCTCACCAGCTCGGCCCGCTCCACGCTGACCGGCGTCGAGACGGTGATCGTCGACGAGATCCACGCGGTCGCCGGAACCAAGCGTGGCAGCCACCTGGCCCTCAGCCTGGAGCGGCTCGACGCCCTCGTCGGGCATGACGTTCAGCGGGTGGCCCTCTCGGCCACCGTCAGACCGATCGAACGCGTGGCCCGGTTCCTCGCCGGAGACCGGCCGGTCACCGTGGTCGCACCCCGCACGGACAAGCGCTGGGACGTGGCCGTCCGGCTCCCCGTGACAGACATCACGGATCCGGGTCCGGCACCCGGCGCGCCCGAGGCCGCCGTCGATCCCCTTCTGCGGGGAGGCGGGACGGACACGCTCAGCGTCGACGGGCCGTCGGGGTCGTCGCTGTGGCCGCACATCGAGCAGCAGGTCTACGACACCGTCACCAGCGGACGGTCCACGCTGGTGTTCACCAACTCGCGACGCGTGGCCGAGCGGCTGACGGGGCGGCTCAACGAGCTGTGGGCCGCCGAGCACGCACCGGAGACGCTGCCGGAGCTTCCGGACAAGCCACCGGCGCAGGTGATGGCCCCGGTGGACACGGTCCGTGGCGCCCCGGCGGTCATCGCGCGCGCCCACCACGGCTCCGTGAGCAAGGAGGCACGCGCTGAGATCGAGGGCGCGCTCAAGTCGGGCGAACTGCGGTGCGTCGTGGCCACCAGCTCGCTGGAGCTGGGCATCGACATGGGCGCGGTGGACCGGGTGATCCAGGTCGGCGCCCCGCCGTCGGTGGCCAACGCTCTCCAACGCATCGGGCGCGCCGGACACGTGGTGGGCGCGGTGTCGGCGGGGGACGTCTATCCGCTGCACCGAGGTGACCTGGCGCCGGCGGTGGTCACCACCGAACGCATGCTCGCCGGGGAGATCGAGGAGCTCAGGATCCCGCGACACCCGCTCGACGTCCTCGCGCAGCAGACCGTGGCCGCAGCGGCCGCGGCGGGTGACGCCGGGCTCGACGTGGATGAGTGGTTCTCGACCGTGACCCGCGCCCGGCCGTACGCCGGCCTGGAGCGCGGCCTGCTGGACTCCGTCGTCGAGCTGCTCACCGGCGCCTACCCGGCCGCCGACTTCGGGGAGCTGCGGGCGCGGCTGGTCCTCGGCGACGACGGGCGGCTCTATCCCCGGCCTGGCGCGCTGCGCCTCGCCGCCACGTCGGGCGGCACCATCCCGGACCGCGGGATGTTCGGCGTGTTCCTCGCCACCGACGAGCAGGGGTCGCGTCGCGTCGGGGAGCTCGACGAGGAGATGGTCTATGAGTCGCGGGTGGGCGACGTGTTCACGTTGGGCGCCTCCGCCTGGCAGATCGAGGAGATCACGCGGGACCAGGTGCGCGTCTCCCCCGCGCCCGGCCGCACCGGCCGCCTCCCGTTCTGGCGGGGCGACGACGAGGGCCGGCCCGCGGAGCTCGGCCGCCAGATCGGGCGTCTGCAGCGAGAGATCTCGCGGGACCCGTCGCGGCTCGACCGCCCGCAGCTCGACGCGAACACCCGCGCGAACCTGGCCACCTACATCGAGGAGCAGCGGGCCGCGACCGGAGTGCTGCCCGACGACACCACCGTGGTTCTCGAGAGGTTCCGCGACGAGCTGGGTGACTGGCGCGTGGTGGTGCACTCCCCGCTCGGTCGCCGCGTGCTCGGCGCCTGGTCGCTCGTGATGGCCGAGGCTCTCTCCCGGGCCGCCGGAGTCGATGTCCAGCCGGTCGTCTCGGACGACGGGGTGGTGCTGCGGCTGCCCGACTGCGAGGCCGCGGACCGGCTCCCCGAGTTGCTCGTCGTGGACCCAGACGACGTGATCGACATCGTCACCTCGCAGGTTGGCGGCACGGCGCTGTTCGCCGGGCGCTTCCGGGAGTGTGCCGCGCGCGCCCTGCTGCTGCCCCGCCGTACCCCCGGGCGCCGCGCGCCGCTCTGGCAGCAGCGCCAGCGCGCCGCGCATCTCCTCGAGGTCGCCCGCCACCATCCACGCTTCCCCATCATCATCGAGACAGTCCGCGAGGTCACGCAGGACGCCTACGATCTGCCCGGCCTCGTCGAGCTGATGCGCGGACTGCGCTCCGGCGGGATTCGGCTGGTCGAGATCACCACCGAAACCCCCAGCCCGTTCGCCGCGACACTGCTCTTCCGCTACACCGGCGCCTTCATGTACGACGGCGACACCCCCCTGGCCGAGCGGCGCGCCGCGATGCTCTCGATGGATCCCGAGCTGCTGGCCGCCGCCCTCGGCACGCTGGATCTGCGGGAGCTACTGGACCCGGACGTTGTGGCGGAGGTGGTGGCTGAGCTGCAGCACACGGCGCCGCAGCGCAGGGCGGCCACCGTCGACGACCTGGCCGAGCTCCCCCGCCTCCTCGGGCCCGTGCCGCTCACCGCCCTCCCGGAGCGGGTGGCGCTGCCGGATCTCGACGCGGCGCTGGCGGAGCTGGCAGGCCGGGTGGCCACTGTGCGGCTCGCGGGGGCACCCCACCTGGCGGCCCCCTCGGACCTCGGGCTGCTGCGCGACGCGCTGGGCGTGCCGGTACCGCACGGGCACACCGCGCCCCCCGCCACCGAGGGCCGCGACCCCCTCACCCAGCTGGTCGCCCGCTTCGCCCGCACCCACGGCCCCTTCACCGCGCGGGAGGCAGCGGCCGCGTTCGGGCTCGGGGCGGCGACGGTGGCGCTGATCATCGAGCGGGAGGTGGCGGCCCGGCGCCTCATCACCGGCAGGTTCACGCCGGGGGTGACCGATCAGGAGTTCGTGGACCCAGAGGTCCTCAGGCGGCTGCGCGGGCGCAGCCTTGCGGCCGCCCGGCGCGAGCTCCAGCCCGTCTCCCAGAGCGCCTACGCGCGCTTCCTCGCCGCCACGCACCTCCTCGACCACCGCCCCCGCTCCAGCCCCGACGAGGTCCTCCTCGCCCTGCAGCGCCTGGCCGGCGCGGTGTTGCCGGCCAGCGCGTGGGAGACGCAGGTGCTGCCCTCCCGGCTGGCCGGCTACTCGCCCGCGCACCTGGACGCGCTCGTGGCCGAGTCGGAGGTCGTCATCCGGGTGCGCGGGTCCGCGGGCCCCAACGACCCGCTCGTCGCCCTCGTCCCGGCCGCCGACCTCGACCTGCTCGGACCCGTCGAGGTTCCCCCGTCGGAGGAGGCGCTCGCCCTGGCGGCGGCGCTCGCCGAGGGGGACGGCACCTTCGCCTCGCTGCATGCCTCCCTGGGCGGCTCGTCGGCGGAGCTGACCGAGGCGTTGTGGAGGGCCGCTGAGGAGGGCGCGGTGGCGCCGGCCTCGATGGCGGCGCTCCGGGCGCGGATCGGCGGCAGCAGCCGAGGCGCCCACCGGGCGGCGCGCCCCTCGCCGCGGCGCCGGGCGCGGCTTCCGCGCCCCTCGCGCGGACTGCTCATGGCCGGCGGACTGATCACGCCTCCGTCGGCCGCCGGGCGCTGGTACCGCCTGCGCGATCCCCAACTCCCGCCCGCCGAGGCCGCGATCGCGACGGCGTCGTCGTGGCTCGAGCGGCACGGGGTGGTCACCCGGGGCGGGGTCACCGCCGACGGGACACCGGGCGGGTTCGCGGCCGCATACCGGCTCCTGTCAGAGCTGGAGAGCGCGGGCACCGTGGTGCGGGGCTACGTCGTCGAGGGCCTGGGCGGGGCCCAGTTCACCACGCGGGAGGTGATCGGTCAGGTGCGTTCCTTCGCCGATTCGCCGGACCGCACCGAGTGGCCCTCCGGTGCGCGCCATCCCGCCCCGGCGGTCCTCGCGGCCCTCGACCCGGCCAACCCGTACGGCAGCGTGCTGCCCTGGCCGGAGCACCCCAGCGCCCGCCCGGCAAGGGCGGCCGGGGCGCTCGTGGTCCTGGCCGACGGGCTCTGCCTGGCCCACGTCACCCGCGGCGGCCGGGTCCTGACCCTCTTCGGCGACCCGGCGGACCGGTCCGAACGGGCCGCCATGGTCACCCGGGCCCTCCTCGAGGCCGTCGCCGAGGGGCGCATGGAGCGGCTGCGGATCGAGGAGATCGACGGAGGCCGCGTGGGAGGTTCGGGACTCGAGGCGGCGATGCGGGCCGCGGGGGGGCGGATCTCGCCGAAGGGCATCGTGCTGGAGCCCGGGCATGCCTGAGGGGGATTCCGTCTGGCGCCTGTCCCGGCGGCTGCAGCCGCTCGTCGGCCGCACCATCGTGCACAGCCAGTTCCGACTGCCCCAACTCGCCACCGCCTCCCTGACCGGCACCACCATCAGGCGGGTCTGGCCGCACGGCAAGCACCTGTTCTGGCTGTGCGACGAGCAGGTCCTGCACACCCACCTGCGCATGGAGGGCGCCTGGCGCACCCACCCCGTCGGGCAGCGGTGGGGCCTCCCCTCGCACACGGCGCGGCTGGTCGTCCAGGTCTCCGGCGGCGTGGAACTGGTGGGCCACAGCCTGGGGCTGGTGGAGCTGTGGCCCATGGCGGAGTTCGGCACCCGCATGGGCCACCTCGGCCCGGACCCGCTGGCCGAGGACTGGGCGACCTCCGGGCGGTGGGCTCCGACCGGCCGCGACGAGGCCCTCCGCCGGATGCTCGCCACCCCCGAGCGCACCGTCGGTGAGGCCCTCATCGACCAGCGGATCCTCGCCGGGGTGGGCAACGAGTACCGCGCCGAGATCTGCTTCCTGCGCGGGGTCCATCCGGCCACGCCTGTCGGCCGCACCGATGCCGGCGCCGCTGTGGACCTCGCCGCGAGGGTCATGCTCGGCAACCTCGACAGCCCGGTGCGTACCTTCACCGGCGACCACCGCCCTGGGCACGCCAGCTTCGTGTTCGGGAGGAAGGGCCGGCCGTGCCGACGGTGCGGCGCCGCCGTGGAGTCGGCGACGCTCGGCGGCGCGACCTCGGTGGCGGACCCCCGCGCGGGCCAGGAGCGAATCATCTGGTGGTGTCCCACCTGTCAGCCGGGGCCCCTGACCTGACGCCCCGCCCACGCCGGTGATGCCCGGTGTGGAATACTCATCGATGTAAACCAACGATCCGAAGGGGTGCCTCATGGCTGCGACGATGCAGGACGTCGCCCGGCTCGCCGGCGTGTCGGCCAAGACCGTCTCGAACGTGGTCAACGACCACCCCCACGTCAGCGACAGCACCCGCAAGAAGGTGCTGCAGGCCATCGAGAAGCTCGACTACGAGCTCAACATCACGGCCCGCAACCTGCGCAAGGGTCGCACGGGCCTGATCGGCCTGGCGCTCCCTGAGCTGAAGCTGCCCTATTTCGCGGAACTGGCGGACTCCGTCATCGTCGAGGCCGAGAAGGTGGGCCTGCGGGTCCTCATCGAGCAGACCAACTCGGACCGGGAGCGCGAGATCGACGTGCTGCACGGCCAGCGGCGGTTCATGACCGACGGCCTGATCTTCTCCCCGCTGGCGCTGGGCCAGGACGACATCCACCTGTTCAAGGTGGACTTCCCGCTCGTGCTGCTGGGCGAGCGGGTGTTCGGGTCCACCAACGACCACATCACCATGAGCAACGTCGAGGCCTCCAAGGCCGCCACCAAGCACCTCCTTGACACCGGGCACCGCCGCATCGCGGTCATCGGCACGCACCCAGGAGAGAAGGTGGGCTCGGCGGCGCTCCGCGAGCAGGGGTTCCGCGCGGCCATGGCGGAGGCGGGGGTTCCCGTCGACGAGCGGCTGATGTGCGAGACGCAGATCTGGCACCGCAACACCGGCGCCCAGGCCATGGACGCCCTCATCGCGTCCGGCGCGCCGTTCGACGCGGCCTTCGCGCTCAACGACGCCATGGCTCTCGGCGTCCTGCACAGCCTCAGCTCCCACCGCATCGACGTCCCGGACGACGTGGCGGTCATCGGCTTCGATGACATCGAGGACGCCGCCTACACCCGGCCCACCCTCAGCACCATCGCACCCGGGCGCGACGAGATCGCCTCCCGCGCCGTCGCCCTCCTGCAGGACCGGATCGCGGAGAGCAACACCTCCCCCGATGGCCGCAAGCCCATCCAGCGGATCTTCGCCCAATACGAGCTGGTGATCCGCCAGTCGGCACCCGCCATCTCCTGATCCGGTAATCGATACCCCGGGCGGGGCCACATCGCGCCTTGACCGGCACCAACCGTCGTGTCATGATTGTTTACATCGATGAATGACCGAGCGGCGAAGGAGCCGATTTCATGAGCGTTGCACGCCTAGTCCTCAACCCTGCCTACACCGTCGGCCCCGTCCGGCGGCGCACCTTCGGGTCGTTCGTGGAGCACCTGGGACGCTGCGTCTATACCGGCATCTACGAGCCCGGTCACCCCACCGCCGACGAGGACGGCTTCCGCGGCGACGTGCTCGACGTGGTGCGCGAGCTGGGCGTCTCGACGGTGCGCTACCCCGGCGGCAACTTCGTCTCCGGCTACCGCTGGGAGGACGGCGTGGGCCCGGTCGAGGACCGTCCCGCCCGCCTGGATCTCGCCTGGCACTCGACCGACCCCAACACCTTCGGCACAGACGAGTTCATGAAGTGGGCCGCCAAGGCCGACATCGAGCCGATGATGGCCGTGAACCTCGGCACCCGCGGCGTGCAGGAGGCCCTCGACATCCTCGAGTACTGCAACGTGCCGGGTGGCTCACACTTCGCCGACCAGCGCCGCGCCAACGGCGCCGAGGAGCCCTACCGGGTGAAGATGTGGTGCCTGGGCAACGAGATGGACGGCCCGTGGCAGATCGGCCACAAGACCGCCGAGGAGTACGCCAGGGTGGCCACCGAGACGGCCCGCGCCATGCGGATGATCGATCCGGGGATCGAGCTGGTGGCCTGCGGCTCGTCCGGCCGCTCCATGCCGACCTTCGGCGAGTGGGAGCGCACGGTCCTGACCGAGGCCTGGGACCAGGTGGACATGGTCTCCGCGCACGCCTACTACTGGGTCAAGGACTCCGGCCTCCAGGAGTTCCTGGTCTCCGCCGAGGACATGGACCGCTTCATCGCCTCCGTGGCCGCGACCGCGGACGCCGTGGCCACCGCCCGCAAGAGCGACAAGACCATCGGCATCTCGTTCGACGAGTGGAACGTCTGGTACCAGGACCGCACGCCGTCCCAGCCCCCGACGGGGGACGACTGGCCGGTGGCACCCCGCCTCCTGGAGGACCACTACAGCGTGGCCGACGCCGTCGTGGTGGGCAACCTGCTCATCTCGCTGCTCCGCCACACCGACCGGGTGTGGTCTGCGAGCCAGGCCCAGCTCGTCAACGTCATCGCCCCGATCATGGCCGAGCCCGAGGGCCCGGTCTGGAAGCAGACCATCTTCCATCCCTTCGCGCTGACCTCGAAGTACGCCCAGGGCGACGTCCTGCGCGTCCTCATCGACGGCCCCACCATCCGGAGCGCCGAGTTCGGCGACGTGCAGGCGGTCGACGCCGTCGCCACCTGGAGCGAGGCGGAGGGCGCTCTGTTCCTGGTGAACCGGCACGAGACCGACACCGTCACGGTGTCCTGCGAGGTCCCGGCCGGCACCTCGCTGGCCGAGGCCGTGGTGCTGCACCACAGCGACCCGCTGTGGCAGGCCAGCCCTGAGGACGACACCACCGTCGCACCGAGGGCGCTGGACTCGGCCGTCATCGACGGCGCAACCCTCACGCTCGACCTGCCGCCCACGTCGTGGGCCATGGTCCGCCTGGCCCGCTGACGTGCGGAGCCGAATGGCGGCGCTGGCCGTCGCCGTCGCCCTCGGCCTGACCGGATGTCAGGCCGAGGGCGGCGCCCCGGAGTTCGCCGACGTCACGGTGCACGACCCCGATCACATCGCCGTCGACGGCACCCACTACCTCGTCGGCTCCCACCTGCAGGCGGCCTCCAGCCCGGACCTCCTCCGGTGGACTCAGGAGGCCGAGGGCGTCAATCCCGAGAACCCCCTGTTCGAGGACGTCACGCAGGAGCTCTCAGAGGCCCTCGAGTGGGCGGAGACCGACACGCTCTGGGCCCCGGACATCATCCAGCTCGCCGACGGGCGCTTCTACCTCTACTACGACGCCTGTCGCGGGGACTCGCCGCTCTCGGCCATGGGCATCGCGGTAGCCGACGAGGTGACCGGCCCCTACGAGGACCTGGGGCTGATCCTCAGGTCCGGGATGAGCGGAGAGAGCGAGGACGGTACCCCGTTCGACGCGCGCGTACACCCCAACGTGATCGACCCCGACGTCTTCTACGACGCCGACGGCAAGCTATGGATGGTGTACGGGAGCTTCTCAGGCGGCCTGTTCATCCTCGAACTGGACCCGGCGACCGGCTTCCCGCTGCCCGGCCAGGGCTACGGCACGCACCTGTGGGGCGGGAACCACTCCCGCATCGAGGGGCCTGCCGTCATCTACGACGAGGAGGCCGGCTACTACTACCTCTTCGTCACCTACGGCGGCCTTGACGCGGGCGGCGGCTACAACATCCGCGTCGCGCGCTCGGAGAACCCCGACGGACCGTACGTGGACGTCGAGGGCCGGGCGATGTCGGACGTGAAGTCCGATCCCACGCTTCCGCTGTTCGACGACGTCACCATCGCCGAGTCCGCAGTCAAGCTCATGGGTAACCACGTGCTGGCCCCGGCGGCCGACGGAATGCCAGCAGTCGGCTACGTCTCCCCGGGTGGCAGCTCGCCGTTCGTCGACGAGGAGAGCGGCCGCACCCTGATCGCCTTCCACACCCGGTTCCCCGGGCGGGGAGAGGCACACCAGGTGCGAGTCCACGAACTCGACATCGACGGGGACGGCTGGCCCGTCATCTCGCCGCTGCGCTGGGCGGGCGATCCGGACAGGGAGGCATCCGCCGATGACGTGCCCGGTTCCTACGCGCTGGTGGACCACGGCCCGCGCACCATCGGCCGGTCGATGGCGGGGACCGAAGCCATCACGCTGGCCGACGACGGCACCCTGACCGGGGACCGGGCCGGCACCTGGGAGGCCGACGGCGACCGCGTGATCCTGACGCTCGACGGTGACAAGGTCACCGCGGAGACCTTCCGGCAGTGGGACGAGGCGGGCCAGAGGTGGGTGACGACGCTCAGCGGCCTGACCGCCGGTTCCACCGCGCTGTGGGCGGTCCCCCAGAGCTGATCTCTCAGCGGACGCTGCGGCGCACGCGCAGCTCAGGAGCCAGCTGCGTGCGCGCCGGGGCCTGCCCACGAATGGCTGCCACGAGCACGTCCACGCAGGCGCCGCCGAGCTCCGTGAACGGCTGAGCGACGGTCGTCAGCGGCGGGGCGAAGAAGGCGGCGCCGATCGAGTCGTCGTAGCCGACCACACTCACCCGTCCCGGGACGTCGACCCCCGCGTCACGCAGCCCCGCCATCAGACCCAGGGCGATGGCGTCGTTGCCGCAGAACACCGCGTCCGGCAGGGCACCGTCGTCGAGCATTCTCTGCGCGGCCGCGTACCCGGACTCGGCGGACCAGTCCCCCACGATCAGCTCCGGCACGGGCAGCCCGGCGTCCGCGAGGGCGTCGCGCCACCCCGAGATGCGCTCCCGGGCGTCGAACCAGTCCAGGGGGCCGGAGATGTGGGCCACGGTGCGACAGCCGCGTCCGACCAGGTGCTCGGTGGCCATGCGGCCGCCCATGCGCTGGTCGACGGTCACCACGTGGCAGCCATCGGTGGGCGCGGTGTCGGCCATCAGCACGGTCGGGATCCCGATGCTGTGCTCTCGGGTGAGCCTCGCCATCCGCTCGTGCGGCGCGACGATGGCGATACCCTCGACGCCGCGGTCGCGGAAGCCCTTGAACACCTGGGCCACCTCGTCGTCATCGGGGTTCTCGAGCGCCGCGACGAGCGTCGAGTAGCCGGCTGCCCTGGCCGCCACCTCGATCCCGGCGACGGTGCCGGACGGGCCGACGAAGCCGGACCCCGTCCAGACCACCCCCAGGAGGGCGGTCTGCTGCGTGATCAGCGTCCGAGCCGCGAGGTTGCGGACGTAGCCCAACTCGGCGATGGCCGCCTCGACGCGTTCACGGGTTTCCGGGCGGACCGTGTCGGGGTCGTTGATGACCCGCGACACCGTCTGGTGGGACACGCCCGCCAGACGGGCCACGGCGATCATCCCCGGGGGCCGGGCGGCGGCCCGACCCCCACGGGACACGGGCTCAGACGCCCTGGGTGAGCCGGTGGTAGACCTGCTCAAGGCGGCGCTCCTGCGCGAAGCCGCGGGCGGTGGTGGTCTCGTCGATGATGGCCAGCTCCATGCCTGCGATCTCGGCGAAGTCCTCCCACATCTCGCGGGTGGTGGCCGTCGACATGGCGGTGTGGTGCGCCGCGCCGGAGATCAGCCAGCACTCGGCCGAGGTGGCGAAGTCGGGAGCGGGCTCCCAGACGGCGCGGGCCACGGGGAGGTTCGGCAGCGGGGCGTCGGGCTCCACGTTCGTGACGATGTTCATCGTGAGGCGGAAGCGCTCACGCATGTCGGCCATGGCGACGACGAGGGCGGGGCCGGCGTCGGCGTCGAAGACCAGGCGCACGGGGTCCTCGCGGTCCCCGATGCCGAGGGCGTGTATCTCGAGCTTGGGCTTCGAGGTGGTGAGGCTGGGGCACACCTCGAGCATGTGGGCGCCGAGGATCTTCTCCTTGCCCGGCGTCATCTCGTAGCAGTAGTCCTCCATCAGCGACGCCCCACCGGGGAGGCCGTAGCCCATCACCTTGGCCAGACGGACCAGGATCGCCGTCTTCCAGTCGCCCTCGGCGCCGAAGCCGTAGCCCTCTGCCATGAGGCGCTGGACGGCGAGGCCGGGGAGCTGCTTGAGCCCGCCGAGGTCCTCGAAGTTGGTGGTGAAGGCGCCGAACTTCCCGGCCTCCAGGAAGCTCCGCATGCCGAGCTCCTGGCGTGCCCCGTAGCGCAGCGACTCGTGCCGGTCGCCGCCCTTGCGGAGCTCGGGGACGACGTCGTAGAGCTCCTCGTACTCGGCCACCAGGGCGTCGACGGCCTCGTCGGAGACGGCGGCGACGGCGGCCACGAGGTCGTTGACGCCCCAGGTGTTGACGGAGACGCCGAGGCGCAGCTCGGCCTCGGTCTTGTCACCCTCGGTGACTGCGACGTTGCGCATGTTGTCGCCGAACCGGGCAAGCTTGGTGTTGTGGAGGGAGTCCCAGCCGGCGGCCGCGCGGGCCCAGGTGCCGATCTTCTCCTGCACGGCCGTGGTGGACGCGTGGCCGACGACAGTGCGGCGGGCCTTGCCCAGCCGCGACGCGATGTAGGCGAACTCGCGGTCGCCGTGCGCGGACTGGTTGAGGTTCATGTAGTCCATGTCGATGGTGTCCCACGGCAGGCCCATCGAGGCCTGGGTGTGCAGGTGCAGCATCGGCTTGTCCAGGGCGGCGAGTCCGAGGATCCACATCTTGGCCGGCGAGAAGGTGTGCATCCAGGTGATGACGCCGATGCAGCTCGGGTCCGCGTTGGCGGCCAGCATCTCGGCGCGGATGGCGTCGCGGTCCTTGAGCGTGGGGCGGTGGACGATGGAGACGGGGATGGACTCGGCCCCGTCGAGCAGCGCCGCCACCTCCTGGGACTGTGCGGTGACCTGATCCAGGGTCTCGGGGCCGTAGAGGTCCTGGGATCCGGTGAGGAACCAGATCTCCTTGCCGACGAAGGGGCTTTCCATGGGTTCTCCTTGAGGATCTTCGCTTCCGGCCCAGGCCAGCCGTCGATGGCACGGCCTCACCGATGTGAACGTTCACAGATTAGGCTCTTGCGGCCCCGTTTGTCCACCCCGCAGAGTCCTGGCCGGGGGCGTCGCGGGTCAGATGAGCTGGGCCTCGAGCCGGCCTCGCGTGCCGGCGTCGAGCGGCATCTTCCTGCCGTCGAGGTCCGCGCACACCAGGACCGTGCGGCCGCGGACGAAGAGCGTTCCTTCGGCCGGGTCGACGATCTCGGCGGCCAGGGTGATCGACGACGATCCCAGCGCCACCGGCGCGACCCTCACCTCGTACGGGTCCATCCGATGGTCCATCTGGGCCACGTAGTCCACATCCTGGCGAGCGACCAGCCAGAGGTGCCGGCTACCCGACGACCCGACGCGGGCCATGCCCGGGTCCCAGCGCGTGGTCGCGGTGATGCGGGCCTGTTGCAGGTAGTCGAACACCTTGGCGTTGTTGATGTGGCCGTAGGAGTCGAGATCCGTCCAGCGGACCGGCAGCGGCACAGCGGTCCCGCGACCTTCGAGCGACGGCGCCACCAGCGCCCTCATCGGCTCGGCCTCCACGCGGTGGGACTCGAAGAACGGCCTGTACTCCGGCCTGATCCGCGTCGGCGCCTGGCCCTCGAAGTCGAACGGACACAGCAGCGTCCTGGCGACCACCGCCAGTTCACCGTCCTGTCGCAGCTCATAGGAGAGCGCCACCCGGGCGGCACCGAGCTCGGAGACGCCGAGGGACACCTCGACGCCGTCGTCCGAGTAGTCGATGGCGCGCCGGTACTCGATCTGGTGCCCGACCACGACGACGCCGTCGTCCAGGAGCTGCGATGCGGGCCCGCTGCGCAGGAAGGCCACGCGGCCCTCCTGCAGGTAGTCGACGATGATGGCGTTGTTGACGTGCCCCTGCGCGTCCAGGTCGGACCAGCGCAGGGGGCAGCGAACCTCGAACACTCAGTCTTCCTGCGGGTACAGCGAGTCCACGATGGCCGAGTACTTCTCCGTGACGATGGAACGGCGGATCTTCATGTTGGGCGTGACGCCCGCATTGTCGACCGTCAGCTCATGGTCGAGGATGGCGAACTGCTTGACCGTCTCCCACCGCTCGAGCTTGGCGTTGACGCGCTCCATCCACTTCTCGATCGAGGCCTTGATCTCCGGGCGTTGGCTCAGCTCCGCATAGCTGAGGTTGCCCAGATCGCGCTTGTCCGCCCACTTCTGCAGCATCACCGGATCCAGCACCACCAGGGCCGAGACGTACTTGCGTCCCTCACCGATGGCCACCGACTGCGCCACGTACGGGATGTTGGCCTGGATGGCGCTCTCCACCTTCTGCGGAGCGACGAACTTCCCGCCCGAGGTCTTGAAGAGGTCCTTCTTGCGGTCGGTGATCTTGAGGTGCCCGGTGGGCGTGATCTCCGCGATGTCGCCGGTGTGGTACCAGCCCTCGGCGTCGATCGCCTCGGCCGTCTCCTCGGGGAGGTTGTGGTAGCCGGGCGTGATGATGGGGCCGCGAAGCAGCAGCTCACCGTCGTCGGCCAGCTTCTTCTCGATGCCGGGCAGGATGGGGCCGACCGTGCCGAAGTGCGGATCCTTGGGCAGGTCCACGCCGGCGATGGCGCTGGTCTCCGTGGCGCCGTAGCCCTCCACGATGAGGATGCCCGCGCCGTAGAACCACTGCTGGACCTGCGGCGAGAGCTTCGCGGCGCCGGAGATCATGAACTTGATGTTGCCGCCCAGCTTCTCCTTGAGCTTGGAGAAGACGAGCTTGTCCGCGACCTTGTACTGCAGCGCCAGGGCGCCCGTGAGGGGCCGGCCGGCGAGGCGGTCGTCGATGGACTGGTAGCCCACATGGAAGGCCCAGCGCGCGATCCTGCCCTTGAGGCCGGTGGACCCCGTCATCACGGCCGCACGCACCTTCTCGAAGATGCGCGGGGCGCCACACATGAACGACGGCTTGACGATGCCCAGGTTCTCGACGATCTTGTCGATGCGGCCGTCGACCGCCGACGCGAAGCCGTAGTCCAGCTGCACTGCGATGAGGGCCTTGCCGAAGACGTGGCTGAGCGGGAGCCACAGGTACTGCAGCTCGTCCGGCCCGATGATGTCGAGATACTTGGTGGCGGCGCCCTCGTAGACCCAGGACATGTGGTTGAGCCGGACGCCCTTGGGTCGGCCGGTGGTGCCCGAGGTGTAGATCAGCGTCGACAGCGACTCCCGCGAGGTCTTCGCGATCGCGTCGTCGACGGCGGTGGGGTGCTCGGCCAGGTACCGCTCGCCGGCCTCCTTGAGGTGCTGGAACGAGATGATCCGGTCGTCGAGCGTCAGGCCGGTGGTGTCGAACACGACGATCGTGTGCACCTGCTCGTCGAACTCCGGGGTGTCGGTGAGCTTCGCCACCTGCTCGGCGTTCTCCGCGACGAAGATGACCGAACCCGAATCCTTGACGATGAAGTGCAGGTCACCCGCCTGGGTGTTGGGGTACACCGTCGTCGTGGCGCCGGCGGCGAGGGCGATCGCGAGGTCCGTGAAGATCCACTCGATCCGGGTGTTGGAGCAGATCGCCACGCGCTCCTCGTACTGGAGTCCGCGCGAGAGGAGGCCGGCGGCGAGGCGGTCCACGATGTCGCTGGTCTCCTGCCACGTCAGCTTCGCCCATGCGGTGGGACCCTCGACGGCGCCCTCCGGGTACATGAAGGCCAGCTTGCCGGGCGTGGCCGCGACGCGGCGCCGCAGCATGTGACCGACGTTGTCGGCCGCCTTCTCCAAGAGTTCTTCCCGAATGCCCACGTGACAGTCCCTTCCTCAGCGTTTCGCCAAGACTATCGGGGGCCCGCAGGAGCGGGTAGAGGTTTGCGCCAGAGGCGTGTCACCCCGGGGGTACTTGAATACTAAACAATCTGCTACGCTGGGGGAATGTCCGAACCAGTGAACGGGTGGCTCAGTGAGAGCCAGCAGCGCGTCTGGCGGAGCTATCTCCTGGCCAAGACGCACATCGACGACTACCTCGAGGAGGCGCTCCGGGACTTCGGTCTCAGCCTCGCCGAGTATGAACTCCTCGTGCGGATGTCGGAATCACCGGACCATACCATCCGCATGGGCGAGTTGGCGGCCTCCGTCGGCCACTCGCGCTCCCGCCTCACCCACACGGTCAAGCGCATGGAGCAGGCCGGGTACGTGACGCGGACCTCGTGCGCCTCCGACGGTCGCGGCGTCCAGGCCACCATGACCGAGGCGGGCTTCGAGCTGCTGAAGAAGGCTGCGCCGGCGCATGTGGACTCGGTGCGGCGGGTGTTCGTCGACGCCATGTCCCCTGAGGACTACGTTGCCCTCGGGCGCGCGATGTCGGCGGTGCTGGCGGTGGCAGACTAGGGCGGGTGACCACCACCTCCGCGGCCCACGCTGACCTGCTCGACCGTCTCGGGGATCTCGCGGAGATCGTCGACACCTCCACCCTGACGCGGGCGCTGTACTCCAGCGACTCGTCGCTGTACCGCGTTGCGCCGATGGCGGTGGCCCACCCCCGCACCCCCGACGAACTCGTCGCCCTCGTGCGGGCCGCGCTGGAGTCGGGCACCCCCATCACCGCCCGCGGAGCCGGCACCTCGTGCGCGGGTAACGCCGTCGGCCCGGGCCTGGTGATCGACACCTCTCGGCACCTCAACCGGATCCACTCGATCGACCCCCAGACGCGCACGGCCGTGATCGATCCCGGCGTGGTCCAGGACCAGCTGCAGATCGCCGCCCGCCCGTTCGGCCTGCGCCTCGGCCCGGACCCGTCCACCTCGAACCGCTGCACCGTGGGCGGCATGATCGGCAACAATGCCTGCGGCCCCAGGGCGCTGGGCTACGGCCGGATGGCCGACAACGTGGTCTCCCTCGACGTCGTCACCGGCAACGGTGAGCTCCTCACCCTCGGCGCCGACGACGTGCCCGAGCTGCGCTCGCTCGTGGCGGCCAACCTCGGGGTCATCCGCACCGAGTTCGGCCGCTTCACCCGCCAGGTCTCCGGCTACTCGCTGGAGCACCTGCTGCCGGAGCACAAGTTCGACCTCCCCAGGTTCTTCGCCGGCACGGAGGGCACGCTCGGCGTGATCGTGCGGGCCACGGTGCGGCTTGTCGCCGACGCCCCGGAGCGGCTGATGGTGGCGCTGGGCTATCCCACCATGGCCGACGCGGGTGACGACATCGCCAACCTCCTGCGCTTCAAGCCCACCGCCTGCGAGGGGCTCGACCGCCGGATCGTGGACGTGGTGGTCGCGAAGTCGGGCGCCGCCTCCGTCCCCCCGCTGCCCGCGGGAGACGGCTGGATGTTCCTGGAGGTGGTCGGCGACGACCCCGCGGAGGTGCGTGCCCGGGCCGAAGCCCTCGCCGCCGAGGCCAAGGCCGGTGAGGGCTGGGTGGTGGACGACCCGGCGCTGGCGGCACAGTTGTGGAAGATCCGGGCCGACGGCGCCGGCCTGGCGGGCGTGAGCCTCGAGAAGCCCGCCTACGGCGGGTGGGAGGACGCCGCCGTCCCGCCCGCCCAGCTGGGCAACTACCTCCGCGCATTCGACGACCTGCTGGCCAAGCACGGCCTCCACGGCCTCCCCTACGGCCACTTCGGTGACGGCTGCGTGCACTGCAGGATCGACTTCCCGCTCACCGAACCCGACGGCGCCGCGCGGTACCGCGCCTTCGTCGAGGAGGCCGCGACGCTGGTGGCCGGCTTCGGCGGATCCATGTCGGGCGAGCACGGCGACGGCCGCGCCCGCTCCGCGCTCCTACCCCACATGTACTCCCCCGCCGCGATCGGGCTGTTCGCCGGCGTCAAGCAGATCTTCGACCCCCGCAACCTGCTCAACCCCGGGGTCCTGGTGGACCCGGCGCCGGTCGAGCAGGACCTTCGGATGGTCGCCGCGAGTCGCTCACCCCTCTCCCTGTCGGACGCCCAGTTCGTCGAGGAGGTGCACCAGTGCAGCGGAGTGGGCAAGTGCCTGGCCAACACCACAGCCGCCGGCGGCGTCATGTGCCCCAGCTTCCAGGCCACGAGGGACGAGAAGGACTCCACGCGCGGCCGTGCCCGCGCCCTGCAGGAGATGGTCAACGGCTCCCTCATCACCCAGGGATGGCGCTCCCCCGAGGTGCACGCCGCCCTTGACCTCTGCCTGTCCTGCAAGGGGTGCGCCCGCGACTGCCCCACCGGGATCGACATGGCCGCCTACAAGGCGCGCGTCACCCACGAGCGGTACAAGGGCCGGCTGCGCCCGCGCAACCACTACGCGCTCGGCTGGCTGCCGCGCTGGGGCCGACTCATCACCGCCGTCCCGGGGCTGGGTTCGCTGGTCAACCTGGTGGGCAAGGCCCCGGGCCTCGGCCGGCTGTTGAGGTGGGGCGCCGGGGTGGACACCCGCCGCGACATTCCCCGCTTCGCGAACCGCAGCGCCCGGAGCCGGATGCCCGCCGTGCCCGCAGGCTCCAAGGGGCGCGTGCTGATCTGGGTGGACTCGTTCTCGGACTGCTTCGAGTCGAACTCGTTCGCCGCCATGGTGCAGGTGCTGGTTCGCCTCGGCTACGAGCCGGAGGTCCTGAAGGAGAACGCCTGCTGCGGGCTCACGTGGATCTCCACCGGCCAGCTCGACGGCGCCCGCCGTCAGCTCACCGCCGCCGCGGCCGTCCTGGCCTCCTATGTGCGCGACGGGGTGCCCATCGTCGGCGTAGAGCCGTCGTGCACCGCGGTGTGGCGCAGCGACGCCCCCGAGCTGCTCCCGGGCGACGCCAACGTGGCCGCGCTCAACGGCGCGGTGCTCACCCTGGCGGAGTTCCTCGCCACCGACAAGGACTTCCGCGCCCCGGACCTCACCGGCCACACCATCGTCGCGCAGCCGCACTGCCACCATGCCTCCGTCATCGGGTGGGCCAAGGACAGGGCGCTGATCGAGTCCACGGGCGCCACGCTTGTCGCGGTGGGCGGCTGCTGCGGCCTGGCCGGCAACTTCGGCGTCGAGCGCGGCCACCACGACGTGAGCGTGGCCGTCTTCGAGCACGACCTGGGCCCCGCCGTCGAGGCGCACCCCGACGCGATCGTGCTCGCGGACGGGTTCAGCTGCCAGACCCAGCTGACCTCCCTGGCGGGGAGGGCCTCGATGTCGCTGGCGGAGCTGCTCGCCACGCACTGACCGCGGCGCGCCGGAACATCAATGCAACCGGCGCCCTCCCCCGAGGCGTAGACAGGGCACATAGTCATAACGCCAAGAAGGAGGGGAAGCGACGTGGACGAAGCCCAGTTCGACCGGTTCTACGCGAGCTCGTATTCCAAGCTCGTGGGCCAGGTCTATGCGATGTGCGGCAACCTGGCCGAGGCCCAGGACTGCGTCCAGGAGGCGTTCATCCGGGCGTGGGACCATCGCAGCCAACTCGACGTGCAACGCAGCCCGGACGCCTGGGTGCGCACCACCGCGTACCGCCTGGCCGTCAGCCGCTGGCGCAAGGCGCGCCGCGCGTTCCGGCAGCCGGACAGGGCGCTCGAGCCGGAGCGCACCCTTGAGCCCACGCCGGACCGGGTGGCCATCAACCGCGCACTCGAGCAACTTCCCGACGCGCAGCGCCGGGCGATCGTGCTCTACCACCTGTGCGACCTGAGCGTCAACGAGATCGCCCTGGAGGTGGGCTCCCCCACCGGCACCGTCAAGGCCAGGCTCGCCCGCGGGCGGCAGACGCTCGCCCGCCTACTCAACACCGATTTGGAGGTCCGTCATGCCTGAACACATCCCTGAGTTGGACCACCTCGCTGCCCAGGCCAAGGAGGCCAGCATGCTCCCCGCAGATGAAGTCCGTCGCCTCGGCGACCGCCGTCGCACCACGCGGCGCGCCGGCCTCGCCGTGGCCGCCGTCGGTGCTGTCGCCGCGCTCGGCGTGGGCGTCTGGGCCGTCGCCCCCATGCTCCGCGGGGCCGACAACCCCGACTGGGCCGCCTCGCCCAGCCCCACCGTCAGCCCCGTCGAGAGCCCCAGCGCCTCGCCGGACCCGACGGCGTCACCGAGCCCGACGGAGGCGCCGTCGCCCACCGCGCCGGCCGGCCCCACTCCCCCGACGTGGGCCAACGTGCCCACCGTCGAGCTGATGTACCCGTACGACGCCTCGATGGTGGGGGTGCTGTCCGAGAGCGAGGCGATGGGCGAGACCGCCAAGGGCCTGTGCGACCGCGGCGAGTGGGGCAGCCCCACCACCACCCTGGTCCGCTCGTTCGGGATCGAGGGCGAGCTTCCCACCTACGCCATCGTGCTCGGGTACGCCGACGTGGCCGCCGCCTCGGAGGGATACGACGAGATCCACACCGCCGCCCTCGAGTGCGAGACGATCATGACGGACGCCGGCTGGGACCGGGTCAGTTCGGCCGAGGACCTGCGCCTGCCGTTCGACGGCTCCACCGTCGAGCAGGAGCCCACCAGGGCGGCGTACTTCTACGGCATGGCCGTCATGGACGGCGAGGACGTGGGCGTGTTCAACGACACCCTGGTCATGCAGGCCGGCGAGCGAGTGGTGTGGCTGGTGAGCACCTTCGAGGGCATGGACAACAACTGCTCCGTGCTCGCCGGCGATGACGCTGGGCAGTGCTCCTTCGCCAAGTCGCTGCCGGAGGTGCTCGAGCTGCTCGTCAAGTAACCGAAAACGCACAGGCGCTCCCCGGTCTCACGACCGGGGAGCGCCTGCGTGTGGGGGGTCAGCGGGTGAGGCGGCGGTGCGTCGAGCGGTGCGGACGCGCGGCCTCCGGGCCGAGGCGCTCGAGCTTGTTGACCTCGTAGTCGGCGAAGTTGCCCTCGAACCAGAACCAGCGCGGGGTGCCGTCCTCGTCCTCGCCCTCCCAGGCGAGCATGTGAGTGGCCACCCGGTCCAGGAACCAGCGGTCGTGGGAGATCACGACGGCGCAGCCGGGGAAGTCCAGCAGGGCGTCCTCCAGGCTGGAGAGGGTCTCCACGTCCAGGTCGTTGGTGGGCTCGTCGAGCAGCAGCACGTTGCCGCCCTGCTTGAGCGTCAGGGCGAGGTTGAGACGGTTGCGCTCACCGCCGGAGAGAATGCCGGCCAGCTTCTGCTGGTCCGGACCCTTGAACCCGAACGACGCCACGTAGGCGCGCGAGGGCATCTCGAAGTTGGCCACCTTGATGAAGTCCAGGCCGTCGGAGACCACCTGCCACACGTTGTCCTTGGGGTTGAGGCCCGAGCGGCTCTGATCCACGTAGCTGAACGAGACCGTCTCGCCGATCTTGACCTCGCCCGAATCGGGCTCCTCCTGGCCGGTGATGGTCTTGAACAGCGTGGTCTTGCCGACGCCGTTGGGCCCGATGATGCCCACGATGCCGGCGCGGGGCAGGGTGAAGGACAGGTCCTTGATCAGCACCCGGTCCCCGAAGCCCTTGGTGAGCTTCTTCACCTCGAGGACGATCGCGCCCAGGCGCGGGCCCGGGGGGATGTTGATCTCGGAGGTGTCGATCTTGCGGTTGCGCTCGGCCTCGGCGGCCATCTCCTCGTAGCGCTGCAGGCGGGCCTTGCTCTTGGCCTGGCGGGCCTTGGGCGAGGACCGCACCCACTCAAGTTCCTTCTCGAGGATCTTGGCGCGCTTGGCGTCCTTCTTGCCCTCGATCTGGAGGCGCTGGCGCTTCGTGTCGAGGTAGGTGGAGTAGTTGCCCTCGTACGGGTGCAGCTTGCCGCGGTCCACCTCGCAGATCCACTGGGCGACGTTGTCGAGGAAGTACCGGTCGTGGGTGACGGCCAGGACGGCGCCCGGGTAGGACTTGAGGTGGCCCTCGAGCCAGTTCACCGATTCGGCGTCCAGGTGGTTGGTGGGCTCGTCGAGGAGCAGCAGGTCCGGCTGCTGGAGCAGCAGCTTGCACAGGGCCACGCGGCGGCGCTCGCCGCCGGAGAGCACGTCGACGATGGCGTCCGGCGGCGGGCACTGCAGGGCGTCCATCGCCTGGTCGAGACGCGCGTCGACGTCCCAGGCCTCGTGGGCGTCGAGGTAGGTCTGCAGGTCACCCATCTCGGCGAGCAGCGCGTCGAAGTCCGCGTCCGGCTCGGCCATCTCGTGGCCGATCTCCTCGAAGCGGGCCATCTTGGACTTGATCTCGGCGACGGCCTCCTCCACGTTCTCCTGGACCGTCTTGCCCTCGGTGAGCGGGGGCTCCTGGAGCAGGATGCCGACGGTGGCGCCCTTGGCCAGCGCCGCGTCGCCGTTGTTGGGGCGGTCCATGCCGGCCATCAGCTTGAGCATGGTGGACTTGCCGGCGCCGTTGGGGCCGACGATGCCGATCTTGGCGCCGGGATAGAAGGACAGGGTGACGTTGTCGAGGATCACCTTGTCGCCCACCGCCTTGCGGACGTTGTGCATGGTGTAGATGAACTCAGCCACGTGGAGTGCCTTTCGAATTGACCGCAGGCCAGTATGCCAGCAATCCCCAGGAGACCCGATTCGGCCGGGTGAGGCTCAGAGCAGCCTGTCCAGCGCGGCGCGGGCGGCGGCGTAGCGCTGCACCTCGGCCTCGGCCGGGGCGATCACCAGCTCCCGCGCGACGGCGGCGACGGAGGCCTCGAGCGCCTTCTTCGCGCGGCGCGCCGCCCGGTTCGCGGCGGCCGCGATGGCCAGCTGGGAGCCGGCCGAGAGCAGGATGCCGGCCGCGACACCCCCCAGCGCCAGGAGGGTGGGCAGCGGCACCCGCGGCCCGTCCGCGGGGCCGATCGGCACGGTGGCGAGCTGCCCCAGCCCGAAGTAGGAGAGCACCACGTTGAGCGTGAGCCAGCCGAGCCCCACCACGACGGCGCCGATCAGCAGCCACTGGAGGACCCGGATGACCTGCCACCACACCGGCGTCCGCGACACCTTCAGGTCCGTGGCCACGACGGCGCGGTCCAGCTGATCGCCCAGCGTGTGCTCGTTGCTGCGCACCGCGCGGAAGATGGCCTCCTGCCACACCGCGGGCATCCCCTCCCCCAGCTCTGCGGCCACGGCGCGCAGGCCGGAGGCCTGCTGGGCCGCCGCGGCGGCGGAGCGGGCAGGCAGCGAGCTGCGGGTGAGCGACGGCGCCTCAAGCTCGGCACGATCGGGGGGCGCGCCCAGGCGCAGCCTCTTCAGCGGATCCGGCCTCAGGCGCCCCAGCCACTTCACGAGCGGCCAGCCCGTGGCCAGCTGTCCGCGATGCCGCACCGAGCTGCGCACGGCGTCGACGACGACGTCCACTCCCGCCGCACCCGACAGGTGGGCCGTGAGCCGCCCGACAGTGCCCTTGTCCGCGGCGCCGACCCTGCCCCGGCCCACCGCCGCGTCGAGCTGCCCGGCCGCCACGGCCACGTCCGCGGCCAGGCGTGCGGCGGCGGCACGCTTGCCCTCGGCAAGCCGCGACAGCTGCTCGCGCAACTCACCGACGCCGACGCCGGTGACCGCGCTGGTGGCAAGGACGGGCACGTCGGCCAGGCCGTCGTCGTCCAGAAGGCGTCGCAGATGAGCGAGGCACTGCTCGAGCTGCGGCGGGGTGAGGCGGTCGGCCTGGTTGAGCACGACGGTGATCACGTCGCGGTGCTGCGCCAGCGGCCGGAGGTAGTTGTGGTGGATGGCGGCGTCGGCGTACTTCTGGGGGTCGAGCACCCAGACGAACTGGTCCACCACCTCCACCATGCGGTCCACCTCCTGGCGGTGCGACGAGGCGGTGGAGTCGTGGTCCGGCAGGTCCAGCAGGACCAGGTCCGCCATCCGGGGCTCCGGGGGCGCCACCTCGTGGCGGCGGGCCACGCCCAGATGGTCGAGGAGTGCGGTGTTGGTGGCGGAGAAACTGGCGGCGAGGGTGCTCGACGTGGTGGGCCGGCGGGGCCCCTGCTCCGCCAGCCTGGTGCCCGTCAGGGCGTTGAACAGCGAGGACTTGCCCGAGCCGGTGGCGCCGGCCAGCGCCACGACCGTCTGACCGCCCGCGGCCAACCGCCGGGAGGCCCGCCCCAGCACGGCCTCGGTGTGCTGCTCCACCTCGGCGGGTACCCGCCCCGCCACCAGGCCCAGCGCATCCCGCAACCCGTCGAGCTGCTCCGTCACGGTGGCCATCAGTCCATCCCCACTGGCCGGGTGAGATCGTCGAATGCGGCCCGGGCCGCGGACCGCAGCGCCGTACGGGCGCCGTCCAGGGCGCCGGCTGCCGCAGGGTCCACCGCGAGGGCATCCAGCACCTCGGTGTAGCGGGCCAGCTCGCCGGCCATGACAGCGTCGACGCGGGCCTCGAGTTCCAGCCGGGCCTGCTGCGCGAGCTTGCGCACGGCGTCCTCGCCGAAGACGGCCTCGAGCAGCCGCTGCGCGAGCACGGAGGCGCCGCCGGCGATGCCCACCTCGGCGCCCGTGAGCCCTCCGGTCAGGGTGAAGACGTAGATGATCAGGGCCGCCCCGACTGCGTTGGTGCCCAGCGCCAGGAACCGGGCCCGCATGCGCCGGCCGCGCCCCTGCTCCTCCACCAGGCGGAGCACGTCGGACTGCCAGGCCCGGATGGCGCCCGCGGCCACCTCGTCGAAACCCTCGGACGCGGAGGTCAGGGCGGGGACGGCGGCGACGATGTCGCGGCCCCAGCGGGTGTGCGACCATGCGACCGCGGTGGCCTCGGCGGCTCTCTCCCCGGCGTCCTTGACGACGGCGGCCAGGCTGTCGGAGATGGCCACCTCGACCGCCTCGACCTTCTCGTCGCCGGTGAACCAGCCGGTGATCCGGTCCCGGAGGGCACCGATGCGCTGCTCGACCGAACGCATGAACTCGCCGGTGCCGACCAGGTCCTGCCATCGGCTCAGGATCTCGCCGCGGAGCATGGTGCCGTCGCCCGCCGCTCGGCCCACGTCCGCGGCGGCGTCGCGGTAGGCGCGGGCGGCCTGCTCGCGCAGCTCGTCGACCGCCGCCCCCTGCCGCACCATGCCCTCGGCGAGGCCCTCGAGCTGGGCGTCGATGGAGCGCACGGAGCCGGCGAGGGTCTGGACCGCCACCTGGGACCGGGCCTCGGATTGGGCCGCGAGGGACTCCACCCAGTGCCGGATGCCGGCCACGTCACCCGGGGGGAGCATGCCGTCGTGCGGGAGGGAGCGCTCGACGACCGCGAACAGCCTGGCCGAGGCCAGGCCCCGCTCCGCGAGCATCTGCGCCAGATGACCTGCCACCTCGTCCACGGCGCCGGGCGGGCAGCGGTTGACGATCACGGCGACGACGGTGTTGCGCTCGGCCGCCGCCGCCAGGTAGTCCCAGGGCACGGCGTCGGCGTAGCGGGCAGCGGAGGTGACGAACAGCCACAGGTCGGCGGCGAGCAGCAGCTGGCGAGCCAGGCTGCGGTTGGCGTCGTCGACCGAGTCGATGTCCGGGGCGTCAAGCAGCGCGAGGCTGGGAGGGAGGTCCGGGAAGGCCACGATCTGGAGGGCACGGGAGTCGTGCAGCTGGGCGTCGGTGCGGACCAGCCCGGGCAGCACGTTGTCTGAGCGGAACCACGCCTCGTCCTGCGGGTGGCAGACCAGGACTGGCGACTTGGTGGTGGGACGCAACACGCCCGGCCTGGTGACCGCGGCCCGGAGCATGGAGTTGACCAGCGTGGACTTGCCGGCCCCGGTTGACCCGCCGACCACCGCCAGCAGGGGCGCGTCGAGGCGCGCGGCGCGCGGCAGCAGGTAGTCGCGCACCTGGTGGCCGAGGGAGACGGTGAGCGCCCGCTGCTCCTCCGCGCCCGGGAGGGGCAGCGGGAACTGGGCCGAGGCGAGGGCGTCGTCGAGCCTCCGGAATGCCTGCGCCAGGCTGTCTGCGCCGCTCATCGCGGCCAGTTCCCGCCCACGCCGGCCGGGCCTGGGGCCTGGGGCGGCGGGTAGGCGGCGGTGACGGGGCCCGGGGTGGCGCCGTCGGGCGGCGGGGCGGGCGGCAGCGGCCTGCCGCGGCGGCGCTCGATCAGGCGCAGGCCTGCGGTGTCGGTGAGGGCCTTGCCGCGCAGGGCGTCGATCTCGTGGATGAGGTCGTGCGCGTGCCGGTGGCCCGCCTCCCCGACGAGGCCGCGGGTCATGGAGTTGCGCAGGTAGGCCAGCTCGGTGACCCGGCGCACGAGTGTGGCTGTGTGCCAGAAACGGCGCGGACCGCGGAAGAGCGCGAACCACAGCAGCTTCACCCGCTTGAGCGGGCCGCCGAACACGGCGACGTCGCGCTCGGTCAGCCAGCCGGCGCGCTGGAAGTCGGTGAGCCGGGCCCGGATCAGCTGACCGTTGCCGACCACGCTGACGATGAGCGAGATGATGATGACGCCCACCAGGCCGAGCGCCAGGAACCAGGCGCGCTGCAGCTGGTCCATGGGGTTGGTTGAGGCGAGCCCGTTGAACAGCATGTGCCCGGCGCACGCCAGCATGAAGCCGCCCACGGGCGCGAGGACGCGCACGATCCTGCTGCGGGCGCCCAGCCCGATCACCAGCCCGGAGGCGGTCATCAGCGTGAACAGCGGGTGGCCGAACGAGGTGTAGACGCCCCTGAGCATCACGAGCTCGAGCATGGTCTCGTCGGGGTTGGCGATGGTGATGTCGTGCGTGGCCTGCATCCAGACGCGCGCGTAGTAGATGATGTTCTCGGTGAAGGCGAAGCCCACGGCCGACAGGCCCGCGAGCGCCACGAGGCTCAACCGCGACACCATCCGGCGCCGCCAGAACAGCACGAGCACCACCAGGATGGTGGCCTTGGACAGCTCCTCGATGAACGGCGCCGAGAACACCGCGGCCCGCGAGCCGGTGTCCGAGTTGGCCTCGGTGGTGGCCATCATCTCCGCGGCCCACGAGTTGACGTGGATGGAGATCCACGTGGACGCGCACGCCCCCCAGAGGAACGTGAGCACCCACACCACGGGTGAGGAGGCCCGGAAACGGTCCAGCCACACGAACAGCGCCGAGTACGCGAGCGCGGTCCACATCGCCCAGAAGGCGGCCTTGCGGAACGCCTCGTCGGTGATGCCGAGCGTCTCGGTGCCGTCCTCGAACACCTGCGACGGCGCCAGGATCCAGTACTGGGCGTAGAGGAAGTAGGCGTAGGCGGGCAGGAGGACAAGAGTCATCCAGAACAGCGGGCTGGCCACCATCCGCCGGTACCACGGGCCGGACCTGGGCACCGGCAGCCCGTTGAGCCGTCTCTCCCGGTTGTCGATCTCCGTGGTAGTCATGATGGCGATAGCGTACCCGGCCCCGTCTCCGGGCCAGGGGCGATGCGGTTACGGTGGGGCCATGCAGAGCTTCTTCGAGTCCATGACGCCGTGGGACCACAACGACGGCTCGCTGCACGTCTACGTCCTGCCCGATGACGACGTGGCCGACCGGATCGAGAAGCTGCAGGCCCGGATCGACGGTGTCGCGGGCCTCCCGCCGATGCCCCGCGCCTGGCTGCACTTCACCGTCAACCGGCTGGCCCAGTTCGACGACCTGACCATGGCGGAGCTCACGCGCCTCGCCGAGTCGCTCACCGCCGAGCTGGCGGGTGTCGCGGCCTTCGACCTGGAGGTGGGGGCGCCGCACGTCCACGACGTCGCCGTCGAGTGCGTGGCGGAGGCGACGCCGGGCTGGGACGCGCTGGTGGACGCCGTGCGCCGGGCCGCGCTGGCCACGTTCGGCGGCACCATGCCCGACCGGCCGTACGCGCCGCACGTCAGCCTGGCCTACGCCACCGCGGAGGTCTCCGACCCCGAGCTGCGGGCCCGCCTCGACGGCGCGCCGGCGCTCGGCCGGATCCGCGTGGGGAAGGCGCACCTGGTCTCGGTGACCGTGCGCCCCGAGGTGGGCACGTTCGACTTCGTCGAGCTGGCCAACTGGTCCCTGTGAGGGTGGCGCCCCAGGCAGGACTCGAACCTGCGCACGACAGATTAGAAGGCTGTTGCTCTATCCGCTGAGCTACTGGGGCTGACGGCGTCGAGTGTACTGGGCCGGGCGCTGCTGATCGAACACCCATCCCAGCCCGCCGGGCTGGGTGGGTTGAGCCAATGGATGGGTTCGCGACGTGGCCCACGCTGACGCTGAGCGTGCGCAGTTCCGCGAACCCATCCATTGGCTCAAACCTCCACACCCGCCCACATGTGGCTGGCATCGGCGGCTAGGCCTAGATTTGGCTCCCATGAGCGAGAAACTGGTGTGGGTCGACTGCGAGATGACCGGGCTGGACCTGGTCCACGATGCCCTGATCGAGGTCGCGGTGCTCGTCACCGACGGCGACCTCAACGTCCTGGGCGAGGGCGTCGACCTCCTCATCAGGCCCACCGACGAGTCCCTGGCCCAGATGGGCGACTACGTCCGCGACATGCACACGAAGTCCGGGCTCCTCGACGCGCTCCCGGCCGGCCTCACCATGGAGGAGGCGACGGCGCAGGTGATGGACTACGTCCGCACTCACGCGCCGGTGGCCCGCAAGGCCCCGCTGGCCGGGAACACCATCGGCACGGACCGCGCCTTCCTCGCCCGCGACATGCCTGAGCTCGAGCAGTGGGTGCATTACCGCAACGTGGACGTGTCCACCCTGAAGGAACTGGCCAAGCGCTGGTTCCCGCGGGTGCACTACCAGGCTCCGAAGAAGGCCGGCAACCACCGGGCGCTCGCCGACATCCAGGAGTCCATCGAGGAGCTGCGCTACTACCGCGAGGCCGTCTTCGTCAAGGCTCCCGGGCCCTCGACGACCGAGCTCAGGGCCATCGCGGAGCGCCACCGCGGCACGGTGACGGGCGCCGCGGCGGGGTGATTTCGCCCCGCCACCAGGGGTGCGCTATTGTTTCTCAGTCGTCGCGCCCCTGTGGTGATGTCGGCAGATGGTGGGTATAGCTCAGCTGGTAGAGCACCTGGTTGTGGTCCAGGGGGCCGCGGGTTCAAGTCCCGTTACTCACCCCAGCAGACCCGGTCCGTATGGGCCGGGTCTTTGCTTTCCTCACACGGGAGAACGCGAGAGGCTCGCTTCCCGCGCGAGCGCACCTCGCATACGGTGGGCCTCCTCGCATACCCAGCAGGCTGTGCGAGGACACCCACGGTATGCGAAGTGGCGGTCAGTGGGCGACGAGCGGCTCACACACTCAGATCGCGGCGGGCGAAGAAGCGGTACGTCCCGGCCACAGCGACGACGATGATCCCGAACGACAGCGCTAGGAACACCGGGTCCAGGGCGCCGTCGGCGATCAGCGTGGCCGCGTCGAAGTACTTGAACGGCGTCAGGAACCTCAGGAAGGACAGGTTCTCGTTGAGGTTGACCAGGTAGTACAGCAGGAAGGTGAGGAACATCACCGACGTGGCCCGCGACGGCGCGACCTTCGGCCTCCTCGCCACCCCCGCCACCAGCGCCCCGACGGAGAGGAAGATGAGCTGCAGCACCAGCAGCCCGGCCATCAGCACCTGGACCGTCCCGCTCGTTCCGCCGTCGCCGAAGAAGTCGACGAAGTACAAGGACGAGAACGCCGTCACGAGGTTGAGGATGACGACGTTGGCCAGTCCGGCGAGCAGCTTCCCGGTGAGGGCCGAACCACGCGTGATGGGCTTGGCGAAGAGGAACTCCGACGTCCTGTCGCGCTCCTCCTTCGAGACGAGCGTCGAGCCGAGGAGGACGGCGTGCACGGCCCCCATCACCGCGATGTAGAGGAACAGCACGCCGAAGAACCCGATGGCGGTGGACAGGTCGAACCCGGTCATCCCGAACACCACGAGGACCGCCCTGGGCAGCGTGGCCAGAATGGCCTCCACGGACTCCCCCGCCTCCTCGTAGCCGGCGAACTTCGCCATGCCTGCGCCGACGAGCGCCACCATGCCGAGGGACCAGAACAGCAGCCCGAGGCGGTGCACCCGCATCTCCCGCTTGAACACGTTCATCGTCATGCCGCCTAGGTCGAGGACCGGATGTCCTTGCGCAGGTAGATCAGGTAGCTCAACCCGATCGCCGCGACGCAGAATCCGCCGAGGATGGCCAGCGACACCCCGTCGAGGGCGCCGTCGGCGATGATGTCCGAGGTCTCGAAGAACTTGAACGGGGTGATGAAGCGCACCTCGTCGTTGGCCAGCACGTCGCCGAGCATCCCGACGATGTAGAAGGCGAAGACGGTGGGCAGCGACACCGCGACCACGGACTTGATCCGGGGGATCGTCACGGAGAACAGCGCCCCCAGGGCGAGGAAGAACAGCTGGACGAGGAACAGCGTCGACGCCATGAGGAGGAAGGTCAGCGCCGAGAACGGCTCGTCGGCCATCACCGTGGCGATGCCGTAGGCCACGCCGGAGAAGGCCACGTTGGTCAGGAGCAGCAGGACGAGGGCCGCGCCGAGCTTGGCGCTGACCACCGCCTGCCGGGTGACGGGCTTGGTGAGCAGGAAGTCCGCGGTCTTCCCGGTGGTCTCCTTGGAGATGATGCCGGTGCCGAGGTTCATCGCCTGGATGGCACCTGCGAGGGTGACGAACCCCAGGAGGTAGCCGAAGAAGCCGAAGATGGTGAAGAAGCTCGCCAGGGAGATGTTGAGCGCCACCATGACGACGTCGGGGAACTGCTCGAACACCTTGCGCGTGGCCTCGATGTCCTGGGTGAACGCCGGGTACAGCGACATGAACACCACGATGAGCCCGCACAGCGACACCACCCAGGTGATCGTCGAGGCGCGGTAGGCCCGCAGCTCCCGGAGGAAGACGTTCACCGCTCCTCCCCCCGCTGGTAGTAGTGGAGGAAGATCTCCTCGAGATCGGGCTCCTCCACGAGCAGATCGACGAGGTCCAGGCCTGCGAGGACCCTGGTGACGGCGTTCATCTGGCCCCGGTAGAGGAAGCTCACCGAGTGGTTGGTGACCGCCAGGTCGCTGACGCCGTCGAGCTCGAAGAGCCCCGCGTCGGGCTCGCCCGCCAGCTCCAGGCGGAACCTCTTTGTCTGGTTCTCCAGGAGGGTCCTGATCTCCTCGACCCGAATGATCGACCCGTCCTTGATGATGGCCACCCGGTCACACAGCCGCTGGACCTCGCCCAGGATGTGCGACGAAAACAGGATGGTGGCGCCCCGCTGGTTCTCCTCCCTCAATCGATGGAAGAACTCCTGCTGGATCAGCGGGTCGAGCCCGCCGGTGGGCTCGTCGAGGATGATGAGCTTCGGCTCGTGCGCGAGCCCCTGGATGATCCCGACCTTCTTCTTGTTGCCGTAGGACAGGTCGTCGACCTTCTTCCTGAGGTCCAGGTCGAACAGCTCCGCGAGTTCATGGATCCTGGCCTCGGTGGCCTTGGCGTCCGCCGCGTAGAAGCTGGCCGAGTACTTGAGCAGGTCGATGGCGCGCATGTCGTCGTAGTAGAAGACCTCGGACGGCAGGTAGCCCACCTCCTGGCGGATCTCGGGGCCGAACCTGGTGATGTCCTTGCCGAACACGGTGGCCGACCCGCTGGTGGGATGGATGAGGCCGAGCAGCGTGCGGATGGTGGTGGACTTCCCCGCCCCGTTGGGCCCGATGAAGCCGTAGATCTCGCCCTCGTGCACCGACATGTCGACGTCGACGATGCCTCGAGCGGTGCCGTAGGACTTGGTGAGCCTCTGCGTCTCGATGACGTTCATTTCTGCTCCGATGAGCGATGGAACCACCTTCAATCGTAGCCATCCGGGCTCGGGGCGGCGGGCCACGCGCCACACTGGTCTCCATGGCCGCCATCACCGCCGTGCTCGGCGACATCACCACCCAGCGTGTGGACGCGATCGTCAACGCCGCCAACAACCGGATGCGCGGAGGAGGCGGCGTCGACGGCGCCATCCACCGCGCCGGCGGGCCGACCGTGCTGCGTGACTGCGTGGCCCGCTTCCCCGACGGGCTGGCCACCGGGGACGCGGGGTGGACCACCGCCGGTGATCTGCCCGCCCGCTGGGTCATCCACACCGTCGGCCCCAACTTCGCCGCGGGCCAGCGGGACCGCGCGCTGCTCGAGTCCTGCTACCGCCGGGCGCTGGGGGTGGCCGACGAGCTGGGCGCCAGGAGCGTGGCGTTCCCGCTGATCAGCGCGGGGGTGTACGGCTGGCCGCTGTCCGACGCGGTCGCGGCCGCCGTCGAGACGATCGCGGCCACCCCGACGAGGGTCGTCGACGTGAGGCTGGTCACACCGACGCAGTCCACCCTCGAGCAGCTACGAGCGGCTCTTGCGGCCGCGACCCCGATGCGCATCCTGCAAGGGGTGCGGGTGCTGCATGGGCGCGGCTATCACAGGGTGCGCGTCCGGCCGGGGGTGAGCCCGTCGGGCATGCACTGGCGAGCGACGCTGAGCGTCCACGGGGCCGACCGGCCCGCCCTCCGCTACACCACGGGGGACCTCACCAGCTTCGCCGGGGGCGAGGTCACGGTCACCACCTCCCCCGATGCCGTGGCGGACCTGATCCTGGGCCACTGGCCGGGCCTGGCTCCCACGTCCGACGATCCCGCCTACGTCGGGTGGTACGCCGAGCTCATGAGCCGGGTCGAGGCGAACCGGCTGCCGATCGCCTCGGCCGACTACTTCGACGACACGGCAGGCTGGGAGATCGGGTGGGGCAGCGGCGTGAGGTTCCCCCACCCGCCGGGCGAGGCGTGATGCGCCTGCGCCGCGCCGATCCGCGCTCACCCGGGTACACGCGTCGCCGTCACGGCACCGGGTTCGGCTACCGGGACGCCGACGGTCGCCCGCTGGAAGCCGCCGAGGTGGAGCGCATCCGCTCGCTGGCCATCCCGCCGGCCTGGACCGATGTGTGGATCTGCCCGCATCCCAACGGACACCTCCAGGCTGTCGGGACGGACGACGCCGGGCGCCGCCAGTACCTGTACCACCGCGCGTGGCGGGTCCGCCGCGATCGCGCCAAGTTCGACCGCGTGGCCGCCGCGGCCGAGCATCTGCCGGCCGCCCGGCGCAGGATCACCCGCGACCTCGCGCTTGAGGGCATGCCGCTGGAGAGGGCGGCGGCCGCCGCCGTCCGCCTGCTCGACGTGGGCTACTTCCGCATCGGGAACGACGCCTACAGCGACGCCCACGGCTCGTTCGGGCTGACCACCCTCGAGCGCCGCCACGTGCGCCGGGCCGGCGACGCGCTGGTGTTCAGGTTCACCGGCAAGTCGGGAGTCGAGCACACCGTCGAGGTGGACGACCCCGCCGCCGTGGCGGTGCTGGACCGGCTCCGCCGCCGACGCGACGACAGCCAGAGGCTGCTTGCGTACCGGGCCGAGGGGAGCTGGCGCGACCTCACCAGCGCCTCGGTCAACGGCTACCTGCGGGAGTTGCTCGACGGCAGGCTGACCGCCAAGGACTTCCGCACCTGGCACGCCACCGTGATCGCCGCGGACGAGCTGGCCCGCTCCGAGGAGCCTGGCGACACCGTGGCGTCGCGGAAGCGGGCCATCAGGGCGGCCGTGGTGGAGGTGGCGGGATACCTCGGCAACACCGCGACGGTGGCGCGCTCGTCGTACATCGACCCTCGCGTGATCGACGCCTACGAGGCCGGGGTCACCATCGCGGCGGCGACGGGACGCAGGTACGGCTCCCCCCAGGCCCGGCAGGCGGGGCTGGAGAGAGCCGTCCTCGAGCTGCTCGGCTGAGGCTCAGAACACCGGGCGCCCGCCCGTGACCCCGAGCACGGTGCCGCTGACGTAGGACGCCTCCGCCGGGCTGGCCAGGAACACGAACGCGCCCGCGAGCTCCGACGGCTGGCCGGCCCGGCCGAGCGGCGTGTCGCCGCCGAACGACGGCATCCCCTCCCCCGGCTTGGTGGCCGGCTGGAGCGGGGTCCAGATGGGCCCTGGCGCCACCGCGTTGACCCGGATGCCCTTCGGGCCGAGGTCCGCGGCCAGGTTCACGCTGAAGTTGTTGATGGCAGCCTTGGTGGCCGCGTAGTCGATCAGCGACTCGGAGGGGTCATAGGCCTGGATGGAGCTCACGTTGATGATGCTCGAGCCGGTGCCGAGGTACTTCAGCGCCTGCTGGCTGACCCAGAACAGGGCGTAGAGGTTGGTCTTGAAGACGCGGTCCATCTCGTCGGTCGTCACGTCCGCGAGCCCGTTCTCGCGGCGGGCCCACTGGAAGCCGGCGTTGTTGACGACGATGTCGAGGCCCCCCAAGCCCTCGGCAGCGTCGTCGACGACCCCGCGCGCCACCGACTCGTCCGTCAGGTCGCCGGGAACCAGGACGCAGGCCCGCCCCGCCTTCTCCACCCAGCGGCGCGTCTCGTCGGCGTCGGGCTGCTCGTCGGCGAGGTAGTTGATCGCCACGTCGGCGCCCTCCCGCGCGTAGGCGATGGCGACGGCGCGCCCGATCCCCGAATCCCCGCCCGTGATCAGTGCCCTCAGCCCGGCCAGGCGCCCGCGGCCCACCCACGTCTCCTCGCCGTGGTCGGGGGTGGGCTCCATGGGCGGGGTCAGGCCCGGAGGCTGCTGCTCCTGCTCCGGGAATCCACCCTCGGGGCCGGCAAGGTCCTGCGCCGCCTTGTCCACCGCGTACAGATCGGCGTTCCCGGGGGTGTGCTCAGTGGGGTTCGGCATGGTCATCCTCCTGTGTCTCGGCTCGGGGGCTGTCGCTCCCCTCCCTGACGGGTACCCCGCTTTCCCCGCGGCAAACATCGGTCCCGGTCCCGTCCGGCGGCGTTACCATGAGCGCACAGACGGCGGCGAAGGAGCAGACGTGGGTGTACTGAGCGTGCTGAGCGGTGACGAACCGAACCCGGTGGACCCGGCCGCGCCGTCGGAGGCGCTTCCCGACAGCCATGGCCTGAGGGAGGCCGCCGTCGACCTGACGAAGGGCGATGTGACCCTCTACCGCGACCTTCTCGTGGCGCTGCCCGGCCTGCTCGACGACGGCGAGACCCTGCTCCTGGTCTCGGTGGCCCAGGCGCCGGTGGACGGGACCCTGGAGCCGGTGCCCGCGGTGCTGGCCCTCACCGATCGCTCGCTCCTGGTGGTTGAGCAGCCCGACGCCGCGCCCCTGAGCATCGACTACCTCGCGGACGACGTGGTGCTGAGCCCCGAGCGCGGCCTCCTGGCGGACTCGCTGCTGATCCAGTGGGCCGGCGGCCAGGTGCTGCAGCTGGCCGACGTGTCGAAGAACGTCCGCAACCTCCCGGCGGCGGTCGTCCAGCAGCGCGAGCTCACCCTCCCTGTGACGGAGGCGGCACCGGCCGCGCCGGAGAGCCCCGGGGAGGCCGTGCTGTCGCAGGTGAGGTCCCTCGGCGAGTTGCACGCGGACGGCCTGCTCACGGACGAGGAGTTCGCCGCCCAGAAGGCGCGGCTCCTCGAACGCCTCTGACCTGCGTGCGGCACGACAGCCGGTAAAAAGCATCGGCCCCCGTCCTGAGAAGGACGGGGGCCGAATCTGGTACACCGCCAGGGACTTGAACCCTGAACCCGCTGATTAAGAGTCAGCTGCTCTGCCAGTTGAGCTAGCGGTGCGCGCGAGGACTAAATGTAGTGGCAGTCCCCCGCCGAAGTCCAATCGGCCGTCTTCGGGGGCTGGTTCACCGGGTGAGCGCGCGGCGGGTGCGCGCCTCGAGCGACGTCCGTCGCTTAGCGATGGAGTTGATCGTCACCGCGAACACCACGAGGCCGAGCACGGCGCCGCCGATGGCGATCAGCCTGTCGGTGCGCCAGCCGCCCTCCTCGTCACGCACCTGCGCGGCGGCGGCGTCGAACTCGGCCTTGGCGAACTGCTTGACCTGGTCCACCCCTGCGCGGGCGATGTTCTGCGGCTTGACGGCCTCCACCGCATCCGACGTGGCCTGCGCGAGCTTCGCCCGGGCCGCGGCCAGGTCTGCGCGGATCTCGTCGACGGATCGTGAGCCATTAGACATGCGGTTCTCCTCAACTGACTGCCCCCAGCCTATTCAACCAAACCAGCCCGTGGTCGGGGGCCCTAGAATGACGCGCATGACCGCACGCCTGACCACCGGCTCCACCGCCCCCGCCTTCACCCTCCCCGATCAGGACGGCGAGAGCGTCTCCCTGGCCGACCACGCCGGCGGCACGGTGATCCTCTACTTCTACCCCGCCGCCATGACGCCCGGCTGCACCACGCAGGCCGTGGACTTCTCGGAGTCGCTGGCAGAGTTCACCGACGGCGGCTACACGGTCCTCGGCTGCTCGCCCGACCCGGTGGAGCGCCTGGCCAGGTTCAAGCAGACATCGGAGGTGGGCTTCACGCTGCTGGCGGACCCGGACAAGACGGTGCACAACCTCTACGGCGCCTACGGCCCGCGCAAGCTGTACGGCAAGGAGATCGAGGGCGTCCTGCGCTCCACCTTCGTCATCGACGTCGACGACGCGGGCGTGGGCACCGTCCGGGTGGCCCAGTACAACGTCAAGGCCACGGGGCACGTCGCCAAGCTGCGCCGCGAGCTGGGTGTCTGACACCTCGTTCCACACCATCGACGCCGAGCCGGGCGCGGGCGTCGACGTCGAGATCGAGATCAGGCGCTCGCGCTTCCTCACCCGCCTGCGCAGGGTGACGAGCGAGGACGCGGCCCGCGCCGTCGTCGAGGAACGACGATCGGCGCACTTCTCCGCGCGTCATCACTGCTCGGCCTTCGTGCTCGGACCCGACGGCCGCACCGCGCGCAGCTCCGATGACGGTGAGCCCGCCGGCACCGCGGGCGTGCCGATGCTCCAGGTGCTGCAGAAGAACGCGCTCACTGACGTGGTCGCGGTGGTCACCCGATACTTCGGCGGGGTCAAGCTGGGCGCGGGCGGGCTGGTGCGCGCCTACTCCGACGCCGTCGCCGCGGCCGTCGAGGCGGCGGGGTTCCGTGAGGTGCGGCTGAACCGCATCCTGCGGGTGAGCGTGGGCTACGCCGACGCGGGCGCCTACGAGGACCAGCTACGCTCCCTGGTGCTGCCGTCCGGCCTCGTGGCGACGGTGGACGGCGTCGAGTGGACGGACCGCGCGCACATCCTGGTCGCGGTGCCCGCCGGCGCCGAACAGGAGCTGGACGAGGCCCTGGCCGCGCTGTCGGGCGGCGCCCTGAGCGCGGTCCCGGCCGGCGAGCGCTGGGTGGGGTGAGCTGAAGACGAACCGGCGCTGCGCCGCGTAGCTGACCGCGAACAGCACCGCCTCGGTGATCAGCTTGGCCGCCACCAGCCCCACCACCTGGTGCAGGGCCGACAGCAGCGCGTAGTTGGCCGCCAGCACGACGACGGCGAGGGCCGCGTAGCGCAGCGCGCTCGTCCGGTTGCCGGTGCCGAAGGTGACGTGCCGGTTCAGCGAGTAGTTCACCGAGGCGCTGACCACGCGGGCCGCCACGGCCGAGAAGAGCAGGTTCCCCGTCGCCGCCATGACGATGAACAGCAGCGCCGCGTCGACGGCGAAGCCCGCCAGCGATGCGGCCCCAAACGCCAGCAGCGGGCGGTACACGCGCCACGAGTCGCGGACGGGCCGGAAGTGGGAGGACGCGTTGCCGTGCAGGTAGATGGTCTCGATCGGCACCTCGCGGATGCTCAGGCCCGCGCTCCGCGCCTCGAGGAGGAGGCTCAGCTCGTACTCGAACCGCTCGCCGCTGACGCCGCGCAGCCACGGCAGCATCGCGGCGGGGTAGGCGCGCAGCCCGGTCTGGGTGTCGCGGACGCGGATGCCCGTGACGGCCCGGAACAGGACGGCGGTGACGGCGTTGCCGACGCGGCTCCTCGCCGGCACATCGCCCGAGAATCCTCGGCCGCCGAGCACCATCTGGTCGTCACGCGACACCTCGCGCCCTACCCGGATGGTGTCGTCGACGGAGTGCTGGCCGTCGCTGTCGGCGCACACCACCACGTGGCCGGGGAACAGCGCCTCCGCCTCGCGGAAGCCCACCTTCAGCGCGTGGCCCTTGCCGCGGTTGGGCAGGTACCGCCGGAGCGTGGCGCCTTCGCGCTGGGCGCGGCCGAACACCTCGGCGTAGCGGGCTCCGGACCCGTCGTCGACGACCAGCACCCCGGACACCTCGGGGCGGGCCCTGAGCGCGCGGCACAGCTCGACGAGGGTCTCGCCGGGCTCGTAGGCCGGAATGAGCACGATCATCGCCATCACCGCCCGATCCAGAGGATGTCGCTGGTGCCGCGTTCCTCGCCCTTGCCGAGCGGGTTGTTGACCAGCTCGTCGTCGTAGATCATCACCGACGAGCCCCCGCCGTCGAGGTTGTAGGCCACCTGGCAGCCCAGGTCGGCGAACAGCTTTGCGAACTCGGGCAGGGTCATCCCCCGGCTGTACCCGGAGCTGCGCCCGTCCACCACCACGAACACGAAGTGGTTGGCCCCGATCATCCCCAGTCCGGTGCGCGGGTGGCTGCCCTGGATGGAGTGGTTGCCGACGTTGGTGTCGATCTCGATCCGGTCGATGCCGCTGACCACCGCCCCGCCGTCGACGAGGGTGGGGCCGAAGGAGAGGGTCTGCCACACGCCGTCGGAGATCAGCTGGGCGGCCCCCGTGGCGGTCTCGTCGTAGGAGCGCATGGTGCCGTCGCGGTAGAGGGCGAGGCCCTGGCGTGCGGGGATGTCGCGGAAGGCGACGCCGTCGCGGATGACGATGCCGGTGTCGCGGAAGCCGTAGTAGTCGCCGTTGACGGCGAACAGGGCGCCGACGTCCGCCGCGATCGACGAGGGGAGGTCGATGATGTTGGTGCCGAAGGTGTCCTCGGCGAACGCGCTGCGCAGCGCCGTGGCGTCGTCGAGGACGACATCGGCCACGAACCAGGCCTGCGCGTCCGATCCGCTGCCACTCGTGTGGGCGGTGATGTCGATGCTGCGGCCGGCCGTGGCCGTGGCGCCGGCGGTGGGGGTCGCGGACGCCTGGGTGCCGGGCAGGCCGGTGTAGTCCGAGGCGGCGGTCACCTCGGCGTGTTCGATGAGGAACCGGTCGAGCGCCCACGAGGTGCCGCCGACGGCGGCCAACCCGAGCGCCGCAGCTCCGCCGAGGAACACGCGGCGGTTGAGGATGCGGGGTGCGGTGCTGGTCATGCCGACGACTCTGTCGGCCGCGGCTGTGCGCCAGCGGTGAGAGACCCCTGGGTCCCCTGTCTACTCCGCGCTCACGTTCCGGGAGCCGACCCGGCGAGGCCGACCCCCGCACGTCGCGTGTGTTGTACCGAAGAAGGGACTTGAACCCTCACGCCCGAAGGCACAGGAACCTAAATCCTGCGTGTCTGCCAATTCCACCACTTCGGCTCGCCCCGAGGGGCGCGCCTCAGTCTAGGCGACCCCGTGGCGCGGTGCCCAGTGGGAACCGCGCCGCCACCACGTAACGCGCCCCCGGGAGGGACTCGACCAGGCACAACTCCTCGGCCCGCCAGCGCCAGCCGGGGAACGAGTCGAGGATGTCCAGCCAGCGCACCGCGGGCAGCCCGCGGTTGTGGCGGGCCAGGGTGAGGTGGGCGACGAAGCGGGCGCCGTCCGCGACCACCCCCGCCCGGCTCGCGGCGGCCCGGCAGGACGCGGACAGCGCGGACAGTTGGGCGCTCCCGGCGTCGACCGCCAGGGCGAGCACCCGGGCCTTCGCCGCATCGGGGAAGGCCAGGCCGCCCACGAGGTGCAGGTCGAACGGCGCAGCGTGCGCGGCGACCTCCGCGAGGTTCTCCTCGAGCCGCATCACCCGCGCATCCTCCACATCCCCCATGAAGGACGTCGTCACGTGCCACCCCTCGGGCCGGCTCCACCGCAGCGACGGGTCGGCGTCGCGGCGTGGTTCGAGCAGTGCGTCGATCTGCGCGACCACCGCGGCGGGCGGCAGAACGGCGGTGAACATGCGCGCTCCCATGGAGACCAGCCTACGGGAGCGCCGGTGGGTAGCCTGCTGGCATGGGCAGACTCCGCAGCTGGTTGTCAGACGTTCCTCAGCGGTTCTGGTTCATCCCCGCGCTGTTCATCACCGCGGCGATCGCGGCGTCGCAACTGCTGGTGTGGGCCGATCGCGCGGACCTCCCCCTCCCGGGTGTGGTGGAGGCCTTCCTGTTCGACACCGGCGTCGACGGGGCGCGCGCCCTCCTCACCGCCGTGGCGTCCTTCCTGGGCGTCGCGGGCACCGCGTTCTCCATCACCATCTCGGTGATCAGCACCACCTCGACCACCTACGGGCCGCGCCTGGTGCGCAACTTCATGCGCGACCGCAACAACCAGATCGTCCTGGGCGTACTGGTGGCCACGTTCGTCTACACGCTGATGGTGCTGCGCACCATCCGCTCCGCGAGCGACGACGGCTCCGCCTTCGTGCCCCACATCGCCGTCAACGGCGCCATCGCCCTGGGCGTGGTGGACGTCTTCCTGTTCGTCTGGTTCATCCACCACATCGCGGGATCCGTGCAGGTCGACACCCTCGTCAAGGGTGCCCGCGACGACTTCCGCCGCGCGGTCCTCGACAACTGGCTGGACCCCGACGACCCGCACGTCGACCGCTTCGATCCGCCGGCCGAGGGCGGCGCCGTCGTGACCCTGGGCCGCGCGGGCTACCTCACCAGAATCGACCTCCGCGCCCTGGCCGAGGACATGACCCAGACCGCCACCTCCGTGCGGTTGCTCAAGCGGGTCGGGGACCAGGTGATGGAGGACGAGCCGCTAGCCCTGGTGTGGCCCGCCGAGGCGCTCGAGGTGGCGCGGCCCCGGGTCCGCGACCATGTGCACGTGGGGCCCTCCAGGACCACGGAGCAGGACGTGCGGTTCGCCCAGCAGCAGGTGGTGGAGCTCGCGGTCCGGGCGCTGTCACCCGGCACCAACGACCCGTACACGGCCGTCAACGCGGTCGAGGAGGTGGCCGCGGGCGTGCTGACCGCCATAGCACGGCCCGACACGGGCACCATCCTGGTCGACGACGACGGGGCCCCACGACTGTATCTCCGCCCCGTGACGGCCGCGGAGATCGTCGACATGCCCTTCGAGCACCTCCGTCCCTACGCGCTGAACGCCCGCATCGTGCTGGAGTCGTTGGTGGACCTCGCCGCCAGGATCCGGGTGGCGGCGGTGGACCCGGAGCTGGCCGCGCGGGCAGACCGACACGTCGACCTACTCGTGGAGGAGGCCGAGGGCCACCTCACCACGCCCGATCTGGCGGCGCTGAGGCGCTACGTGGCCACGAGCCGGGCCGAGTCTCCCGCCCAGCCCCCCGCGCAGCCCTGAGCCGTCACCCGTCGTCGTCGACGACGGCGCGCACCAGCGGGTCGATGCCCGCGGGGCTGAGGGCCGGGTCGTCGACGGAGAGGGTCCTGACCGGCCCCGGGCCGGTGGCGCGGGTCTCGAAGCGCACCGTGACCCTCCCCAGACCCGCGCCCCACACCCAGCCGCGACCATGCTGGTCGTGGACGACGTCCGCGCCCGGGTGGAAGCCGCGGCCGCGCACCCCGCTCAGGCCCACGTCCTCCCCCGCGCTCACCTCCGTGACCGTCGAGGCCGCCTCCTCGTCGCCGAAGAGCCGCTCCTGTGCCGAGGTGGCGAAGTTGCTCACCCCGATGCCCAGCAGCCGCACGCCGGCCCGCACGTCCACCTCGCCGAGCAGCTCGAGGCCCGCGGTGGTGATGACGTCGACGGCGTCGGTGGCGCCGCCGAGGCTCCGGGCCACGCTGCGGGTGGTGAAGTCCGGGAACCGCACCTTGACGGTGACGGTGCGCGCGAAGTAGCCGGCGCGGTTGAGCCGGGCGGCGACGGCGGCGGCGTCGCGGCGGAGGATCGCCTCCAGCTGGGCGCGGTCCGTGAGGTCGGTGGCGAAGGTGTCCTCCGTCGAGATGGACTTCGGGTCCCGCTGGGGCTGCACCGCACGAGTGTCGCGGCCCCAGGCGAGCGCGGCCAGGCCCTCGCCGGCGGCCTGGCCCAGCTCCCGGATCAGCTCGGCGCCGTCGGCGGCGCGCAGGTCCACGACGGTCCGCACGCCGATGGCGGACAGGCGCTGCTCGGTCGCCGGGCCCACCCCGGGGATGGCCCGCACCGGCAGCTGCGCCAGGAAGTCGAGCTCCTCGGCGGGGTCCATGATGCGTGCGCCGTCCGGCTTGGCCGCCTCCGAGGCGAGCTTGGCCAGGAACTTCGAGGAGCCCACCCCCACCGACGCCGTCAGCCCCTCGGTGCGGGCGGTGAGCTCGGCCCGCAGCGCGGCCACGCGCGCCGGCAGCTCGCCGTCGGCCCACCCCGAGGGCGCGAGGTCCACGAACGCCTCGTCGAGGCTCAACGGCTCCACCAGCGGCGACACCTCATGCAGCAGCGCCATCACGATCCGCGACGACTCCCGGTACGCCTCGAACCGGCCGCCGAGGAAGGCCGCGTTCGGCGCCCGGCGGCGCGCCTCGGCCCCGGACATCGCGGAGCGCACCCCGAACCGCCTCGCCTCGTAGGACGCGGTGGCCACCACGCCCCTGGGCCCAGCCCCGCCCACGACGACGGCCTTGCCGCGCAGGCTGGGCTTGTCGCGCTGCTCGACGGCGGCGAAGAAGGCGTCCAGGTCGAGGTGGAGGATGCGGCGCGCCATCGCCCCGTCAGCCGGCGGCCGGCGTGGGCCGGTACTGGGTGAAGTCGAAGCCCTGCCTCACCTCGCGGGAGACCTCGGTCCACTCCCTCGGGGAGATGACGGGGAAGCGCGCGCCGCCGTCGGGCTCCTGATGGACGTGGGTGATGTCCAGCTCGGTGAGGTACGGCCACGCGGCCTCGTAGATCTGGGAGCCTCCGCCGACGAAGCACACGCGCTCGGGGGTCTGGGCGGCCAGGTCGAGGGCCTCGGTGATGGAGTGCGCCACCTCCACGCCCTCGTCAGTCCACTCGGGGTCGCGCGTGACGACGATGATCCGACGGTTGGGCAGCAGACCGATCTGCTCGTGCGTGCGCCGTCCGAAGATGACCGTGTTGCCGGTGGTGACTCCCTTGAACCGGCGGAAGTCCTCGGGGATGTGCCAGAGCATGTCCTCGCCCGAGCCGATCACCCAGTTGTCGGCCACGGCCGCGATCGCCACGATCCTCATCGCTGTCCCACCGGCTGCATCTCAACCACATTCCCCGCCGGGTCCACCAGGACCCAGCCGTCGCTCGTCGAGTCGGTGGCCGTGACCCGCGCCCGCGGCTCGCCGGCGACCGACCACTCCAACCGGACCTCCTTGATCGCGCCGGTGAGGTTGGCGCCGGCCTGGTCCAGGCCCGTCTGCACCAGCGTGTCCATCAGGTCGAGTTCCACCAACTCCGCAGGAGCCGACTGGCTCGAGGCCGTCACCTCGACCGCGTCGAAGCCCAGGCGGGAGAACGGGGACGCCTCGCCCGGCGAACGGGCCTGCACGGCCACCCCTCGGATCTCGTCGACGGTGATGGTCAGCGCGCTCACCGAGTCCAGGCCCTGCTCCCGCAGGATGGCGGAGGTTTCCGCCCATCCCTCGAAGAAGATCGGCTCGGCGTCCACCACCACACCCACCCACTCCGGCTCGGGCACCCCCAGGAAACCGGAGTCGGAGTCCATCATGGTCGGCCCACTGAAGCTGATGACGCCCAGCGCCACCAGTCCCACGGCGGCGGCACCCACGCCGAGCAGGGTCCGGCGGCCTACACCGCCCGGTGGCGAGCCGTCGTACACCGCCGGCAGGGGCTGGAAGGCCGCCGGCGGCGCGGGCTGCGGCCGGAAGGCCGCCGGCGGCGCCTGCACAGGCACGATGTTGGGCTGCGGCAGGCCCGCGAACTGGGCCATGGCGTCGCGGTGGGTGACCGCCGCCAGCACCGCGTTGCTGCGCACCTCGAACTCCGCCTCGTCGAGCCGCCCATCCGCATACGCGGCGGACAGCAGGTCGAGGTACCGGTCCCGCTCCTGGAAGGACGGCCGCAGTTCGCTCATGACGGACAGGGTAGCCGCCTACACGGCGATGGGCGCCTTGATGGCCGGGTGGGGGTCGTAGCCCAGCAGCTCGATGTCGGCCAGCGTGAACGCGTCCAGCTCGGTGACCGCCGGGTTGAGCCGCAGGTGGGGCAGCGGCCGCGGCTCCCTGGTGAGCTGCTCGGCCACCTGGTCCACGTGGTTGGCGTAGATGTGCGCGTCGCCCAGGGTGTGGACGAACTCGCCCACCCGCAGGCCGGTGACCTGCGCGACGAGGTGCGTGAGGAGCGCATAGGAGGCGATGTTGAACGGCACGCCCAGGAACACGTCCGCCGAGCGCTGGTACAGCTGGCAGCTGAGGCGGGCCGGCCCGCCGTCGTCCGCCGGGGCCACGTAGAACTGGAACAGCGCGTGGCACGGCGGCAGCGCCATCTCGTCCACGTCCGCCACGTTCCAGGCCGACACGATGTGCCGACGCGAGTCCGGCCTGGTCCGGATGGACTCGACGACCGCGGCCAGCTGGTCGATGTGGCGGCCGTCCGGCGTGGGCCAGCTCCGCCACTGGTACCCGTAGACCGGGCCGAGGTTGCCGTCGGCGTCGGCCCACTCGTCCCAGATGGTGATGTTGTTCTCGTGCAGCCACGCCACGTTGGTGTCGCCGCGAAGGAACCACAGAAGCTCCCCGAACACAGAGCGCGTGTGCACCCGCTTCGTGGTGAGCAGCGGGAATCCGGCCGAGAGGTCGAAGCGCATCTGGTAGCCGAACACCGAGCGCGTGCCGGTGCCGGTGCGGTCCGCCTTGTCGACTCCCGTGTCGGTGATGTGGCGCAGCAGGTCCAGGTACTGCTTCATGCGGCGCCCTCCCGGGCCAGCTGCTTGAGGTAGCCCACGAAGCCGCGCACCGCGTTGCCGCGGTGGCTGATCGAGTCCTTCTCCTCTGCGGTCAGTTCCGCCGACGACACGGCCAGGCCAGCGGGGATGAACAGCGGGTCGTAGCCGAAGCCGTGGTCCCCCCCGGGCGCCTCTGCGATCCTCCCCGGCATCGTCCCGTGCCACACCCTGCGTTCGCCGGTGGGCGAGACCATGGCCAGCGCGCACACGAACCGCGCCGTGCGCCGCTCGGCGGGCACGCCGTCGAGCTGGGCCAGGAGGAGCTGGTTGTTGTCCTCGTCGTCGCAGGCGGGGCCGGCCCAGCGCGCCGAGCGCACCCCGGGCATGCCGTTGAGCTCGTCCACCTCGAGGCCCGAATCGTCGGCCACCGCCACCAGGCCGGTCTCGCGGGCGGCGGCGGAGGCCTTGAGGAACGCGTTGCCCTCGAACGTGCGCTCGGTCTCGGCCGGCTCCGGGTAGCGGGCCACCTCGCCCAGGCCCAGCACCTCCACCCCGACGCCCTCGGCCGCGAGGATGCGGCGCAGCTCGGCGAGCTTCTTCGGATTGTTGGTGGCCAGCACCAGCTTCTCCGGCAGCCTCATGCGAGGGCCTCGCGCTGCAGGCGGGTGAGCTCCGCGCAGCCGACGGTGCCGAGGTCGAGCAGGGCGCCGAGCTCGTCGCGGGAGAAGGGCGTGCCCTCGGCGGTGCCCTGCACCTCGATGAAGGCAGCGGACCCGGTCATCACGATGTTCATGTCCGTGCCCGCGGCGGAGTCCTCCTCGTAGTTGAGGTCCAGCAGGGCCACCCCGTCGGCGTTGAAGCCCACGGACACGGCCGCCACGGAGTCCGTGAGCGGCTCGCCCTTCAGCGCGCCCAGCCCGCGCAGGTGCGCCACGGCGTCTGCCAGGGCAACGTACGCCCCGGTGATGGCGGCGGTGCGGGTGCCCCCGTCGGCCTGCAGCACGTCGCAGTCCAGCACGATGGTGTTCTCCCCCAGCGCCTTGTAGTCCACGACGGCGCGGAGCGAGCGGCCGATGAGGCGGGAGATCTCATGGGTGCGGCCGCCGAGGCGGCCCTTGACGGACTCCCGGTCCGAGCGCGTGTGCGTGGCGCGGGGCAGCATGGCGTACTCGGCCGTGACCCAGCCCAGGCCCGAGCCCTTGCGCCAGCGGGGAACCCCGACGGTGACGGAGGCCGCGACCAGCACGCGGGTGCGGCCGAACTCCACCAGCACGGATCCCTCGGCGTGATCCAGCCAGCTGCGGGTGATGCGCACCTGGCGCAGGGCATCGGGGGCGCGGCCATCGCCACGGCTGAACGTCATGGCGCCTAACCTACCGGGGCGGCGGCGGGGCGCGAATCCGTCCCGATCTCGACATGCTCCACGTGGGTCACGAACCCACCGAGCAGCCTCCGGCCGATGCCCTGGAAGTCCGACGCGTCCCCCGTGGTGAAGAAGCGCCGCGTGGCCTCCCGGGGCTGGTGGCGCAGCAGGCCGGCCTGGGTGAGCTGCGAGTAGGTGGACTGCGCGCACGCCTCCGCCGACGACACCAGGGTCACGCCGTTGCCCAGCACGTAGCTGATCACGCCGCTCAGCAGCGGGTAGTGCGTGCAGCCGAGGATCAGCGTGTCCGCCTGCGCCTTGGCGACGGGGGCCAGGTAGTCCCGCGCCACGTCCAGCAGCTCGTCGCCTCCGGTGATGCCGGCCTCGACGAACTCGACGAAGAGCGGGCAGGCCTGTGCCGTCAGGGTGATGTGGGGGGCGATCGCGAACGCGTCATCGTAGGAGCGGGAGTTCACCGTCGACTCCGTGGCCACCACCGCGACCCGGCCGTTGCGCGTGGCCGCGACAGCACGGCTCGCCGCGGGCAGCACCACCTCGGTGATGGGCACGTCGTAGCGCTCGCGGGCGTCGCGCAGCACCGCCGACGACGCGGAGTTGCACGCGATGACCAGGGCCTTCACGCCCTGGGCGACGAGGAAGTCCAGCCCCTCGAGGGCGAAGGCCCGCACCTCCGCAATCGAGCGGGGGCCGTAGGGCGCCCGGGCGGTGTCGCCGAGATAAAGGAAGTCCTCGTTGGGCAGCTGCTCGACGAGCGAGCGCAGCACCGTGAGCCCCCCGAAGCCCGAGTCGAACACGCCGATGGGCCGCTCGATCAGGTCCCTAGTCATCGGCGGGCTCGAAGTCCAGCGGGTCGAGGCTGGCGCCCAGCCGCAGGCACGTGTCGCGCGATTCCATCAGGTCCTCCAGGAGGTAGCCCAGCCACTCGATGAGGTCGTGGAGGCCCGAGTCGACGTCGGTGGCCTCGGGCTGGGCGAGGCGTTCCGGGCCGGCGAGCTCGGTGTACCAGAAGAGCCGCAGCGCCCCCAGTACCTTCGCCCAGTCGTCGACCCTGCCCAGCGGCACGGGCACGTACCCGTCCCAGCCGTCGAGGTCCTCGACGACGCCGCGGGCCGCGGCCACACGGGCCCTCGCCTGGCTGTGGATGGAGTCCCGCCAGAAGTCGTCCGCGTCCTTCGCCACCGGCATCGCGGGCGGGAACAGCCTGACCAGGCGGGGATTGCCGAGCATGCGGTTGGTGGGATCGTCGGCGAGGTCGGCGACGATCTGCTCGAAGGCGTCGTCGCTCTCCGCGGGCAGGAGCTCGCCCACCTGGGAGGCGTACAGCTCGATCATGTTGCGCAGGCCGTCGCCTCGGCCGTCGCGGCCGTCGAAGGCCCAGACGATGTCCTCAGGCTCCAACATCGTCATGACTGCTCCATCGAGGCCCACAGGTTGTAGCCCTGCATGGCCAGCACGTCGCGCTCCATCGCCTCGCGGTTGCCGGTGGAGACCACCGCCTTGCCCTCGTGGTGCACCTTCAGCATCAACTCCTCCGCCTTCTCGAGCGGGTACTTGAAGTACTCCTGGAACACGTAGGTGACGTAGCTCATGAGGTTGACCGGGTCGTCCCAGACGATGGTGACCCACTGGCCCACGGTCAGGGCCTCCTCCGCGGGCGCCTCGAGAATCTCGACTCCGCCATCGCCTGCACTGCTCATGGCCCCAGGATAGGGTGCGGTCCATGACCACCGCGCTGCTCACAGACCACTACGAGCTCACCATGGTGCAGGCCGCGATGAACGCGGGCACGGCCAACCGGCGCAGCCTCTTCGACCTCTTCACGAGGCGTCTCCCGGAGGGTCGCCGCTACGGGGTGGCGGCGGGGCTGGGGCGCGCGGTGGAGGCCATCGAGCGGTTCCGCTTCGACGAGGCCGAACTGAGCTGGCTGCTCGAGCGCCGGATCATCCAGGACAACCTGGCCGAGTGGCTGGCGGACTACCGGTTCAACGGCGACATCTGGGGCTATCCCGAAGGAGAGGTGTACTTCCCCGGCTCCCCCGTGCTGTCGGTGGAGGGGACGTTCGCCGAGGCCTGCCTGCTGGAGACGGTCCTGCTGGCCATCTACAACCACGACTCGGCCATCGCGGCGGCCGCCTCCCGCATGACCTCGATGGCTGGCGACCGGCCGTGCGCCGAGATGGGGTCGCGGCGCACGCAGGAGTGGTCCGCAGTCGCCGCCGCGCGGGCCGCGTACGTGGCGGGCTTCGCCTCCACCTCCAACCTCGAGGCCGGCCGCAGCTACGGCGTGCCCACCATCGGCACCGCCGCCCACTCCTTCACCCTGCTGCACGACACCGAGGAGGACGCCTTCCGCGCGCAGCTCGCCACCCTGGGGGACTCGACGACACTGCTGGTGGACACCTACGACATCGCCGAGGCGATCCGGCTCGGGGTCGAGCTCACTGAGGGCCGCCTCGGCGCGATCCGGCTCGACTCGGGGGATCTGGCCATCGTGGCCCGGCAGGCGCGCGACCTCCTCGACGACCTGGGCGCCACCCACACCCGGATCATGGTCACCTCGGACCTCGACGAGTGGCAGATCGCCGCGCTGCAGGGCGCCCCTGTCGACGGATACGGCGTGGGCACCGCGCTGGTCACCGGCTCCGGGCACCCCACCTGCGGCTTCGTCTACAAGCTGGTGGCCCGCGCGGACTCGGACGCGCCGGACGCGCACATGACGCCCGTGGCGAAGAAGTCCAAGGGCAAGAACACGCTCGGCGGCCGCAAGTTCGCGATGCGCCGCCGCGGCGCCGACGGCAGGGCCGAGACCGAGGTCATCGGGCTGGGCACGCCTCCGGCCAACGACGGCAACGACCGGGACCTGCTCGTCCCCGTGATCGAGCGGGGCCAGGTGGTCTACAGTGCCACGCTCGAGGACGCGCGCCGCAGGCACGCGGAGTCGCTCGCCGAGCTCCCCGTGGGTGCGCTGCGGATCTCGAAGGGCGAGCCCGCGCTGGAGACCCTGATCCTCGACGAGACCGGCGACGAGACCACCAACCCGTACCAGGCGGCCCCGGTGGTGCACAACATCTGACGCGATCCCTCCGCCGCTTGTGATGGCGGGGGTGGGCTCACAGGATGACGGCGTGGTCGCCTCGGCCGGGCTGCGCACCGGTCACCCGGCTCCGAGCCGCCGCGACCACGGCGGACAGGTCGAGCCCGTAGAGCGGCCCGCCGCCGGCGCGGTGGGCATCGAGGTGGCCCGCGCCCCGCTCCACGAGCCGCAGCGCCCCGGTCCGGTTCCCCCGCGCCGCATGGGTGAGGCCCACGCACAGCTGGGCGAGCCCCTGCCACAGGTCCCGCTCCTCTGCCGGGCACGCCTTCCAGCGGGCCTCCAACACCTCGTGGGCGGAGAAAGGCCTTCCCTGCCTGAGAAGATCCCGCGCGGCCTCCAGCGACTCGAGGGGAGGCAGCGGCTCCTCGGAGACAGGCTCCACCCCCGCAGCCCCATAGGGCAGCGGCCGGCCCAGCTCGTCCCGCGGCCGCGCCTGACGTGCGCGGCCCGAGGGATCACGGTCACGCATCGCAGCCTCCCCTCCGCCCGGTCCGCGGGTCAGCGCCGGCAGCGCTCAACGGTCCCAGCGCGATTCGGGCTGCTCGTCGACCCCGTTCATCACCGCGGCCAGGCGGCGCGGCAGGGGCGCCTTGAAGATCTCCTCCAGCGTGATCCGCTTGCCCCGCATGTCCGCCAGGGGCACCCGCCAGTTGGGGTACTCGTCCACCGTGCCCGGCTGGTTCTGCGTCTGCCGCTCCCCGACCGCGTCGGTGAGCCCCGCCAACAGCACCTTCGACGGCGTCCGTTGCAGGAACTTGTGCAGGGCCAGCATCACCTCCGCCGGGTCCTCCGCCTGACCAGGATCGAGCAGCCCCTCGTCGACGAGCTTCGCGAGCCAGCCGGCCTGCTCGCGCTGGGCGCTGGCCAACTCCTCCCCGAGCGGCTCAGTCAGCAGGCCCAGATGGTCCCGCAGCCGGACGTGGTCCCCGGCCAGGTAGCCGAGGGTGGGCGGCAGGTCGTGCGTGGTGACCGACGCCATGCAGTACTCGCGCCACCACTGCGCGTCCAGCGGCTCGCCGTGCATGCCGGCCTCGAACCACAGCACCGAGGTGCCGAGGATGCCGCGGCGGGCGAGGTAGTCGCGGACCCACGGCTCGACGGTGCCGAGGTCCTCGCCGACGATGAGGGCCTGCGCTCGCTGCGCCTCCAAGGCCAGGATGCCCACCAGCGCCTCGTGGTTGTTGCGGACGTAGGTGCCCTTGGTGGGCCCGAGCCCCATCGGCACCCACCACAGGCGGAACAGGCCGATGATGTGGTCGATGCGCACGCCGCCGACCCGCCTCAGCGCGGCGGAGACCATGGCCCTGAACGGCGCGTACGCCAGCTCCTCCAGCTTGTCCGGCCGCCACGGGGGCTGGCCCCAGTCCTGCCCGGCCTGGTTGTACTGGTCCGGCGGCGCGCCGACGCCCATCCCGGCTGCGAACACGTCGGGCATCATCCACGTCTCCGCGCCCTGGCGGTGCACCCCGACGGCGAGGTCGGTGACGATGCCCACGGGCATGTTCACCTCCGCGGCGACGGTCTGGGCGGCGGACACCTGGCTCTGCGCGATCCACTGCAGCCACTCGAAGAAGTCCACCTCGGCCGCGTTGGCTTCGGCATACGCCGCGACCTCCGGTGACGACGGGCGGCGCAGTTCCTCAGGCCACTCGGTCCACAGCTGGCCGTGGCTCACCGACAGGCAGGACCAGAGCGCGAAGTTGCGCAGCCCGACGCCCTCACGGCGGCGGAAGTCCTCGTACGCGATGCGGCGGGCGGACCGCATGCCGGCCTCGTGGATGAGCCGCAGCGCCTCGATCTTCAGCGGCCAGATGGCGTTGCGGTCCACGATCCCGGACGTCTCGGCCGCGGCCTGGGCCTGGCGCCGCAGCGCCTTGATCCGCATCCTGACCGACCGACCGAGGGTGGCGTACTCCTCGATGGCCTCGGGCCGGATGTAGATGGGGTTGATGAACCGGCGGCTCGCCGGCAGATACGGCGAGGGCTCCATCGGCGGCACGGGCTGGGCCGCGTGCAGCGGGTTGATCAGTACGTACCCGGCGAACTGCTTGGTGCCCGACCACGTGATGAGGTCCGCCAGGTCCGCCAGGTCGCCGATGCCCCACGACTGCTTCGAGGTCACGGAGTACAGCTGCGTGCCGTAGCCCCAGATCCGCTGGCCGCGCATGGCCGGAGGGAAGCCGACGAAGCCGGGCGTGACGATGAGGGAGCCGGTGTGCACGCCGGTGACGGTCTGGGCCACCACGTGGTGGTAGCCGGTGGGCAGGTCGTCGCCGAGCCAGAAGCTGGCCTCGCCGATGGCCTGGCCCTCGACCCAGCGGTCCGGGGCGAAGTTTTCCGACTGCCAGGCGGGCCTGGTCTCGCCCGACTCCAGCCGCACGTGGACGCGGACGTCTGTGCCGGCGGGCAGGTGGATGGCAACATGGACGCCGCGACCCTCCTCGACCACCGTGCACGAGGGCACCGCCCTCAGCCATCGCTCGTCCTCGAGCCTGGTCAACGCGGCGTCCGCGGCCTCGGGGGTGCTGGCGTCGACGTCGAAGGCGGCCAGCACGGAGACGATGGTCTCCGCCGGGATGGGGACGTGCCTGCCCTTCCAGTCCCAGAACTCCTGGGCGATGCCGAAGCGCTCGGCGAGCTGGTTCAAGCCGGGGTGGAGGTCATTCACGGTGGGTGCCCTTAACGGATCTTGAGGACGTGGGTCTTTGCGATCATGTCACCCAGGGTCTGCTTCTCGCGGGTGAACGCGGCGAACAGTCCGTTGATCAGCCAGATGACCTCGTAGAGGATGGCGCTGGCGATGCCGCGGACGGCGGCGGTGGTCCAGTCCAGCTTCGAGTCCGCGGGGGCGCCCGCCTTCACCACCCTCATGCCGAGCACCAGCTGCCCGACGGTGGCGCTCAGGGTGCCGTACAGCACGGTGCGGTAGACGGCCATGATGGTGGCGCCCAGGATGGCGCTGTAGAGCAGCGCGGTCCACAGGTCCGCCCCGGGCACGGGCGGATCCGCGACCGGGTTCTCCACCCAGATCTCCAGGTCCCGGAGATAGCGGTTCAGGATGGTGTCGATCATGACGGTGAGGCCGAGGACGCCGGCCGCGATCTGAGTCACGATGCCCAGCAGGATCGAGTCGATGATGAAGCCCAGCGCGCGCCAGCCGAACCCGGCGTAGGGGCGGCCGGCCTGGTACTGGGGCCCGCCCATCGGCGTGCCGTAGCCGGCCTGGGGCGGATAGCCGTAGCCCGGCTGGGCGTGCGGCTGCGGCGGGGGCATGTGCGGGTCACGCGTGGCCTGCGACCACGCGATCCCGTCCCAATAGCGCTCGCCGCCGGAGCCGGCCGGGTCCGGGTACCATCCTGCGGGCGGCTGCTGGGGGGTGTAGGTCATGGGTCCAAGGATGCCATGACCAGCGCGCGGACCGTCAGCCCGCCGGCCGGTGCAGCTCGTTGGGCAGATACCCGATCCGGCGGCTCACCACGATGGCCGCGACGGACGCGAGGGTGAGCAGCGCGAGCGGCGCCGAGTAGGCCAGCTTCTGCGGCGGCACGAGCAGCAACGCGGTGTAGATGCCGCCCGCCACGGCGGTGACCACGGAGTTGCCCACGGACTCGGCCACCTGCATCGACGACTGGTTTCGGCCCTGCTCGAAGGACGACGACAGGCTCATGACGGCCACCGCGGAGCTCGGCATGGTCAGGCCCATCCCCAGCCCGGCCACGATCCACGCCCCCAGGCCCACCGCCAGCGGCACCGCGGGCCACCACGCGAAGGCGGTGATCGCGGCGATGCCCACCGTCGAGCAGGCCGCGCCGGCCGTGACGTAGGCGCCGCGGTCCAGCCGCACCCAGGCCTGGGACTGCAGCCAGGAGCCCGTGGTCCAGCCGATGCTGCCGACGGTGAGCGCGAGCCCCACCTCGAAGGGGCTGAGGCCGCGCAGCTGCTGCAGGGTGACCAGCAGGATGGTCTCGGCAGCGAAGAACGTGCCGGCCTGCAGGGCCCGGGCGAGCACCACGCTGGGGATGCCCGGGCTGATGCCGAGGGTGCCGGGTGCGAGGATGCCGGGGAGCCCCCACATGAGCGCGGCGAGCCCGAGGACGCCGGAGGCCGCGCTGACCCAGCCCAGGTTCTGACCGGCCAGGAGAATGAGGGAGGGGCCGAGCGTGACGGCCACGGTGGGGAGCACAGCCACCGGGGGCACGTCGTCCTCCCCCGAGCGGAAGCGCGCCTGCACGCCGCGCAGGCCGGGGAGGGTCATCACGAACGCCACCGCCACCAGCGGCAGCATGGTGGCGAACACCAGCCGCCAGTCGTAGTGCGTCAGCCAGGCGGCGAACGGCGGGCCCACGAACGCGGGCAGCAGCCAGCAGAACGACACCAGGGCCATCACCCGGGGCCGGTCGCGCGGCTCGAAGCCGTGGGCCACCGTCACCGACAGCGTGAGGTTGAGCGCCCCGGCGCCGAGGCCCTGCACCGCGCGGGCGGCCAGCACCACCCACACGTTGGGCGCGAACCAGCCGAGCAGCAGCCCGACGGCGAACAGCGCGAACCCGGCGTACATCGGGGCCGCGGGGCCGCGGGTGTCCGCGACCCGCCCGCTCACGATGGTGGCCAGCAGCATGCCCGAGACCATCGTCGTGAACGCCCACGGGTACAGGTGGGCGGCGTCGAACGAGGCCATCACTGTGGGGATGGCGGTGGCGAGGCCGATCGACTGGAAGGCCACGGAGAACACCGAGAGCATGATCCCGACGATCAGCGTCCGGCTCCCAGACCCGGTCATGCCCCCACCTCCGCGGACTAGCATAGGTGCCATGAGTGAACTCGCCCCCGGATCACAGACCGTCATTGAGGAACGCACTGAACTGTTCGAGGACGGGGACCAGGACCGCTTCTCGCACTACGTGCCCAAGGACAAGCTGGTGGCCGCAATGGTCAACGGCACCCCCGTCGTGGCCCTGTGCGGCAAGGTGTGGGTGCCCACGAAGAACCCCGAGAAGTACCCGGTGTGCCCGGAGTGCAAGGAGATCTGGGAGTCCCTGAACCCGGGCGAGTGAGCCGGGCTCAGTAGCGGTAGCTGTCCGGCTTGAACGGGCCGGACGGGTCCACCCCGAGGTAGCCGGCCTGCTTGGCGGTCAGCGTCGACAACTCCACGCCGAGGGCGGCGAGGTGGAGGCGGGCCACTTCCTCGTCGAGGTGCTTGGGCAGCGTGTACACGCCGACGGGGTACTCCTCGGTCTTCGTGAACAGCTCGATCTGGGCGAGCACCTGATTGGTGAACGAGTTGCTCATCACGAACGACGGGTGCCCGGTGGCGTTGCCGAGGTTGAGCAGCCGGCCCTCGCTGAGGACGAGGACGGAGTGCCCGTCGGCGAAGCGCCATTCGTGGACCTGGGGCTTGACCTCGATCTTCTCGACGTCGGTGCGGGTCTCGAGGCCCGCCATGTCGATCTCGTTGTCGAAGTGGCCGATGTTGCCCACGATGGCCTGGTGCTTCATCCGGGCCATGTCGTCGGCGGTGATCACGTCGCAGCAGCCGGTGGCTGTGATGAAGATGTCGGCGCGGTCCACCACGGAGTCCAGCGCGGCCACCTGGTAGCCGTCCATGGCCGCCTGGAGCGCGCAGATGGGGTCCACCTCGGTGACGATGACGCGGGCGCCCTGGCCGCGCAGCGACTCGGCGCAGCCCTTGCCGACGTCTCCGTAGCCGCAGACCACGGCCACCTTTCCGCCGATCAGCACATCGGTGGCGCGGTTGATGCCGTCGATGAGGGAGTGGCGGCAGCCGTACTTGTTGTCGAACTTGGACTTGGTGACCGAGTCGTTGACGTTGATGGCCGGGAACAGCAGCGTGGCGTCGCGGGCCATCTCGTACAGGCGGTGCACGCCCGTGGTGGTCTCCTCGGTGACGCCCTTGACGGACGCGGCCAGCGCCTGCCAGTCCACCATCCCCTGGGCCTCCCGCAGGGTGTCGAGGATGACGCGCCACTCGTGCGAGTCACCGTCCGTCGCCTCGGGCACGACGCCGGAGCGCTGGGCCGCGACGCCCTGGTGCACCAGCAGCGTCGCGTCCCCGCCGTCGTCGAGGATCATGTTGGGCTGCCCGCCGTCCGGCCACTGCAGGATCTGACGGGTGCACCACCAGTACTCCTCCAGCGTCTCGCCCTTCCAGGCGAAGACCGGGATCCCGGCCGCGGCGATGGCGGCCGCGGCGTGATCCTGGGTGGAGAAGATGTTGCACGAGGCCCAGCGCACCTCGGCGCCGAGCGCCACCAGGGTCTCGATCAGGACGGCCGTCTGGATGGTCATGTGCAGCGACCCGGCGATCCTCGCCCCCGACAGCGGCCGGGTGGCGCCGAAGCGCTCCCGCATGGCCATGAGGCCGGGCATCTCGTGCTCGGCGAGGGTGATCTCCCTGCGGCCGAAGTCGGCGAGGGACAGGTCAGCTACGCGAAAATCCACGCGGCCACTCTACCCGGCCTGCGGCGCCTACCCCGACGCGGCGATGTGGGCCAGCGCGAGGTCGTAGCCGCCCACGCCGCAGCCGATGATGATGCCCGAGGCCTTGGCCGAGAGCACGCTGTGCTGCCGGAACTCCTCGCGGCCGTGCACGTTCGAGATGTGCACCTCCACGTAGAAGGGCACCAGCGCCGCGGCGTCGGCCACTGCGTACGAGTAGTGCGTCCAGGCTCCCGCGTTGAGGACGACGGCGGCGCCGGCGTCGGCCGCCTCGTGCAGCCACCCCACCATCTCGCCCTCGTGGTCCGTCTGGCGCACCTCGACGTCTAGGCCCATCCCGCGCCCGGTGCCGACGAGGTGCTCGGCGAGTTGGGCGTGCGTGGTGGCGCCGTAGACCTCCGGCTGCCGGGTGCCGAGCCGCCCGAGATTGGGGCCGTTGAGGACGAAGACCTTGCGCATGGCCACTACTCTGCCAGCCCGATCTCGAGGTACGCGGCGCCGTAGAGGCCCCGCTGGAGCAGCGTCACGTAGCGCTCCACGTCGCTGAGGGCCAGGTCGGCGTCGCCGGACGAGATCCGCGCCACGCGCACGCCGACGCTCTCGGCCCGCCGCGCCAGCCGGTCCGCGACGTCGCTCAGCCGGTCGGTGAGCTTGTCGTCGTCCAGCAGCAGGAGGCACGGCTGGACCTCGGCGACGCCGTCGACGGGGTCCGCGAACGGGTCCCGGGGCTTGACGGCGCAGAGCAGGGTGTCGAGCTCGGCCGCGTCCGCCGCCAACGCCGGGCGCCCGCAGGCGCGCCGGACTGCCTCCGCGATCCTGCGCGAGGCGCGGCCGGCCAGCACGGTGCCGCCCCAGATGAGGGGAAGAGAGTCCGCCAGGTACAGCGCGAGCTCCTTGCCCGGGTTGTCCGACAGGTCCCGGCCCGGGGCGCAGGCCTCGGCCACGAGGTCCGCCGCGTCCGCGACGTGCGCGGTGTGTACCGCCGGCCCGAGCCCGAGGTCGCCGAGGAGGGAGAGGACGGCCACCGCCGCGGACAGCGGATCGGACTCGACGGCGGGGATCAGGGTGGTGGCCGGCGAGGCGGTCATGCGGGCCAGCCGCGACCCCGCGGGAGCCGCCACGATCATCGTCGCGCCTCGGCGCATCGCCTCGACGGCGCACTGCAGGACCCACTCCGGCGTGTCGTCGTCGCCCAGGACGACGGCGAGGTCCAGCGGCCCGACCCAGGCGGGCAGCCCGGGGCCCGGCCACGCCATGAACGGGACGGGGCAAGCGCCCTCCAGCACGGCGCGGATCAGCCGCGCCTCGGCGCCCAGCGCGAGGATCCCCCTCGGACGGTCGGCGCGCTCCAGGTGGCCCACCGGCTCCGAGAGGGCCGCCCGCCGGATCCGGGCCCCCGTCGAGGCGAGCCGGCGCAGGCCCTCGTGCGCGTCGAGATCCGGGTGCTCCAGGCGCCCGTCGTCGAACTGCAGCTGCCCGTTCACAACGTGCTGCGGGCCTGGTCGATGAGGAGCACGGGGATGTTGTCCCGCACCGGGTAGGCCAGCCCGCAGGCCCGGTTGGTGCACACCAGCTCGTGCGCGTCGTAGTCCACCGCGAACTTGGCGTGGCACGCCGGGCACGCCGCCACGGCCATGAACTCGGGCGAGAGCTCCATCGTCTTGTCTGCCATCATCGTCTGACCTCCACGAGTCGTCGCTTGGTGAAAAATCTACCCGGCCCGGACGAGGCCGAGCACCTCATCGCGCAGGGCCCGCATGGTGTCGGCGTCCCGGGCCTCCACGTTGAGCCGCAGCAGCGGCTCGGTGTTGCTCGAGCGCAGGTTGATCCACCACCCGGCTTCCCGGTTGCGGACGGTGAGCCCGTCCACCCGGTCCGCCTCGCCGCGACCCTCGAACGCCGCCGCCACGCGGTCCATGTGCCCCGGGGCGTCCTCGACGGTGGAGTTCAGCTCGCCGGAGCGGTGGTAGCCGTCGTAGACGGCGGCCAGCTCGGACAGCGGCCGATCCGCCTGCCGCACCAGTTCGATGACGTGGAGCGCGGCGAGCATGCCGGTGTCCGCAGACCAGAAGTCGCGGAAGTAGTAGTGGGCCGAGTGCTCGCCGCCGAACACGGCGCCGGTGCCGGCCATCAGTGCCTTGACGTAGGTGTGCCCGACGGTGGACTGCTCGACGCGCCCGCCGTGCCGCTCGACCGCCTCGCCGACGCACCAGGAGGTGATGGTGTTGGTCACGATGGTGGAGCCCGGGTGCTTGGCCAGCTCCGCGACCGCGATCATGGCGGTGACCACCGAGGGGTCCACCACGCCGCCGCGCTCGTCGATGATGAAGCAGCGGTCCGCGTCCCCGTCGAAGACCAGGCCGAGGTCCGCGCCGTGCCGGACGACGGCGCGTTGCGCGTCCACCAGGTTCTCCGGCTCCAGCGGGTTGGCGGGGTGGTTGGGGAACGTGCCGTCCAGGTCCAGGTAGAGCCCCACCACGTCGAGCCCGCGCCCTGCCAGCGCCGTGAGGGCGGTGTGGCCGGCCATGCCGTTGCCCGCGTCCACGACGACGGTGAGCCCGCGCTCCCCCGTCGGCGGTACCAGGTCCGACAGCTTGTCCGCGTAGGCCTCCAGAGCGTCCAGTTCGCGGTAGCCGCCGGTGACCTCCGCGCCGATGCCGACGGTGGCGGCGATGTCGCGCAGCCGGGCCATGAAGTCCGCCGGCACAGGCCTGGCGTCGGCCAGGCAGAACTTGACCCCGTTGTACGAGGCGGGGTTGTGGCTGGCGGTGAACTGCACCCCTGGAAGGCTCAGCCAGCCGGAGGCGAACCACAGCTCGTCGGTGGAGCTCAGCCCGATGTCGACCACCGAGGCCCCGGCGCGGCGGGCGCCGTCGGCGAAGGCCAGCGACAGCTCCCGCCCGAGGACGCGCATGTCGCGGCCGAGCACGAACTCGCCCGGCCCGAGCAGCTCGACGAACGCGGCCCCGAGGGCCCTGGCCCCCTCCTCGTCCCACTCGGGGTGATCGCCGACGACGATGCCGCGGATGTCGTTGGCCTTGAAGATCTGGGGGGCTAGCACCGGCCCAGCGTATCGCCTGCGCCGGGGAGGCTCAGTCGATCGTCGGCACGAGGCGCAGGTGGCCGCCGCGGCCGTGCTCCTCGTGCTCGACCGGGCGACGGACCGGCTCCGGGGCGGGGTCGTCGTGGCGCAGCCCGATGGCGCGCACCGCGTCCGCCAGGGCCATCAGGTCGTCCTGGGGCACCGCCGGGGTGGGCACCCGGCCGTCGAGCGGGAGGCGGATGACCTCCCAGCCCTTCGGCACGCTGGTGCGCTCCGCGTGGACGGCGCACAGGTCGTAGGAGCCGGGTTCGGCCGCCAACGCGAGGGGGCCGAGGACGGCGGTCGAGTCGGCGTAGACGTAGGTCAGCGTGGCGACGGCCGGGGCCACGCACGCGGTACGGGAGCATCTGCGCACGGGCTGACGGTACCCGACGGTGGACTAGGGTTGCCGCATGCCACGCAGACGAGACCGGCACGGGCGCGGGATCCGCGGCCCGCTGGCCGCCCCCAACCAGTGGACCGGGCGCCCGGTGCCCCTCCACCGGCCCTCGCGCGTGGACTTCTTCAACGACTGCGTGACCTCCGCGATGGCGGACATCGCCGCCGTCGCGCCCGACGCGCTCAACGGGGTCATCGTCGGCGTCGAGGACGTGCCCCACCTCAACGTGGCGTGGTCCGGGGACCGGGTGCCCCTCTCGGCGGCGCTTGAGCCTGGCCGCGGCAGGTCCGCGCAGATCGTCATCTTCGAGCGCCCGCTGGAGCACCGCGCGTCGTCCCGCAGCCAGCTGCGCAGGCTGGTGCACCGCACCATCGTCGAGCAGCTCTCCACCCTGACGGGACGCAGCATCGACGAGTTGATGGGCGGCGACTGGGACGACGAGGACTGAGCCGGCGGGCTCAGCGTAGGCCGGGCTGCTGTTCGGCCGGCAGGGTGAGCGCGGGGGCGTCGGCCGCCGGGCCGAGCGGCACCACCACGGTGCCCGCCGGTGCCGGCGTGAAGGCGGCGGCGATCAGTTCGCCGTCCGCCGTCACCGAGACCACCACCGGATCCCCGGCGGGGATCGCCACTGCCACCGTGTAGCCGGGCTCGACGGTGACCTCCTGCGTGGCCGCCGTGCCGCCGACCGGCGTGAGGGTGACCTCGGCCACCACAGCCGCGGAGCGGCCGGGGTTGCTGAGCTGGAGCACGCCCGAGCCGGGGACCAACCCCGCCAGGTCCGCGCCCGGCTCCCCCGCCACCACGGTGGCCGGCGAGCCGGCCCCGCCGGTGACGAGCGCCGCGCCGACCGCCTCGGGCGCGGTGACCCGCACCGCCGTCGCCTCGCCCGCCAGCGGGGCCGTGAGATCGACCGCGATCGTGGTCATGGCGGGGATGGACAGCGACTCCGCCACGGCCGGGACGTAGGGCCCTGCCGGGCCCATGCCCTCGATTGCGACGTCCACGCGGTCCTCGTGCGGGTTGGTCACCAGCAGCCGGGTGCCGGTGGCGCCGGCGGGGGCGCCGGCGAGCAGGTGCTCGGTGGCCGCTGTCGTCGGCGGCGAGACGAGCGCGGGCCTACCCTCCACGGCGGCGGCCAGCATGGCGACCCGCCCCTGGCTCGCGTCGAAGACGACGCCGAGGGGGCCGGTGGGTGCCAGCACCGACAGCGCCACCCGGCGGCTGACGCCCGGCGCGAGGGCGATGCCGCGCGCGCCCACCGCCGCGATCTCGCCCTGCGGGCCGAGCAGCGTCAGGTCGACGGCGGCCTCCGTCGGATCGGTGTTGACCAGGATCAGCTCCACCGTGGACGGATCCGCGACCAGCACCATGCCCGACGTGGCAGGCGTGCCACACGGGGCGAAGGCCGGCTCAGCCCGGGCCAGGAGCACCCCGGCCGAGATCCGGTTCTCCGCGCTGAGCTCGACCGGCCCGGTCAGCGGGTCCGCCGCGGGGGCGACGACCTCGCGCGCGGCGCCGTCGAGGGCGGTGACCGTCACGGGTCCGGAGCCCCCGATCAGCGCCGTGCCGGGGAGGGCGCAGGTCAGGCTGGTGCTGCGGGGCAGCTCGATCACCTCGGCCGCCGGCTTCCGCAGCGGGCTGATCAGCGCGAGACCGACCGCGACGGCCACCACCAGCACCAACGCCCCCAGCGACAACGCGGCTCTGCGGATCATTCCTGTCCCCTTCGCGCGACGGTGGCGCCACCCAGCGACGGCGCGGCCAGGATGACCAGCACCACGACGACGAGGAGCTGCACGGCGAACCTCCAGGGATGGGGCTCCGGGCGCACCACCACGTCGCCGCCGTCGGCGCCGAGCTGGAAGGTGAGCCGCTCCGCGCCGTCCACCCGGGCCAGGGCGCGCCCGTCGAGGGTGGCCTCCCAGCCGGCGTCCGGGGTTTCGGCGACCACCAGGACGCGGTCCGGTCCGCCCGGCTCGACGGTGCCGCGCAGCAGCGGCTCGGCGGTGTCGCCGTCGGTGACCTGCGTGCGCGACACCAGGCCCACCACCGTCCACACCACCGTGGTCCCGTCCGCGGCCGCGCTGGTGAGGCCGGCAGCGTTGTCCAGCGCCGCCCTGGTCTCAGGGCCGAATCCACGGAGCCAGACGTGCGAGACGCCGAGCCCCGTGAGCTGCTGGGCGACGTCGTCGGGCACCGAGGCGGTGGAGAAGGCCTGCACCAGGGCGAGGAACTCGGCGGAGAAGTCCCCCACCGGGTTGCGCTCGCCGGTGCCCCACTGGGGCTGCCTGGCATCCACCACGTTCCAGGCGAGAACCCCGTCGGCGGTGCGCTCGATCATGAGGGCCCGGGTGTCGCGGGGGGAGTCGAGCACGTCGCGCACGTAGCCGGGCAGGGCGGACGCGCGGTCCGCGACCGGCCCGGCGAAGCCCACGACGGCCCACACCCCGGCGGCCAGCAGCCCGCTGAGGCCGAGCGCCAGCGCCGACCGCGACACCGACGAGCCCGCGCGCTCCACGGCCACCACCGGCGCGAGGAGGGCGGCCACCACCAGCAGCGCCCAGGGCGACAGCAGGACCCGCGCGGTGCCGCCGTCGACCGTGACCACCAGCCGCGACAGCAGGGTCCCGACGATCAACGGGGCCGCCACGCACACCACGGCCCAGCGCCAGGCCGTCCCCGTCAGACGGGCCATGGCCGCGACGGCCACCAGCGCCAGCACCGCGAAGAACGCCACGTTGGCCCACAGCGGCAGGCCCGACGGCAGGATGCGCCCCACCACCAGCGCGAAGGAGGCCGGCGGGAAGTCCGGCCAGGCGAGCGGATCCAAGCCGGTCAGCAGCCTCCCCGGGTGCGTGGCCAGGACCACCAGCCACGGCGCGAGGAACAGCCACGCGGGGGCCACGCCGACGGCGGCGTCGACCACCCGGTCGCGGTCCCGAATCGCCCAGACCACGGCGGCGATGGTGACCGCCGGCAGCAGCACGGGCCACACGAGCGAGGCGATGATCAGCCAGAACGCCGCCCCGGCGGGGGCGCGGAGCCGCTCGGCGCCCGCCGTGTCGTTGCGGACCACTGCGTGGACGGAGCGGGCGAGCAGGGGTCCGACGACGGCGAGCACCATGCCGCTGACGTCGCCGGCGGTGACCAGCCCCAGCAGGATCGTCGCGCCGGCCCAGGCCGCGGAGACGGCCGCCGCGGGGGCAGCCGCGACGCCGAGGCGCCTCAGCAGGGCGAGCGCGGACAGCCCGGCGAGCGCGGGGGTGGCGAGCAGGGCGAGGAAGGCGAACCAGCCGGGGCTGCCCAGCCCCGCCAGCGACGCGACGGCGGCCACACCCATCCACGGTGCCTCACCTGCGAGGTAGGCCTCCCACACGGCGCCGATCGACGCGGGCGCGGGCAGGAGCCCTCCCCCGGAGACCGGACCGAGGCCCAGCAGCGTTCGACCCGCGGCCCCGGCGGCCACCGCCAGCACCATCAGCAGGGCGGTGACGGGCGAGAGGACGCGGCGGCGGACCGGCCCGCCCGCGAAGTCGTCGCCGGTGAGGTCGTCGATGGTGGTGTCCGCCTCGCGCAGGTCCCGGAAGCGCTCCGCCAACCCCGATCCGAGCTTGTCGACGGCGTGGCGCAGCGGCCAGAAGCGGTTGGGCAGCAGGTCGGCGGGCGTGAGGTCCTCGTCGGGCATCCGGGCGGCCAGCGCCGCCGTCGCCTCGGGAGTGCGCAGGTAGCCGCGCACCGCGGAGATCTCGGCGCCCGCATGACCGGGCGACTTGGCCAGCAGGAAGCCGAGCGCCCGCACCAGCGAGGCCAGCACGATGCCCACCCTGGAGGCGCCTCGGGAGCCCGCCACCCTGAGCGCGGCCAGGCGGTCGTCCTCGTGCGGGTGCCGCGGGGAGGGGCGCTCGCCGGTGCGGCCGGCGCGACGGTGGGTCAGGGCCGCCGCGGGCCAGGTGAGCACGCGGTAGCCGACGGCGTTGGCGCGCCAGCCCAGGTCAACACCGTCGCGGTGCCTCTCCACCTCGGGGACGAGGCCGCCGATCTCCCGCCACGCCTCGCCGCGCACCAGCAGCCCGGCGGTGGACCCGCCCAGCACGTCGCGGGACTCGGTCTGCTGCTGGTCGACGTCCCCCTCCTCCACCATCGGCACCCGGAGGCCGCCGGGCGTGATCGCCTGGCCCACCTCGGAGAGGGTCTCGGGGTAGTTACGGCGCTTCGGCTCGAGCAGCTTGGGCACCACGACGTCTGCCTGGCGCGCGCCGTCGAGGAGGTGCGCGAGAGTGTCGCGGCGGGGGGAGGAGTCGTCGTGCAGCAGCCAGATCCAGTCCGGCTCCGTGTCGCCCAGCCCGAGCGCCACCGCGGCGCCGAAGGTGCTGCCCTCTCCGCCGTCGATGAACTCGTCGAGGACCCCCTCTGCCGTCGCGCGCAGCAGCAGCTCCCGGGAGCCGTCGGCCGAGGCCGTGTCCACGGCCACCAGGCGGCCGGGGCGGGGCTCGAGACCGGCGAGGGCGAGCAGTTGTCGGGGCAGCCAGTCCTCGGCGTCGTGGACCACCATGACGGCGGTGACGGTGGACGGATCGATGGGTGGGGCCTCACCGGCCGGATCCTCGTTGTCGATCCAGGACCAGAGGTCCTCCAGGCGTCCGTGCTGCGGTTCCTCGGTCAAGCTGTCCGGACCTCCGAACTAGACGGCAGTGCGCTTCAGCTTACGCCGCTCGCGCTCGGAGAGACCGCCCCAGATTCCGAAACGCTCGTCATGCCCCAGCGCGTACTCGAGGCACTCGGTCCTGACCGTGCAGTTCTGGCACACGCGCTTGGCCTCGCGCGTGGAGCCGCCCTTCTCCGGGAAGAAGGCCTCAGGATCCGTCTGGGCGCAGAGGGCGTCAGCCTGCCAGGCGAACGCTGCGTCATCTCCGAAGAGATCGATCGTCTGATCCACTGACGCCTCCCTTCGTTGCCTTGAATTACACACGAGTGATTTTGATCGGTCAAGCCGATCAGGCGAATTCGTCCCCCCGCTTCGTCCGCACGAGGGCGACCAGCTCCTTGACGCGCTCCGAATCGGCCAGTGGCGCCACCAGGGTCGCGGTGGGGGTCGCGACGACGAGGTGGTCCCGAAGTCCGATGGCGCTCACCACGTGCCGGGGGCCCACCGCGTTGATGAGCACGCAGCCGGTGGAGTCCAGCGTGACCACCGCCCCGTCGACGGCGTTGCCGTCCGCGTCGGAGCTGAGCAGCTCGGCCAGGGAGACGAATCCGCCCACGTCGCGCCAGTCGATGGACAGGCCCACGCTGACCACCTCGGCGTCGGTGAGTCCCGCCGAGGCCGGCTCCATCACGGCGTAGTCCACCGAGATCTTCCGCAGCGTGGGGAAGATCTCGTCGAGCCGCCCGGGCTCCGCGACGATGGCCCGCACCTTGGCGGCTGTGTCCGGCAGCAGCTGGTCCAGCTGGCTGAGCAGCGTGGCGGCCCGCCAGACGAACATGCCGGCGTTCCACCAGTACTGGCCGGTGGCCAGGTACTCCTGGGCGACCTCGCGCGAGGGCTTCTCCTTGAACTGCGCCACCCGGTGCACCCCCGGGAAGCCCTCGAGCTCCTCGGCCCGGTGCAGGTAGCCGTACCCGGTGTGCGGGGACGTGGGCACCACGCCGAGCGTCACGAGCGACCTCGGGCGCGCCTCCGCCACCTCGAAGGCCAGCGTCAGGCTGCGGGCGAACTCGTCGACGGGGGTGATCACCTGGTCCGCGGTCACCATCGCGACGACGCCCTCGGGGTCCCTGGCGGCCACCTCGGCCGCTGACCAGGCCACTGCGTTGAGGGAGTCGCGGCCCTCGGGCTCGCCCAGGATGTTGCCGGCTGGGAGCTCGGGGATCTGCGCGGCCACGTCGTCGGCGTACGCACGCCCGGTGCACACCAGGATGTTCTCCGGCGGCACCACGCCGTCGAGCCGGTCGTAGGCGAGCCGGAGCAGGGAGGCGCCCCCGAACAGCTCCAGCAGCTGCTTGGGCCGGCCCTGCCGGGACAGGGGCCACAGGCGGGTGCCGGAGCCACCGGCCATGATCACGACGTAACGCATGCCAGGGAGGCTATCGAATGGCAGGGTCGCGTGCCCCCGGTAGTGTCGGGCCATGCTGATCGACGCCCTCCGCCGCCGCGTGGCCCGCCAGGGCGCGCAGCCGCTGCTCACCTACTACGACACCCTCGACGGCTCGAGGATCGAGCTGTCGGCGGTCACGTTCGCCAACTGGGTGGACAAGACCGCCAACCTCATCGAGGACCTCGGGCACGAGGACGGCGAGCCGATCGACATCGCGCTGGCCGAGACGCACCCGGCCCACTGGGTGACGCTCGTGTGGGTGGCCGCGGCGTGGCAGCGGGGCTGCCCGGTGAACCCCGGGGCCTCCGGCGCCGACCTGCTGGTGGTGGGGCCGGGCGACCAGCGCCGGGCCGCGGTCACCGTCGCGTGCTCGCTGCACCCCCTGGGGCTGGGGTTCCCGTCTCCACCCGAGGGCGCCGTCGACTACCGCGAGGCCATGGCGCAGCCGGATGCGCACGACCTGTCGCCCCTCGGCGAGTCGACGATGTGGGGCGGGGAGCCGGCGCCGGAGACGAAGCCGAGGGACGGCCGGGTGCTGCTGCTCGACCCGCCCGCCGGGTGGGCCACCGTGGCAGAGGCCCTGGTGGCGCCGGTCCTGGGGGGCGGGTCGACGGTGGTGGTCGTCGGAGCGTCGCGGGAGCGGGCGGCCGATATCGCCGCGGCCGAGCGGGCGCTACTCGCCTGAGGGCTCCTCGTCGGAGTCCTGCGCGGCCTCCGGCTCGGGCTCTGTCTCCGGCTGCGGCTCCGGCTCGGGGTCGACGGCGGCGAGGACCGCTCCCCCGCCGAGGGTGGCCAGCATCTGGCGAACGTTGGACAGCTGGGCCGTGATCGAGTCGCGACGCTGGGTGACTGCCGCGAGTTCGCGGTCCGAGTCGCGGCGGATCCGCTCGGCGCGGGTCCGCGCCTCGCTGACCAGCTCGTCGGCCTCGCGTTCGGCCTTCGCCCGCACGGCCTCGGCCTGCGACGAGGCGTCCGAGATGATGCGCTGGGCCTCGTTCTCGGCGGCCCTCAGGTTCTCCTCGGCGGCCCTCAGCTGGTCCTCGCGCTGCCCCATGGCGACGGCGAAGTCCGCGGCGGCGGAGTCGCGGCGCTCGGCGAGCGTGCGCTCGAAGTCGGCCGCGGACTGGGCCGCCCGGGCCTGCTGGGACTCGTAGACCGCCTCGGCCTCCTCCCGGCGGGTCGCGGCCTCGCGGTCCGCCTGGTCCAGGATCTCGTCTGCCCGGCGCTGGGCCCCGGTGAGCCTGGCCTCGGCGTCGGCCTCAGCCGAGGACCGGGTGTCGACGGCGTAGCGGTCCGCCTCGGCCAGCATCGCCTGGGCGCGGCGGGTCGAGTCCTCGAGGAGGGTCGCGGCCTCCTCCTGGGCGGCGCGGCGGGTGTGGTCGGCCTCCTCCTCTGCAAGCGAGAGGATCTGCCCCACCCGCTCGCCGAGATCGGCGAACGTGGGCCTCGACGCTGTGTGCTGCGCGCGCGCCGCCTCCTCCGCCCGGGCCTGGGCCTCCGCGAGGCGCGCCTCGAGCGCGGCCCGCTCCTGGCCGGCCTGCCTGGCCTGGACGCTGTGCTCGCCGAGCTCGGCGCGCGCCGCGTCGAGGGCCTGCTGCAGCGTGGCGATCTCGGCGTCCACCTGGGACGGCTCGTAGCCGCGGAGCACGGTGCGGAAACTGGGTGTGGTCATGAGTCCTCGCTGGTGGTGGGGGTGGTTCCTGGGACGGAGAGCGCTTCGATCACGCCGGAGAGGCTGCTCAGCTGCGCGGTGATGTTGTCGCGCCGGCGGGTGAGGCGGGCCACCTCGTCGCGCGCCGCCTGGACCGTCTCGCGGGCTCCCGACCGTAGCGCCTCGGCCTCCGTCCGTGCTTCGGCCAGGAGCCTGACGGCCTCCTCGCGGGTGGCGCGGGTGCGCTCGAACGAGGCGCGCTGCGAGCGCTCGAGCTCCGCTGCCAGGGTGTCGCGGACGAGGGCGGCGTTGGCCTCCGCCTCCGTGGTGCGCTCCTCGGCGCGGCGCACGATGGCCTCCGCCTCGCGCCGTGCCCGCTCCAGGGTGTCTGCCGCCCGGGCCTCCGCCTCCGCCTGGGACCGGGCCGCGTGGTCGGCGGCCGCGCGCAGCTCGGCGTCCGCCCTGGCGCGGACGTCCGCCGCGTCGACCTCCGCCGCGCGGGTCCGCTGCCTGGCCACCTCGACGGCGCGGGCGGTGGTGCCGGCCAGCTTGGCCCTGAGCTCCTTCGCGCGGGTGGCGTTGTCGAGGTGGGCGTCGCGGGTGGTGCGCGCGATGTCCGCCCGTGCGCCGTCGAGCAGGGCCGCCACCGTCGTGCGCGTCCAGGACAGCTCGGCCGCGGCGTCCGCCAGCTGCGCCTGCGAGCGGCTCTCGGCGTCGTCGATGAGGCGGGCCGCCTGGGCGGTGGCCGCCTCGCGCTGGGACTCGATCTCGGCCACGGCTTCCGCGCGGAGCCGGTCGGCCTCGTCCCGCGCGGCCCGGAGGTGCGCGTCGGACTCCGCCTCGGCGCGCCGCGCCTCCTCGGCCGCTTCGGAGCGGATGTGCTCCGCCTCGGCGGCTGCGGCCGCGACGACGGCGGCGGCGCCACGCTCCGCCTCCTCACGTTCCTGCTCCAGCCGCGACACCTGCTCGGCGCGTTCACGCTCCGCCTCGTGCCGCGCGCGTCCGGCCTCGGCCTCGGCGTCGGCCACGAGGGCGCCCGCCTGCCGCCTGGCCTCTTCGAGCACGCCCTCTGCCTCGGCGCGGGCGTCGGCGATGAGTTCGTCGGCGGCGCGCTGCGCGGAGTCGGTGATCCGGCCGGCCTGGTCCGCGGCCTCGGTCAGCGTCCGCTGGGCGTCCGCGCGGGCCTCGTCGAGCCGGTGCCGGGCGAAGTCCAGCTCCCCGGCGGCCTCGTCGCGCTGGCGGAGCAGCCCCGCCAACTCCTGACGCGAGCGGGCCACGTCGGCCTCGGCCTCCTCGCGCACCCGGTCCGCCAACCGCTGGGCCTGCAGGAGCAGACCGCTGGCGGTCTCGGCGGGCCCCGCGGTCACTGCGGCAGGCCGCGAACGAACCCGGCCCCCCAGTAGAGATGCATGACGGCCAGCACCACGGGGAACCTGAGCCGCGCGGCCGGGGAGAGTGAGCGGACGCTCGCCGTCGCCGCCACGAGGAACGCGGCGTAGACGGCCGGGGCGATCAGGAGCGCGGTGAGGAGGTTGCTGCGCAGCACCAACCCGAGCAGGCCGCCCAGCAGCCCGCCGCCGAGGCCCAGCACGGTCAGCGGCGGGGCCAGGTAGCGCAGGGACAGCGTGTCGGGGTGGCGGCGGGCCACCTCGCGGCGCCACTGGCCGGTGGTGAAGAACTGACGGGCGAGCGCGCGCCAGCTGTCGCGGGGGTGGTAGACCACGCGCAGGTCAGGCGTGAAGTAGACGAGATGGCCGGCGCGGCGCAGCCGGTAGTTGAGCTCCCAGTCCTGGGCGCGGTGGAGGGTCTCGTCGTAGGCCCCGACCTCCTGGAGCCTGGCCTTGCGGAACACTCCCAGGAACACGGTGTCGGCGGGCCCGGCGGGGGTGTCGGCCAGGTGGAAGCCGCCGCCGCCCAGGCCCAGGCGGGAGTTGTAGGCGGCCGCGATGGCCTCCGAGAGCGGTGAGGTGCCCTGCGCGTCCATGAGCCCGCCGACGTTGGCGGCCCCCGTCTCCTCAAGGAGACGGACTGCGGTGGCGATGTATCCGGGGCTCAGCTCACCGTGCCCGTCGACGCGCACGATGACGTCGTGGGAGGCGTGGCCGATGGCGATGTTGAGGCCGGCGGGCGTGAAACCGGTGGGGTTGTCGAGCACGACGATCCGCGGGTCCGCGGCGGCCAGCTCGTCGGCGATCTGACGCGTTCGGTCCTCGCTGGGCGCCACCGCGAGCACGATCTCCAGCTCGCCCGGGTAGTGCTGATCCAGCACGCGTCCGACGGCGGCGCGCAGATGCTTCTCCTCGTTGCGGATGGGCATCACCACGCTGACAGGCTGCACCGGATCTCCTCTCTCCGGGGACAACCTAGCTGACAGAGCAAACAGCTTCCAGATCGGGGGTCTCGGTGTAGGGTTCGCCGGCCGAGGGCTCGGGCGAGGGCGACGACACGGCGTCCGGGGCGTCCCCCGATGGCTCGACGGAGGCCGGCGCGGACGAGGCCGCGGGCTCCTGGGTGGGCTGTTCGGAGAGCTTCTCGTCGACGGTGGCGCGGATCAGGTCGAAGTCCGGGTCGGCGGAGACGATGAGCGGCGGCGCGAAGTTCACCGAGGTGATCTTCTGCTCGCGCGCCTTCAGGGCGAGGTCGGCCAGGTCGGCGATCGCGCCGGTGCCGACGTCGGTCTTGAGCAGGTCCCCGCCGGCCTCGCTGAGCTCCACGAACTTGGTGGCCACCGTGGCGGGATCGAGCTGCTGGACCATCGCCGACATCACGCACTTCTGGCGCACCATGCGCTCGTAGTCGCTGGACTCGGCGCGGGAGCGGGCGAACCACAGGGCGTGGTAGCCGTCGAGCAGTACGTCCTCGCCGGGCTCGATGTAGCCGCTGATCTTCGAACCGCCACCGCCGATGGGGATGGGCTTGGCGATGTCCAGCCGGATGCCGCCCATGGCGTCGATGAGGGCGCTGAAGCCGTGCATGTCGACCAGCGCGTAGTAGTTGAGCTCCAGCCCGAGGGTCTCCTCGACCGCCTCCATCATCGCGGTGAGGCCGGCCTGCCCATCCGGATACAGGTCGGCGTGCTCCTCGCCGAGGGTCCAGATGCCGTTGAGCATGCAGGCGCCCTCGTCGCAGACGTAGCCGTCCGGGTAGAGATCGTCCAGCGGCGAGGAGTCCGGGAACCGGACCTTCTGCAGGTTGCGCGGCAGGCCGAACAGCACGGTCCGGCCGGTCTGTGCGTCGATGGACGCCACGTTGATGGAGTCAGGCCTCAGGCCCTCGCGGTCTGCCTCCGAATCCGCCCCGAGCAGGAGGATGTTGTAGCGGCCGTCCTTCACCTCGGACTCGCCGCCCCCACCGAAGACCTCGCCCACGTTGCGCGCCGCCACCAGGGCGTTGGCCGCCGCGGTGGTGACGGCGCCCACGGCGAGCACCATGACCAGCGAGGTGATGGTGAGCACCAGGCGGGGACGCCGCGGCAGGCGGAGCGGACGGGCGAGCCGCCAGGAGTCCAGCAGGAGGAGGACCCAGCCGGCGAAGAGCACCCAGAGTGCGAACCGCACGACGGTGGCCACCCAGGGGGTGAGCAGGACCCCGACGGTGGGGCCACGCCACAGCCACAGGCCCAGCACCACCAGCAGCCCCAGCAGCGCGGCGGCGCCGTAGACCCGCGACGCGAGGCGGCCCACACTGTGGTTCCCGGCGAAGCGCTGCACCGAGCCGGGCAGCAGCGCCGACATGACGACGAAGCCGAGGGCGCGACGCGCCTGGACGCTCTGCGCCTCGGTGGGCTGCGATGCGGTCACGTGGTCTCCTCCTGGCTGTGCTGCGCCCAGTTTCGCGCCCGCACTGCGCCCGGCAAAATCTGCCACGCCGGGGCGCGGGTATCCTGGCCGGCGGACTAGGAGGCTCACGGGTGGCTCAACGCGACGGGGACATGGACTGGTTGTACCGGCAGGAGCAGCCGGACCAGCCGGAGCCGACGGCGGTCATGCCCGCCTTCCCCGCGCCGGACCGGCCGGCGGCGCGCCCGTCCGCCGCGGCCCGTCCCAGCGCCCCGCCTCCCCCGCCGCCCGTCACGCCGAGGGCCACCCGGCGGCGGACCCGCCGCCGGCGGCCGGTCCGCCGGTTCGTCGGCACCCTGCTGGCGCTGTGGCTGGTGTTCCTCGTCGCCACACCCTTGATCGCGTGGAGCATCGGCACCCGCGTGGACGCCACCCCCGCCGGGGAGCGTCCGGCGGACCAGCCGGGCACCACCGTGCTGCTCGTGGGCTCGGACGCCCGCCCGGGCGTGGCCGGGGCGCGGACGGACACCATGATGCTGATGCACCGCCCAACCGTCGGGGACCCGGTGCTACTCTCCCTCCCCCGGGACTCGCTGGTCTCGATCCCCGGGCGCTCCGACAACCGGCTCAACGCCGCCTTCGCGTTCGGGGGCGCTCCTCTGCTCGTCGAGACGGTTGAGGCCAACACCGGGATCCGGATCGACGGCTACCTCGAGGTGGGCTTCGACGGCGTCGTCGACGTGGTGGACGCCATCGGCGGCATCGAGGTGTGCCCCACGTTCGACATCGACGACCGCGACTCGCACCTCACCATGTCGGCCGGGTGCCAGACGGTGGACGGCACGACGGCGCTCGGCTACGTCCGCATGCGCAAGGGCGACCCACGAGGCGACCTCGGCCGCATCGAGCGCCAGCGGGAGGTGATGGGCGCGATGGCCCGCGAGGTGATCCATCCGCTCACCGTGCTCAACCCGGTGCGCTACTGGCGGCTCAACATGGCCGCCGCCCAGTCCCTGGGTCGCGGCGAGGACACGGGCCTGCTGGACATGGCGGCCGTGGCCGCGGGCTTCGTCGCCGCCACGACCGGCAGCGGGATCAGCATGACGGTTCCGGTCGCCGGCACGGGCAACGTGAGCGGGGTCGGCTCGATCGTGCGCTGGGACGACGACGCGGCGGCCGGGGTGTTCGCCGCCCTCGCGGCCGGCGACACCACCGGGCTCGGGTCCTAGGAGACCGCCGGCTCGCCGCGCGGGATCGGGGTGAACATCTCGGGCTCGTCCCGCCCACCAACCGTCAGCGATGTCCTGAGACATCACACACAGGGTCCACACACCGTGGACTGGGGTGGGCTACGCCTGCTGGCCCGACGCCTCGCGGACGACGGCGCCCTTGGCGCGGGCGGCGTCGCGCAGGGACTCCTGGAAGTCCAGCATCCGCTCCGTCAGCGCCTCGTCCGAGGCGGCCAGGATCCGCACCGCGAGCAGGCCGGCGTTGCGGGCGTTGCCGATGGCCACCGTCGCCACCGGGACGCCCGCGGGCATCTGCACGATCGACAGCAGCGAGTCCATGCCGTCGAGGTACTTCAGCGCCACGGGCACGCCGATGACGGGCAGCGGGGTGAGCGCGGCGAGCATGCCGGGCAGGTGGGCCGCCCCGCCTGCGCCGGCGATGATCACCTTGACGCCTCGGGAGTGGGCCTCGCGTCCGAAGGTCACCATGTCCTCGGGCATGCGGTGCGCGGAGACCACGTCGGCCTCGAACGGCACGCCGAACTCGGCCAGCGCGTCGGCCGCCGCCGACATGGTGGGCCAGTCGGAGTCCGACCCCATGACGATCGAAACGAGGGGTTCAGGCATTCGGGTCTCCCATCAGGTAGCCGGCCGCGTGGTGGGCGCGGCGGCGGACGTCGTCGAGGCTGGTGCCGAGGGCGGTGACGTGGCCAACCTTGCGGCCGGCCTTCACCTCCTTGCCGTAGAGGTGCACGCGGATCTCGCGGTCCCGGGCGAAGACATGCATGAGGGCGCCGGTGAGGTCCTCCTCGGCGCCGCCGAGGATGTTGGTCATCACGACCACGTCGTCGCGCAGGTCCGGGGAGCCGAGCGGCAGGTCGAGGACGGCGCGGATGTGGTTCTCGAACTGGCTCGTGCGGGCGCCGTCGATGGTCCAGTGGCCGGTGTTGTGGGGGCGCATGGCCACCTCGTTGACCACGATCCGGCCGTCTCGGGCCTCCATCAGCTCCACGGCCAGCACGCCGACCACCCCGAGCTCGGTGGCGATCCGGATGGCCATCTGCTGCAGCCCGGCCGCGCGGTCTGGGTCCAGCCCCGGAGCCGGGGTGAAGGTCTCCACGCAGATGCCGTCCGTCTGGACGGTCTCGCTGATGGGGTAGGCCACCACCTGGCCCGACGGTGAGCGCACGACGATGGCCGACAGCTCGCGGGCGAAGTCGACGAACTCCTCCGCGACGATGCGCACCCGTTCCCCTGCGGAGGTGTGCGCGATGCCCTCGAAGGGGACGTCGGCCTGGGTGTCGTCGTCCAGCTTCCACACCCCCTTGCCGTCGTAGCCGCCGCGGGAGGTCTTGGCGATGATGGGCCAACCCTGCCGCTCACCGAAGGCGGCCAGCTCGTTGACCGTGTCGCACACCGCGAACGCGGGGCAGGCCACCCCGAGCTCGGCCATCTTCTCGCGCATGAGCGCCTTGTCCTGCGCGTAGACCAGCGCGTCCGGCCCGGGCCGGACGGCCACCTTGCGGGAGACCTCGGCCAGATGCCGGGTGGGCACGTGCTCGTGGTCGAAGGTGAGCACGTCCACGCCGTCGGTGAAGGACATCAGGGTGTCGAGGCTGCGGTAGTCGCCCACCACGGCGCCGCGGACCACCTGGGCGGCGGACACGTCCGGCCCCTCCGCGAGGAGGTGGACGTCGATGCCGAGCGGGATGGCGGCCTGGTGCATCATGCGGGCCAGCTGCCCACCGCCGGCGATGGCCACTGCGTAGCGACGAGTCACCGGGGCAGCATACCCAAGGCGCTACTCCTGGCCGTCGTCCTGCTCGCTGAACAGCAGTTCGGTGATGGTGACGTGCACGCGCTCCACGTCCGGCACGTCCGGCAGGCGCAGCGGCTCGCCGGCCGCGGTCTCCAGGATGAGCGTGCCGCAGCCGAGCATCCGGTCCGTCAGCGAGCGCTCGTAGTTGACGTTGTTGATGCGGCGCAGCGGCAGGTCGTGGCCGAGCCGGTTGATGATGCCCCGGCGCGTGATGATCCGGCGGTCCGTGATGGTGTAGCTGGAGGTGACCCACCGCAGGAACGGGATCAGCACCAGGAACAGGACGAGCACCAGGGCCAGCCCGGCGACCGCCAACGGCCCCCAGGGCTGCCACTCGGGCGGCAGCAGGGCGAAGGCGACGCCCACGCCGGCGCCCAGGAGGATGAGGATCAGGGCGGGGCCGATCAGCGCCTTGACGTGGGTGTGCATGGAGGCGACGACCACCTCGCCGCGACCGAGCTGGTCCTTGTCGATTGCCATGGCGCCCAGTGTGGCACGTGGCGCCGACGAATCAGCTCAGCTTCGCGTGGACGACGTCGCCGACGGCGAACGTCTCGATGCCGGTGGCGGTGGTGACCTGCAGCCGGCCCCACTCGTCGACCCCTCTGCCTGTCCCGGAGACGCGACGGTCGCCGTCGAGAATCACCGTCAGCGGCGCCCCGACGGAGGCGCACCGGGCCTCGTATTCGGCGCGCAGGTTGCCGCGCAGCTGCCAGGAGCGGTAGACCCGCTCGAAGTGGCCGAGCACCCCGGCCACGATGCGGCTCTGATCGGTGGGCAGGCCCTCGAGGGCGAGGGATGTCGCGGTGGGCACCGGCAGCTGGTCCTCCGCCAGGTCCACGTTGATGCCGATGCCGACGACCGCGCGGGCCCCGTCGGGCTGCTCGATGCGCTCGGACAGGATGCCGCAAACCTTGCGCCCGCGGATGAGGACGTCGTTGGGCCACTTGAGCGACACGTCCGCCCCTCCCCCGGCAAGCTCTCCGATGGCCGACGACACCGCCATGCCCGCGAGGAGGGAGAGCCAGCCCCACTGGGGGAACTCGGGCTGCGGGGTGAGCAGCACCGACATCGAGATCGAGGTGCCCGGCGGGCTCACCCACTGCCGGTCGAGCCTTCCCCGGCCCGCGGTCTGCTCCATCGAGACCAGGGCCATGCCCTCCGTCGCGCCGGCACGGGCGCGGGCCGCGAGATCGGCGTTGGTGGATCCGGTGGACCCGATCACCTCGACGGAGCGCCAGAGTGTCGCGGCGGGGAGGATCGCGGCAATGCGGCCCGCGTCGGGAAGGCTGGACGTCACCGCCACATCGTAGCCAGCCCCACCGCGTGGAGGGCGGGCACCTCTACCGGCAGGCGCAGGGGGCTGGACGCCGGACCGGCAGGTGTGACACCGTGGCGATCACCCTGGACACACTGGCCACAAGCACGGGAGGCCGCGGTCATGACCTCGCTATACACCGCCGTGAGGGTGATGGTCGCGGCCGTCGCGCTGGCATCGGTGGCCGTGTGCCTGGTCACCGGGGCCGAGCCCGCGACGTTACCGGCCACGACGTGGCCGGTCCTGCTGGCCATGGTCGCGTCGACGGCGGTCGTCTCCATCGTGATCGCGGGCCTCGGGCGGGGCTGGCGGGGCCTCCGCACCGTCCTCAGCGCCCTCGCCGTCATGGCTGCCGCCTATCCGGGTCTGTGGGCGCTCGCCGGCCTCGCCTCGTCCGTGTCCCCGGACTCGGCGATCGCCTGGGCGGCGGCCGTCATCGCCGGAATCGGCCACCTCCCGCTCATCGGCGCATTCTCCGTGGTGCCGCTGCTCAGCGTCCGCTACCTCGGTCGCGGCACAGGACGAACACTCCTCGTGGCCGTCGTCGCCCTGGCGGTGGGCGCCGCCGTCTCCTTTGCGCTGTTCTTCGACGACTTCGCACCGCTGGCCGCGTCTGCGCTGATGCCGTCGTCGATCGGCGAGCAGGTGGGGATGGCGCTCAACGTCGCCTACCTGGCCACGGTGCTTGTCGGCCCGTCGGCAGCCCTGCTCGCCACCTGGCGGAGCGCGCCCGACGTGGCGGCGGCCCGCCGCCTGGCCCTGGTCGCCGGCTCGGCCCTCACCGGAACTCTCCTCGTCCTCGTCTGCGGCGCGCTGGGCGGCGCGTCCGTGCTGGGGGGAGCGGTGGTCCTCGTCGGGATGTATGCGGCGTTCGCCATCGTCGTGGCGGGGAGCGTCCGGGCGCTTGCGGTCGAACCGGCGGAGCCGACGACGACAGCCGAGGCGCCCGACCGGGACGCAGAACCGGTGGACGCGCCCGCCCCTCCCGCCGCACCCGGCGGGCTGTCGATGCTCACGGCCCGCGAGCGGGAGGTCCTGGAGTTGCTGGCGGAGGGACTCTCCAACGCCGGCATCGCCGCCAGGCTCGTCCTGTCCGAGCGCACGGTGGACGCCCACCTGCGGTCGGTGTTCGTGAAGCTCGACCTCCCTCAGGGCGCGCACCACAATCGGCGCGTCCAGGCGGGCAACGTCTACCGGGAGTCCGTCACCGCGTCGACGGCGTGACGATCGGCCTTCCGAACCCCACTTAGGCGAAAGGGCCGATGCGGCTCCAGGCCGCCGCTCCTACGGTCGAAGGCACCGCCATCGGCCCGAGAAGGAGACTCGCATGTCCCGCCCCCTCACCCTGCTGGCCCTAGTGTGGGCACCGTTCCTGTCGATCTTCGTGTTCGCCGCCCAGGGGGACACGAGCGCCCTGCACATCGCCTCCCACATCCTGGCGCTGGCCCTGCTCATCCCCGCCTCCCTCCTCGCGTGGAGGATGAGGCGCGAGGCCCCCGGAAAGGCGTCGCGGTGGATCCTGACGCTCCTCTCGGTCAGCGTGCCGGTCGCCGTGCTCGGCCACGCCGGCGAGCTGGCCGTGGCCGTTCTCCGGCTCGCCGAGGACGGGTGGGTCAACCTCGATACCGCGGACATCTGGGAGCACGGCCCGCATGTGACGATCGCCGGCGTGACGATCCCGGCGATGATGCTGAGCATGCTGCTCACGGTGGCCCTGGCGGTCGCCTCGCTGATCGGTCGACGCTCCGCGCCGAGGACCGTCGAGCCAAGCCACCCCACAATCTGAGCGGGCCCGGGGAGTGGCCTGTCGCGCCGCTATGGTGACCCCATGGAGATCGACATCCACACCACTGCCGGTCGGATCGCGAATCTCGGAGTGCGCATCGATGAAGCTGTGCACGCGGGTTCGGCCGAAGCGGTGGAGAAGCAGCATGCCAAGGGGAAGATGACCGCCCGAGAGCGGATCATGGCCCTCCTCGACGAAGGAAGCTTCGCCGAGTTCGACCAGTTCTCACGTCACCGCACCACCGCCTTCGGGATGGACGCACGGCGTCCGTTCGGCGACGGCGTCATCACCGGCACCGGGTCCATCCACGGCCGCCCGGTGTGCGTGTTCAGCCAGGACGTCACCATCTTCGGTGGCGCGCTCGGCCAGGTGTACGGCGAGAAAATCGTGAAGATCCAGGACTTCGCCCTCAAGACGGGGGTGCCGATCATCGGCATCAACGAGGGCGGCGGGGCCCGGATCCAGGAAGGGGTGGTCTCGCTCGCGCTCTACGGCGAGATCTTCAAGCGCAACACGCGCGCCTCGGGCGTGATCCCGCAGATCTCGCTCATCATGGGCGCGGCCGCGGGTGGCCACGTCTACGGGCCCGCCCTGACGGACTTCGTCGTCATGGTGGACAAGACCTCCCAGATGTTCATCACCGGCCCGGAGGTGATCAAGACGGTCACCGGCGAAGACGTCTCCATGGAGGAGCTCGGCGGCGGCCGCACCCACAACACCAAGTCCGGAAACGCCCACTACCTCGCCGCTGACGAGAACGACGCCATCGAATACGTCCGCGAACTGCTCACCTACCTACCGCAGAACAACCTGGAGGACCCGCCGCTCTTCGACGACGAGGAGGTGGACCTCACCATCACGGACCACGACCGCGAGCTGGACCTGCTGGTCCCAGACGCCGCCAACCAGCCCTACGACATGCGAGAGGTCATCCGCAACGTCCTCGACGACGACGAGTTCCTCGAGGTGATGCCCCTGTTCGCCGGCTCGATCATCGTGGGCTTCGGCCGGATCGAGGGCCGGTCCATCGGCATCGTCGCAAACCAGCCCACGGTGTTCGCGGGCTGCCTGGACATCGACTCGGCGGAGAAGGCCGCCCGGTTCGTCCGCACCTGCGACGCGTTCAACATCCCCGTGCTCACCTTCGTCGACGTGCCCGGCTTCCTGCCCGGCGTCGGCCAGGAGCATCAGGGCATCATCCGGCGCGGCGCCAAGCTGATCTACGCCTACGCCGAGGCCACCGTGCCGCTGCTCACCGTGATCACGCGCAAGGCGTACGGCGGCGCGTACGTGGTGATGGGCTCCAAGCACCTTGGTGCCGACATCAACCTGGCCTGGCCCACCGCGCAGATCGCGGTCATGGGCGGGCAGGGTGCGGTCAACATCCTCTACCGCAAGCAGATCGCCGCGGCCGAGGATCCGGACACCGAACGCGCCCGGCTGATCCAGGAGTACGACGACGAGCTCACCAACCCGTACGTGGCGGCGGACCGCGGCTACGTCGACCAGGTGATCTACCCGCACGAGACCCGAGCCCAGGTGATCCGGGCCCTGCGCCTGCTGCGCTCCAAGCGCGAGGCGCTGCCGCCGAAGAAGCACGGGAACATCCCGCTATGACCGGGCCGATCACGCTGAGCGGCGCCCACCTCACGGAGGAGGAGGTGGCCGCCGTCATCGCGGTGGTCCACGCCTCCGCCGGCCCGGAACAACTGCGCTCCCCCGACGACCGGCCGCTGGCCGGCGGGTGGAAGTCCTACTACCGCACCGTCCGCTCGCCGCTCGTCGGTGGGCGGGAGGCGTGGCGGACCTATCACCGGATGTGACATGCGGCTGATCCTCGCCTCCAAGTCACCGGCCCGGCTCGCCGTGCTGCGGCGCGCCGGGCTGGACCCGGAGGTGATCGTCTCCGGCTTCGACGAGCGCCAGGTGCAGGACCCGGTACCCACCCGGCTCGCCGCCCGGCTCGCCGAGTTCAAGGGCACCGCGGTGCTGCCGCAACTGACGGGAGACTTCGTGCTCCTGGCCTGCGATTCGGTGCTCGAATTCGAGGGCCGCTCGCACGGCAAGCCGGGCTCCAAGGAGGCCGCCATCGAGCGGTGGCGGCGGATGCGCGGCCGGGAGGGCCTCCTGCACACCGGCCACTTCGTCGCGGTCCGGCAGGGCGGCGCGGAGACACGCTCGACGCGTGTGGGGTCCACCGTGGTCAGATTCGCGGACCTGCCCGACGACGAGATCGAGGCCTACGCCGCCACCGGCGAACCCCAGCGCGTGGCGGGCGGGTTCACCATCGACGGGCGAGGCGGCGCCTATGTCACGGCGGTCGAGGGGGACCCGTACAACGTCGTCGGGGTGTCGCTGCCGTTGTTCCGGCAGATGGTCATCGACGCAGGCGTGCCCTGGCAGTCGCTCTGGCGCTGAGCGTCTCGTCAGTAGAGTTGTCCCGTGCAGCGCATCACCCTGGCCCTCGTCGCCCTCCTCGCGGTGGCCGGCTGCTCCTCGGCCCCTGACTCCACGCCTGCGCCGTCGGTCACCGTCAGCGCCCCCACGGAGGCTCCAGCCGACGGGGTGCTGCTCTCGGACCTGGGCTTCCTCAATGCCCCGCCCGGCTTCTCGATCCCGCGCGGCGCCGACATCGAGCAGGAGGTGGACAGCGCCAACAACGTGACCGTCGTGCTGACCGCCCCAGCCGGCGACGAGGTGGCCGCCTACCTGCGCCGCAACCTGCCAGCCATGGGCTTCACGATCACGGCCGACGCCAACGGCTCCATGCTGTTCGAGTCCGCCGTCCACGACGGCGCCTTCACCATCACCGGGGACCTGTCGGCGCTCAGCCTCCGCACGGACAGATCGTCCTAGGCTGAGGCCATGGAACTGCTGACCCTGGTGGCGTACGCCGTGGCGGGATTCCTGGCGGGCACGGCGCTCTCGATCACCATCTCGGTGGTCATGAGCTTCATCGTGCGCCGCAGGAGGGGCCTCGCCTTCGTGTCGCGGCGCCTCAAGGTGCCCCAGCGGCTGCTCTTCACGCTCGGCGGAACGGGCCTCGGGGTGGCGATGGCGACGGCTGACCCCGAACCGTCGTGGCGGCCGCTCTTCATGCAGGGCTTCCTCATCGTGATCATCCTTGCCGGCGCCTACCTGGGCACCGGCGTGATCAAGGCGGTGGAGGACGGCATCGTCGCAGGCGCGCGTGAGGAGGAGGGCACCGACACCTCGCGCTTCCGCCGCGTGCGCACCCAGATGCAGGTGGTGGCCCGGGTGCTGATCGCGGTGGTCTGGACCATCGCACTGGGTTGGGCGCTGTTCACCTTCCCCGCCCTGCGCACGCTGGGCGCGTCGCTGTTCGCCTCCGCCGGTCTGCTCTCCATCGTCGCCGGCCTGGCCGCGCAGTCCACTCTGTCGAACGTGTTCGCCGGGATGCAGCTGGCCTTCAGCGACGCGCTGCGCGTGGGAGACCTGGTGGTCTTCGACGACGAGATGGGCACGGTCGAGGAGATCACGCTGACCTACGTGGTGGTGGGCACGTGGGACCAGCGGCGCTGGATCGTGCCCAGCACCTCGTTCACCACGCAGGCCTTCCAGAACTGGACCCGCGGACAGGCGCACCTGTTCGGCACCGTCGAGCTGGACCTTGACTGGCTCGTGCCCGTGGAGGCCATGCGGGTGGAGCTCCACCGCATCGTCGAGGCCAGCCCGCTGTGGGACAGGAAGGAGGTCAGCCTCCAGGTGACAGACGCCACCGGTGGGCCGGTGCGCCTGTTCGCCGTCGTGTCGGCCGCCACCTCGGGCGACCTGTGGGACCTGCGCTGCCACGTCCGCGAGGAGCTCATCGCCTGGGTCCAGCGGCACGCGCTCTACGCGCTCCCCCGCACCAGGCTCGAGCCGGAGACCACGCCGGCGCCGCCCATCGAGGAGCGAGAGGAACTCGTCGAGCAGATGGTCAGCGAGTACGAGGCGGAGAAGGCGCTCGAGGAGTCCTCCAAGGAGACGGCCCTGCTGCCGCCCGTGAAGCGGGACGCCTCCGACGAGATGGCCAGGTCCTGGTTCCAGGCCCTTCGGGACCGCTAGCCCGACCCCGACAGGGTCAGGGCCACGTCGCGCGGGTCGGCCAGAGCCAGGGCCACCATGGCGTCCAGGCGGCCGCGCCGCGGCTCTGGGAGGTCGTCGACCGGGAACCACTTCACATCGGTGGACTCGTCGTCGGCCACGCGCGCCTCGCCGTCGATCCACCGGGCGCGGAACCCATGGTCCAGGAACTGGCACACGTCGCCGTTGGGGTAGGTGATGGGCTCGTTGACCACCAGCCAGAGCAGGCGCTCCACCTCGATGCGGACGCCCGCCTCCTCCAGCGCCTCGCGCGCCGCGGTCTCGGCCGGGTTCTCCCCGGGGTCCACGATCCCGCCGATCGGCGCCCACTCCCCGGTGTCGGAGCGGCGCACGAGCAGCACCTCACCGTCGCGCACGACGAGCACGTTGGCGCCCATGAGCCACAACGGGGCGTGCCCGACATGCCGGCGAAGCTCTGCGATGAAGGGAGGTGTGGCCATGGTGGAAAGTGTCACAGGGAGTGGACGCAGGACAAAGTTGCACGGCGCACCTGGATAGACTCCGAGCCAAAGCCGAATACAGGAGGAACAGAGTGGGCAACGTCGCCGTCTCCAAGGTTCTGATCGCTAATCGAGGCGAGATCGCCGTCCGCGTGATCCGCGCCGCCCGGGACTCGGGCATCGAATCCGTGGCCGTCTACGCGGACTCCGATTCCGAGTCGCTGTTCGTCAAGCTGGCCGACGAGGCCTTCGCCCTGAACGGCGCCACCCCGGCGGACACCTATCTGAACATCCCCAAGCTGCTGGACGTCGCGGCCCGATCGGGCGCGAACGCCGTGCACCCCGGTTACGGGTTCCTCGCCGAGAACGCGCACTTCGCGCAGGCCGTCATGGACGCCGGCCTCATCTGGATCGGTCCGCCGCCGGCGGCCATCGAGGCTCTGGGCGACAAGGTGAAGGCCCGCCACATCGCGCAGAAGGTCGGCGCCCCGCTGGTGCCGGGCACGGCAGACCCGGTGGCGGGCGCCGACGAGGTGGTCGCCTTCGCCAGCGAGCACGGCCTGCCCATCGCGATCAAGGCCGCCTTCGGCGGTGGGGGCCGCGGTCTCAAGGTGGCCCGCACCATGGACGAGGTCGAGGAGATGTTCGAGTCCGCAACCCGCGAGGCCGTCACCGCCTTCGGGCGCGGCGAGTGCTTCGTGGAGCGCTACCTGGACAAGCCCCGCCACGTCGAGACGCAGTGCCTGGCTGATTCACACGGCAACGTCGTGGTGGTCTCCACCCGCGACTGCTCCCTGCAGCGCCGGCACCAGAAGCTTGTCGAGGAGGCACCGGCGCCGTTCCTCACGGAGGATCAGGTGGCGCGCCTGTACTCCTCCAGCAAGGCCATCCTCAAGGAGGCCGGCTACGTCGGCGCCGGCACCTGCGAGTTCCTGGTGGCCCTCGACGGCACCATCTCCTTCCTCGAGGTCAACACCCGCCTCCAGGTGGAGCACCCGGTCTCCGAGGAGGTCACCAGGATCGACCTGGTCCGCGAGATGTTCCGGATCGCGGCGGGCGAGGAGCTGGGCTACTCGGACCCGGAGATCCGCGGGCACTCCATCGAGTACCGGATCAACGCCGAGGACGCGGGCCGCAACTTCATGCCCGCCCCCGGCACCCTGGTCAAGTGGCACGCACCCTCGGGCCCCGGCGTCCGCGTCGACGAGGGATACCACGTGGGCATGACGGTCCCGGGAGCGTTCGACTCTCTGGTGGCCAAGCTGATCGTCACGGGGGCTGACCGGGACCAGGCGCTGGCCCGGTCGCGCCGGGCTCTGGCCGAACTCCAGATCGAGGGCATGCCCACCGTCGTCCCGTTCCATCAGGCGGTGCTGGAGGAGCCCGCCTACACCGCGCCCGACGGTGCGTTCGGCGTGCACACCCGGTGGATCGAGACGGAGTTCACCGGCGAGATCGCACCGTACACGGGGGTGCTCGGCGAGGCCGAGGACGTCCCCGAGCCGGAGATCGTGACGGTGGAGGTCAACGGCAAGCGCGTCGAGGTGAAGCTGCCCGGCGGCTTCGGCGCCCGGCCGGCCGCGTCGAAGGCCGTGAAGAAGCCCACCAAGCGGGACCGGGGCGGGAGCAAGGTCTCCGCGCCGTCGGGCAACTCGCTCACCTCCCCCATGCAGGGCACCATCGTCAAGGTGGCGGTCCAGGAGGGGCAGCAGGTGGGCGAGGGCGAGACCATCGCTGTGATCGAGGCCATGAAGATGGAGCAGCCGCTCAACGCCCACCGCGACGGCGTCATCGTCGGGTTGCGGGTGGAGGCCGGCCAGGCCGTCACGGCCGGAGAGGTGCTCTGCGAGATCGTCGACGCCGAGTGAGCTGAGCTTGAGGCCGGGGTTATCGTTGAGTGAACAGCCCCGGCCTTAAGGATCCGCCACATGTTCTCCGGTCTCTTCACCATGATCATGGTGATGGTCGTGGTCAGCATCATCGTCTCGATCACCTCACGCCGGTCAGCACCCCCGCCCCCGCAGATCAACCGCTGGAGCGATCCCTACGCGCTCCCCCACCCCGGCTACCCGCAGCCGCACCCCTACCAGCAGCCGGTCTACCCGATCAGCCCCGGGGCGCGCGCCGCGCTGGACGAGGACATCACCACCTTCGGCGGCGAGCTGCGCGACCTGGACCTGGACGTGGTGGGCCGGGAGCTCGACGCCGCGGCCGCTGCCGACTACACGCGGGCGCTGGACGCCTACGACGGGTCCAAGAACCAGCTGCAGCGCGCCCAGACGGACGCCGACGTCCGCCGCATCGCCGAGATCCTGGAGGACGGCCGGTTCGCCGTCGCCTCCGTCAAGGCCCGCGTCAACGGGCATCCCCTGCCGGAGAAGCGGCCCCCGTGCTTCTTCGACCCGGCCCACGGCCCCTCCACCCAGAACGTGCGCTGGGCCCCTCCCGGCGGCGCGGTGCGCGACGTTCCGGCGTGCGCGGCGGACGTGCAACGGGTCATGACGGGCCTGGATCCGTCCATCCGCCTCGTGCCCATGGGCGCCCGGCAGGTGCCCTACTGGGAGAACCAGCAGTACGCGCCGTGGGCGCAGGGGTACTACGGCCGCTACGGCATGGACCCGGCGCTGCGTCAGATCACGCACGGCGCGCTGATGATCGGCGGTTTCTCGCTCCTCATGGGGCTCCTCGACGACTGAGGACACCGCGTCCAGGGCCCACGGGCCCCACCGCGGGACGGGGTCGCTACGGTTGACCCTGCGCCTACGCGACAGTAGGTTCAGCGACCGTTGGGAGCCTGATGTCCACCGCAACCGAGGCCATCCGCGCCGCACGTGACCTTCTGCTCGGCCTCCGGGGCGACGGGGACGCGGCCAGGGAGTCGTTCGAATGGCCCGAGATCAACGGGCCCTTCAACTGGGCGATCGACTGGTTCGACGCCGTCGGCCGGGGCCGCGACGACCTCGCCCTCTGGATCCGCGACGAGCAGGACCGCGACGAGCGCTACAGCTACGCGGACCTGGTGGACCGCTCGGACCGGCTCGCCGGCTGGCTCGCCGCCGAGGGGGTGGGCAAGGGCGACGCCGTGATGCTGATGCTGGGCAACCAGATCGAGCTGTGGGAGGCGATGCTGGCGGTGATGAAACTGGGCGCGGTGATCCTTCCCACATCCCAGGCGCTGCAGGACTTCGACCTCGAGGACCGCGTCCCGCGGGCCGGGGTCCGGGCCGTGCTCGCCAACCCCGTCGACGAGGCGAAGTTCGACGCCGTCGAGGGGCCGCTGTTCCTCACCACCGGCGCGGCCCACGACCGGTGGCGCTCCGTCGCCGACGCCGCCGGGTGGCCCGCGGCCCCGCGCCCGGTGGTCACCGACGCCTCGGACCCCGTGCTCTACTACTTCACCTCGGGCACGACGAAGGACCCCAAGCTGGTGGTCCACACCCAGCTCAGCTATCCCGTCGGCCACCTCTCGACGATGTACTTCCTCGGCGTCCGCCCGGGCGACGTCCACCTCAACATCTCCTCGCCGGGCTGGGGCAAGCACGCCTGGTCCAGCTTCTTCTCCCCGTGGCTCGCCGAGGCCACGGTGTTCAGCTACACCTATCAGCGGTTCGACGCCGCCGCCCTGCTGCGCGAGCTCGAGGACGCCAAGGTCACCACCTTCTGCGCGCCTCCAACGGTGTGGCGGATGATGATCCAGGCCAACCTCGGGGAGCGCCCATCCGCCCTGCGCGAGATCGTGGGCGCCGGCGAGCCGCTGAACCCCGAGGTGATCTCGACGGTGCGGCGCGCGTGGGGCCTGACCATCCGCGACGGCTACGGGCAGACCGAGACCACGTGCACCGTCGGCAACGCGCCCGGCGAGCCGGTGAAGCCGGGGGCCATGGGCAAGGTGATGCCCGGCGTGGCGGTGGAGATCATCGATCCCGACACCGGCCAGGCGGCCCGCCAGGGCGAGATCACGCTGCCTCTGGAGCCGTGGCCGTACAACCTGATGTCGGGCTACCTCGGGGGCGCCCCCACCGCGCAGGCGGATGGTCGCTACCACTCGGGCGACCTGGTGAGCGTCGACGACGACGGCTACCTCACCTACGTGGGGCGCACCGACGACGTGTTCAAGGCCTCCGACTACAAGATCTCGCCGTTCGAGCTGGAGTCGGTGCTCATCGAGCATCCCGCGGTGGTGGAGGCGGCGATCGTGCCGTCCCCGGATCCGATCAGGCTGGCCGTTCCCAAGGCGTACATCGCGCTGGCGGCCGGGGTGGAGCCGACGGCGGAGACCGCCCTGTCCATCCTGCAGCACGCCAAGGAGCGCCTGGCGCCGTACCTGAGGGTGCGCCGGGTGGAGTTCGCCGAGCTGCCGAAGACCATCAGCGGCAAGGTGCGCCGCGTGGTGCTGCGCGCGCGGGAGTTCGACGCCTCCGTCGAGATCGTCGACTTCCGCTACGACCAGTTCCCGGAGCTGCGCGGCTGACTCACGTGGTCAGCAGGGCGCCGTCGCGGCTGTGCAGCCGGCGGGCGGCCTCCGCGATCGAGCCGGACATCGAGGGGTAGACCGTGAACGCCTGGCTGAAGTCGTCCACCGTGACCTTCTGCGCCACGGCGATCGACACGGCGTGGATGAGCTCGGAGGCGCGTGGCGCCACCACCACCCCGCCGATGATGATGCCGGTGGTGGGCAGGCAGAACAGCTTGACGAAGCCGTCGGTGAAGCCCTGCATCTTGGAGCGGGCGTTGGAGGCCAGGGGCAGCAGCACGGACGCCACCCGGACGTCGCCGGTGTCCGCCTGCTCCTGCGTGATGCCGACGGTGGCGATCTCCGGGGTGGTGAACACGTTGGACGAGACGCGCCTGAGGTCCAGTGGGGTGACCGCGTCCCCCAGCGCGTGCCACATGGCGATGCGCCCCTGCATGGCGGCCACCGAGGCCAGGGCGAACACCCCGGTGATGTCGCCGGCGGCGTAGATGTTGCGCACGCTGGTGCGCGAGACGCGGTCCACGGTGATGTGGCCCGACGGCGTCAGCGCCACGCCCGCCTCCTCCAGCCCCAGGCCCGCCGAGTTGGGGATCGCGCCGACGGCCATGAGGCAGTGCGAGCCGCGCACCTGGCGGCCGTCCTCCAGCGAGACCACCACGCCGTCGCCGTCGCGGCGGGCCGCGAAGGCCCTCGATTCGCTCATGATCTCCATGCCGCGGCGCTCGAACGCCCGCTGCAGCACCGCGGCCGCGTCCTGGTCCTGGCCAGGGAGCACCTGCTTGCGCGAGGACACCAGCACCACGTCGCAGCCGAGCCCGTCGTAGGCCGAGGCGAACTCCGCCCCGGTCACGCCGGAGCCCACGACGATGAGCCGCTCGGGCACCTCGGTGAGGTTGTAGACCTGCTTCCAGTTGAGGATCCGCTCCCCGTCGCACTGCGCCTCTGGCAGCTCACGCGGGGTGGTGCCGGTGGCCACGAGCACGATGTCTGCGTCGAACCCCTGTTCGCCGGCCTCCGTGGAGGCGACGACGCGGGTGGGGCCGTCGAGCCGGGCGGACCCGGCGACGATGTGGACGCCGTCCTGACGCAGCCGCTGCGCGATGTCCGCGGACTGGGCGCGGGCCAGCGTGAGCACCCGCTCGTTGACCTCGCCGAGGTCCACCCGCACCACGTCGCTCACGTCCGGGGCGGCGATGTGCAGGCCGAGCTGGCGGGCGCTCTCGATGCGCACCATGACCTCCGCCGTGGCGATGAGCGTCTTGGAGGGCACGCAGTCGCTCAGCACCGCTGCACCGCCGAGCCCGTCGCGCTCGATCAGCGTGACCTCACCACCGAGCTGGTTGGCCACGAGGGCCGCCTCATAGCCGCCGGGTCCGCCACCGATGATCACTACCTTGGTCACGGCCCCATCTTTCCACAGCCGCCATCGACCCGATCGGGGCTCGCCTATGCTGGACCGGGTGAGTGAACCCTTCGAGCTGGCCTCCGGGGCCGCAGACTTTCTCCGCTCCCGCTTCGACATAGACCGCATCGATCTGGCGCTGGTGCTGGGTTCGGGATGGTCCTCCGGCGCAGACCTCCTCGGCGAGTCCGTCGGCAGCATCGAGCTCGGAGCCGTCCCCGGATTCAGCAGGCCGGTCGTCAGCGGGCACGGCGGCGAATTGAAGGTCATCCGCACCCCGGCGGGGAAGGTCGCGGCCACGTTCACCGGCCGCACCCACTTCTACGAGGGCCGCAGGGTGGAGCCCGTGGTGCACGGGGTCCGGACGGCGGCCGCCTGGGGCGCGTCCACGCTCGTGCTCACCAACGGGTGCGGCGGGTTGAACCCGGCCTGGGCGCCCGGCACGGTGGTGCTCATCGCGGACCACATCAACCTCACCGGCGCCACCCCGCTCCGGGGCGCCACCTTCATCGACATGACCGAGGCCTACTCCCGCCGGCTGCGGGACCTGGCGCACCGCGTCGAACCGTCCCTCCCCGAGGGCGTCTACGTCCAGTTCCAGGGGCCGCAGTACGAGACGCCGGCCGAGGTGCGCATGGCGGGGGTCCTCGGGGGCGACCTTGTGGGCATGTCGACCACGCTGGAGACCCTGGCGGCTCGAGAGGCGGGCATGGAGGTGCTGGGGCTGTCGCTGGTCACCAACGCCGCGGCGGGCCTGAGCGGCACCGCGCTGGATCACACCGAGGTGCTGCAGGCCGGCCGCGACGCCGGGCCCAGGCTCGCGGCGCTCCTCGCCGGGATCGTCGGGGAGCTGTAGATGAGCGGCCTGCTGGACCGGGCGCAGGCCTGGCGCGACACAGACCCCGATCCGGACACCGCCGGACGGCTGGACGAGCTGATCGTCCGGGCCCAGGCCAACGACCACACCATCCGGGAACCGGCGCTGGCGGAGCTGGCCGAGGCGTTCGCGGGGCCGCTGGAGTTCGGCACCGCCGGGCTCCGCGGGCCCATCGGGCCCGGCCCGGCGCGCATGAACCGGGTGGTGGTCACCCAGGCGGCCGCGGGGTTCGCGGCGTGGCTGGCGGCCAACGGCCACTCCGGCGGGCGCGTGATCGTGGGCCACGACGCCCGGCACAAGTCGGACGAGTTCGCCCACGACACCGCGGAGGTGATGGCCGGGGCGGGCTTCGAGGTGCTCTGGACGGGCGAGCCCATCCCCACCCCCGTCGTCGCGTTCGGCATCCAGCACTTCGGCTGCGTGGCCGGGGTGGTGGTCACCGCCTCCCACAACCCGCCCGCGGACAACGGGTACAAGGTCTACCTCGGCGACGGCTCCCAGATCGTGCCGCCCACCGACGCCCAGATCGCGGCGGAGATCGCGGCTGTCGCGGCCGACGGGTGGGCCACGCTCCCCCGCTCAGACGCCCGCCGCGACGTGACCGCCGAGCTGCTCGACGCCTACGTCGAGCGCGCCGCCTCGCTCTACCCCGACGAGTCCGCCCGGGACCTGGTCTGGGTGCACACCGCGATGCACGGCGTGGGCGCCAAGACGGTGCGCCGGGTGGCGCAGGCCGTGGGGCTGCCGGCCCCCGTCGAGGTGTCGCAGCAGGCCGAGCCCAACCCCGAGTTCCCCACCGTCGCGTTCCCCAACCCCGAGGAGAAGGGCGCCATCGACCTGGCGCTCGCCCTGGCGGAGTCGGAGCACGCGGACGTGGTGATCGCCAACGACCCCGACGCTGACCGATGCGCGGTGGCCGCCGTGGTCGACGGGCGCTGGCGGATGCTGACCGGCGACGAGCTGGGCGCCGTCCTGGGCCACGACGCGATCGCCCGCGGGGTGCCCGGCACGTTCGCCAACTCGGTGGTGTCGTCGACGCTGCTGGGCCGGATGGCGGCGGCTGCTGGGCGTCAGCACGTGACCACGCTGACCGGCTTCAAGTGGATCGGCCGGGTGCCGGACTTGGCCTTCGGCTATGAGGAGGCCATCGGCTACTGCGTCGATTCGCGCGCCGTGCCGGACAAGGACGGCATCACGGCCGCGCTGACGGTGCTGCGGATCGTGGCGGACCTCAAGGCCGCCGGCCGGACGCTGGCGGACCTGCTCGACGACATCGCCCGCGAGCACGGCCTCACCGCCACCTCGCAGTTGTCGGTGAGGGTCGCGGACCTGTCTCTCATCGCCGACGCGATGGCCCGCCTACGCGCCCACCCGCCGTCGGCGCTCCTGGGCGCGCCGGTGACGGTGGTGGACCTGTCCGTCGGCACGGAGACGCTCCCGCCCACGGACGGCGTCGAGCTGACCGGCGAGCGGGTGCACGTCGTGGCGCGGCCGTCCGGGACGGAGCCCAAGCTGAAGTGCTACCTGGAGGTCCGGCTGGACGTCGACGAGTCAGCCGACGTCCGCGCGGCCCGCGCTGTCGCGGCGCAACGCCTTGCCGCGGTGCGGTCCGAGATGGCGGAGGCCCTCGGCGTGGACGCCTGATCCTCAGCCACCGTTCGGCGGCAGTGGATACAGTGGAACCCATGACGAAGCTGCGCTCCGGTCTCCTCGCTCTTCTGCTGGCACTCGCGGTCGTGTGGGTGGGGGTGTTCCCGGCGGCCGCGGACGACTCGGCCCCGATCACCCGGTATGACGTGGCCGTGGATCTGGCCACCGACGGCGTCGCCAGCGTGACGATCGACTTCACGATGGACTTCTCCGCGCTCCGGGGCCGCGGCCCCTACATCCTGCTGCCCACGCTGCAGGAGGACGGCGCCAACCCGGACGAGAACTACGTCTTCCGCTACTCCAACATCTCCGTGTCGTCCTCCACCGGCGCAAACACCCAGGTGCTGCAGGAGAACGCCTCTGACATGCTGTCGCTGCGGATCGGCAACGAGAACATCTTCAACACCACGCCGCAGGACTACACCCTCTCCTACGACGTGACCGGCCTCATCGCGACCGACCACCCTGTGAGCGGCCTCGACGAGTTCAACTGGGATGTCATCGGGCCCGCGTGGGAGTCGCGGTTCTCGAACATCACCGTCGAGGTCACCGGCCCCGCCGGGCTGCAGCAGGTGGCGTGCTTCTACGGGCCTTCGGCCGAGACCCCCTGCGACGCCACCCAGACCGGCGACGCGGCCACGTACTCGCTGGCCTCCCTGCCCCCCAACAACCGGATGCAGGTGGTGGCCGGGTACCCGGCCGGCACCTTCCCGGGCGTCACGCAGGAGAAGGCCCGCCGCGTCACCGCGGCCAACGCGTTCGAGCTCAACGCGGGCACCGGGGCCGTCACCGGCGCCGGCCTCATCGCCGCCATCGTGGGGCTCATCGCGGTGCGCCGCCGCCACGCCCGCGACGACGTCTACCTGGGGCTGACCCCGGGCCTCACCCCCCTCGCCGGGCAGGAGGAACGGGTCGGCACGCGCAGCGGGAAGTTCCCCGTCACCGTGCAGTTCCACCCGCCGAAGGGCGCCACCCCCGGCGAGATCGGCACGCTGATGGACACCACGGCGGACAACGTCGACGTGTCGGCCACCATCGTCGACCTCGCGGTGCGTGGATACCTGCGCATCCACTCGCAGTCGAAGAAGGACTTCACGCTGGAGGCGCTGCACGCGCCCGCCGGCCGCCTGGAGCCCTTCGAGGAGAAGCTGCTCGGGGACCTGTTCAAGGGCAAGAGCGTGCGCAGCTCGAAGGAGCTGAGCAAGGCGAAGTTCGCCGACGTCCTGCCGGACGCGCGCAACGGCCTCTACACCTCGGTGGTGAGCAAGGGCTGGTTCAAGGGAAACCCCACGACGGCGCAGATGGTGCCCATCATGCTGGGCGCGCTGGCCATCGGTGCGGGGGTGGTCCTCACGTTCATCGCGGCCGCCGTGGGCTGGGGGCTCATCGGCATCCCGCTGGCGGTCTTCGGCATCGGCCTGATCGTGATGTCGAGCAAGTTCCGCAAGCGCACCGCCACCGGGTCCGCCTACCTGGCGCAGGCAAAGGGCTTCGAGCTGTACCTGCGGACGGCGGAGAAGGAGACCCTCCAGTTCGAGGAGGGCGAGGACATCTTCAGCAAGTATCTCCCCTACGCCATGGTGTTCGGTGTCGCGGACCGCTGGTCGAAGCTGTTCGCCGACCTCGGCGCGCAGGGCCTGTACCAGGCCAACACCTCCTGGTACGTGGGCGCGGACCTCATGCACGGCTACTACTTCGCCAGCGCCATGAACAACCTCACCCACTCGATGTCGGACGCCATGCAGGCCGCCCGCATGGACGGCATGAGCTCCTCGACGGGCGGATCCAGCGGGTTCTCGGGCTTCTCCGGCGGCGGCGGGTTCGGCGGCGGTGGCGGCGGCTCCTGGTAGCCGCCAACTGCCGGGGCGTTAGTCTTCTCCAATGACCCGGACGCTCCTGCTCGTCGCCGGCCCGTCCGGCAGCGGCAAGTCGCGGCTCACCCGGCTCGCCACCGCCGACGGCGGGGCCGTGGCCCTCTCCCTCGACGACTTCTACCTCGACGTCGACCACCCCGGGCTCCCCACCACACCGATGGGTATCCCGGACTGGGACGACCTGCGCTGCTGGGACCTCGAGTTGGCCGTCGCGACCCTGCGCCGGCTCCTCGACGACGGGGAGGCCGAGGTGCCGCGCTACGACATCTCGCTGTCGAGGAGGGTCGGGATGCGGCGCGTCGAACTGGCAGGAGCCGAGGTGGTGGTGGCGGAGGGCATCTTCGCCCCGCAGACCCTCGTGGCGGCCCGCGAGGCCGGCATCGCCGTCGAGGCGCTGTGGCTGGACAGGCGGCGCGAGACCAACTTCGTGCGCCGGCTGCTGCGCGACCTGGAGGAGCGCCGCAAGCCGCCGCTGGTGCTGGTGCGGCGAGGCGTGGCGCTCTACCGGGCCGAGCCGGCCCTCCGGCTCGAAGCCTTGACGGCCGGCTTCACGCCGTCGCCCATGCGGGCGGCGGTGCGCCGCGTCAGCCCGCGATCGGAGCCCAGCTCGGGCCGGTGACGCCCAGAGTCTCGTCCAGCTTCGTGAACAGCGGCGAAGGCTTCGTCAGCGGCGTGCCGGCCACGATCGGCCGCGACTCCCACACTGCGCCCTGCGCCGCGTAGTCGCCCTGCAGGGTGGGGTAGGTGAGGTCCCCGTCGGTCACCTCGACGATCTGGGGCTGCGCCGCCCACACGCCCTGGCCGCCAAGAGCCTCGAACACCTTCTGGGCCGAGTGCGGCAGATACGGGGTGAGCAGCGTGTTGCAGTCCGAGACCACCTGGAGGGCCACGTGGAGGACGGTGTCGCGGCGGGGGACGTCGTCCTTCAGCTTCCATGGCTCCTGGTCCGACAGATACTTGTTGGCCAGCCCCACGATGCGCATCGCCTCGGTGATGCCTGCCTTGAACCGGCGGGCGGCGATGTGCTCGCCCACCACGTCGAAGGCGGTGCGTGCCTCGTCGAGGAGCGCCAGGTCAGCCTCCGTCAGCTCACCTGCCTCCGGCACTGCGCCGACGTTCTTGTGCGCCATCGAGATGGAGCGGTTGATCAGGTTGCCCCACTCGTTGGCCAGCTCGAAGTTGATCCGGCGCACGAACTCCTCCCAGGTGAAGTCCGTGTCCTGGTTCTCCGGCCCGGCCACCGCGATGTAGTAGCGCAGCGCGTCCGGCCCGAACTCGGCCAGGAAGTCGCCGACGAAGATCGATGCCCCTCGGGAGCTGGAGACCTTGGAGCCCTTCATGGTCATGAACTCGGAGCTCACCACCTCGGTGGGGAGCTGCAGCTCGCCCAGCGACGGGCGCACCTCGCCGCCCCTGGTGCCCTGCCCGTTGGCGCCCAGCAGGATCCCTGGCCAGATCACCGAGTGGAAGACGATGTTGTCCTTGCCCATGAAGTAGTACGAGCGGGCGGCGGTGGAGTTCCAGAAGGCGCGCCACGCCTCCGGGTCACCCGAGCGGCGGGCCCATTCGACGGAGGCCGAGAGGTATCCGATGACGGCGTCGAACCAGACGTAGATGCGCTTCATGGGCGCGTCGCGCCATCCGTCGAGGGGCACCGGCACGCCCCAGTCGAGGTCGCGGGTGATCGCGCGGGGCCGGATCTCGGCCAGCAGATTGTGGGAGAACTTCAGCACGTTGGGACGCCAGTCCTCGCGGCTGTCGATCCACTGGCCCAGCATCGGCGCGAGGGCGGGCAGATCGAGGAAGAAGTGCTCGGTCTCGACGAACTGCGGGGTCTCGCCGTTGATCTTGGACTTCGGGTCGATCAGGTCCGCCGGGTCGAGCTGGTTGCCGCACTGGTCGCACTGGTCCCCGCGGGCGTTGTCGTAGCCGCAGATGGGGCAGGTGCCCTCGATGAACCGGTCTGGCAGCGTCCGGCCGGTCGACGGCGAGATGGCGCCCATCTGCCGCTCGGCCTTGACATAGCCGTTGTCGTAGAGGGCGGTGAAGAGGTCCTGCACCACCCGGTAGTGGTTGGGGGTGGTGGTGCGGGTGTAGAGGTCGTAGGACAGGCCGAGACCCTGCAGGTCCTCGACGATCTGCTGGTGGTACTTGTCGGCGGTCTGCCGGGGAGTGAGCCCCTCGGCATCCGCCTTCACCTGGATGGCGGTGCCATGCTCGTCCGAGCCCGAGACCATGAGCACGTCGTGCCCGGCCATCCGCATGTACCGGGAGAACACGTCCGACGGCACGCCGAAGCCCGAGACGTGACCGATGTGACGGGGACCGTTGGCGTAGGGCCAGGCGACGGCGGCAAGAACGTGACTCATGCGCGCCATCCTATCGGCGCGCGTCAGGTGTCATTCACGCGGTAGAACGGTGAGCACGCGCTGGATGTGCTCGCGGAACTCGGCCATGAAGCTCGCCAGGACCTCCCTGAGCCCGTCGTCGGTGATCTCGCCGTCGGGGGTCACGTTGATCCCGTCGAGCTTGATGTAGGCCTCCGGCGCGGTCATCTGCCGGGCGTTGCAGAAGGCCAGCACGGAGCGGAGGCTCTGCTGGGCCACGGCCGTGCCGATGTTGCCGATGGAGGCCCCGATGATCGCAGCGGGCATGTGGTCGAACGAGTTCTGCCCCCACGGCCGCGACGCCCAGTCGATGGCGTTCTTCAGCGCCCCGGGGATGGACCGGTTGTACTCGGGGGTGATGAACAGGATGGCCTGAGCGGCCGCGATCGACTCCTTGAGCGCGCGTCCTTCCTGCGGGTAGTCGCCGTCGTAGTCGGGCGAGTAGAGGGGCAGGTTGTCGATGCGGATCTCGCTGAACTCGAGATCCCTCGGCGCCACGGAGATGAGAGCCTTCGACAGGGTCCTGTTGATCGAGGTGGAGGAGAGGCTTCCGACGAAGTAGCCCACGCGGTAGGTGGTCATGACGCTGCTGTCCCTTCTGCCACCCGGGCGGGGGTCGGCCGGGTACGGCCCTGCCGACTCTACCCAGCGGGCCCCCGCGGGGAGGTCTCAAGCGGAAAGCCGGGTCAGCCGATCCTGGTCGCCTGGGCGAAGCGGAGCCGCCAGCCGGCCGGGAGCTCCAGCCAGAGCGCGCTGACGAGCGCCCCGTCGCCCTGCCACCGCACGAGCGTCGACCCCGCCCCCAGGGTGTCGACCCCGTGAAACTCCACGTCACCGCCGGGTTGCCACGGCACGGACCCGGTCTGGGCCCCGTCGGCGGAGTGCGCCACGAAGTCGTGGTGAAGGGGCGCGGCGGCGGGGTCCTCGACGGCGGCGCGGGTGAGCCGCACCAGGGCGGCTTTGGTGCGCGGCGAGGCGGACCCGGCCACGGGTCTGGGCGCGTCGGGTTCCTCGGCCGCCGAGAACGAGAACAGGTCCGGTTCGGGCTCCACCTGACCGACTGCGAAGTCGCTGCGGCCCACGGGGCGCGAGGTGGCCGGAAAGCCCGGACCGTGTGCGACGGGCTCGCCGCGTTGGAAGGCGGTGGCGGCGGCGCGGGCGCGCTCGTCGGCCGCCTCGTTCATCGCGTGTCCCGCGTGGCCCTTAACCCACTCGAACTGGACCTTGCGACCCTGGAGCGCCGCGTCGAGTTCCTTCATCAGCTCGACGTTGAGGACGGGCTTGCCGTCACCTTTCTTCCAGCCCTTCCGCTTCCAACTGGGCAGCCACTTCGTCAGGGAGTTGATCACGTACTGCGAGTCGCAGAGGATGCGCAGCGGCTCGTCGAGGTGCGCGGTGGAGCGGAGCAGGTCCAGCACCGCCATGAGCTCGCCCATGTTGTTGGTGCCGTGGTCCCAGCCGCCGGCCGCCCAGATGTCGTCGCTGACATACCACGCCCAGCCCGCGGGGCCGGGGTTGGACAGGGCAGAGCCATCGGCGGCGGCAACGATCACGCGGGAGAGCGTAGTCGATCGGTTAGGCTCGCCCGCATGAGCACGCCCCCGATCCCGCCGCAGCCCGCCGAGCCGGACACCAAGGACTGGACCTGGGTGAACGAGCGCCCGTGTCCCGAATGCGGATTCGACGCCAAGGCAGTGGCGCCCGAGAGCCTTCCCTCCCTCATCCGCGACGCCTCGGCCCGCTTCCAGGCGGCCGTCGACCAGCGCGGCGCCGAGGAGCGCCCCTACCCCGGCACCTGGTCGGCCATCGAGTACGGACGCCACGTCGCCGACGTGTGCGAGGTGATGACGGCGCGTCTGGGCCTGATCCTCGACAGCGACGGCGCGGGCGCGGAGTTCGAGGACTGGGACCAGGACGCCGCCGCGGCGGAGTACTGGCTCTCCGACGCCAACGCCACGCGGATCCTCATCGCCGAGCGCGGCGAGGCGGCCGCCAAGGCCTGGTCGGAGCCCGAGGGCGACCAGTGGGAGTGGACCGGGCTCCGCAGCAACGGGTCGCGCTTCACGGCCCTCTCCCTGGGCCGCTACTTCGCCCACGACCTGACGCACCACCTGCACGACCTGGGCGCCTGAGCTAGACGAGCAGTCCGTGCCGGCGGGCGGCGGCGACCGCCGCAGTCCGCGACTCGGCGCCGAGCTTCGCGAACGCGTGCACCAGGTGGGTCTTCACCGTGCCCTCGGAGATGAACAGCCGCTTGGCGATCTCCCGGTTGGTCACTCCCTCGGCCACGAGCCTCAGCACGTCGATCTCGCGGGCGCTGAGGGTGGGCACACCTTGGGCCATCCGCTCGACCACGCGGCCCTCGAGGTCCCGGGAGAGCACCAGCCGGCCATCCGCCGCGTCGGCGATGCCCGCGATGATGTCCTCCGGCTCGGCGTCCTTCAGCAGGTAGCCCGCCGCGCCCGCCAGGACGGCGCGGGCGATGTCCGAGTCGTTGTCGTAGGTGGTGAGGATGAGCACCGCGGGCCCGCCCGGCATGGCCCGCAGCGCCGACGTGACGCCCACGCCGTCGAGGCCCGCCCCCAGGCGCAGGTCGCACAGCACCACGTCGGGACGGGTCCGCGTCACCGCCTCGAGCGCCTCCTCGCCGGACGCCGCGGCCCCGACCACCTGGATCCCGTCGGCGCCGTCGAGCAGCGCCCGCAGCCCCGACCGGACAACCGGGTGATCGTCGACGATCAGCACGCGGGTCATTGCAGGGCCTCCACCGCGGGGATCAGGGGAAGCCGCAGCGCCACCGCGGTGCCGCCCGGCTCCGACTCCACCTCGACGCCGCCCCCCAGCTCCGCGAACCGCTCGCGCAGGGCCCGCAGACCGTACCCACCCGCGGGTCCGGCGACGACGGGCCGGGCGACGTCGAAGCCCACGCCGTCGTCGACGACGTCCAGGTGCACCTCGTCGCCCGCGCGGGCCAGCTCGACGTTGACGCGGCGCGCCCCGGAGTGCAGCCGCACGTTGGCAAGGGCGCCCTGGGCGCCGCGCAGCAGGGCAACCTCGATGGGGGTGGCCAGCCTGGGCAGCTCAGGATCGACGGCGACCGCCCACTCCGCGCCCAGCGCCCCCGCCACCTCGGCGGTCAGCCTGTTCAGCGGCGCGGCCAGCCCACCCGCACCGGGGGTCTCCGGCGCCAGCGCCATGACCACCCTGCGCGACTCGGCCAGATTCTCCGCGGCGGTGGCCTCGATCTCCGCGACCAGCCGGGCGGAGGCGGCCGAGTCACCTGCCCGGTTGGCGGCCCTGGCGAGGAGGACGATGGACGAGAAGCCTTGGGCGAGCGTGTCGTGGATGTCGTGGGCGAGCCGCTGCCGCTCGGCCATCACCCCCGCCTCCCTCTGCAACCGGGCGGTCTCGTCCTCGGCCCGCAACACCTCGGCGAGAAGCCGGTGATGCTCGGAGGCCTCGTGCTCGAACTGCAGCACGCCCCGCGCGATCCCAACCGCCACCAGGGCCCCGACGAGCGGCCCCAGCACCGCGCCCACGCTGTGGCCGTCCGTCATCGCCAGCACCGTCACGACGACAGCGAGCGTCACGGCCGTCACCAGCAGCGAGGCGAGGAGTGGCAGGACCGTGGCGGCCAGCAGCCACAGCGGGAAGATCACCCAGAGGAAGTCCGGGGACAGCACCATGAGGGCGACCGTGGCCAGGAACAGCAGCCCCACCCAGACAGATCTCCCCACGTTCCCCAGCCGGGGATGCACGGCAAGGCCCGCGACGAAGACCGTCAGCAGCCCGCCCGCCAGGAGCATCAATGGCCACCCGCCCCCACCGTTCCAGGCGAGCACGGTGGCCACCATGAGCAGCCCGACGAACAGCAGCGCGACACCGACCCTCAGCCACCATGACGCCGACCAGCGCGGCGGGTGGTCGGTCGTCGTCGTCACGCCCCCACGGTAGCGGGGGCGGGGGCGGCAACGAGAGCGCGGCGCAGGATCACGAACAGGAACACGAACGTCCCCGCCAGCATCATGTGCCCCAGCCCGGCGATACCAGGCCACATCGGGGAGGTGGCGAACGGGATCTCAAGCACCTGAAGGGTCCCCTTGACCACCATGGCGCCGAAGGTGAGGCCCAAGGCGACGTTCCACAGCACGGTGAACAGCTTCGTGGGCCCCTCTGCCAGGGCGAAGCTCCGCGCCAGCGCCAACACCACCAGCAGCATCAGCGTGCCGAGGGCGAGGGCATGGGTGTGCGCTCCGGAGAGCATGGTGTTCCCGGTGAAGTCGTTGAGCTTGGTCAGCTCGCGCCAGTAGAGGCCGGAGGCGAGCCCGAGCGCGGTCCAGGCGGCGGCGGAGATGAAGAGTCGATTCAGCATGACCCCATGCTTCCCTGAGACGCACCGCGGCGTCCCCCGCCGAGCATCCACCGTCCGATGGACCCGTCAGCCGAGGCTCAGCGTGACGGCACGGTACCTCTCGACGTAGCCGGCGCCGAGTGCGGCCGCACGGACTTCGCCGTCGTCCACAGGCACTTCCACCGCCCAGCCCCGCGTCAGGGGCACGGCGGTGGGGACCCGGGCGGAGGGAGAAGCCGCGGTGAGGACGACCGCGGCGTGCGAGAGCCCGCAGCCGAGCCCCTGCAGGGCCTCCGCGAGGTCTCCGGGGAGAGCGCGGATCACGGCCGGCCCCCCGCACCACCCGGTCACCTCGGCCAGCGCCCGGTCCAGCGGCACACCCGGGTCGCCCAGCGCAAGGGCGCGGCCGTCCCCGAGCTGCCACCCGCCCAGCCGTGCGCGGCGCCCGGACGGGGTGGACCGCTCGAGCACCCGCTCGATGTCCGCAGGCCGGGATGTGGCGAGCACCGTCCTCGGCGGGACCTGGCGGACCGCCTCGGCCTCTCCCCTCGGCACCCACACCGGCCCCCGGTCCTCCGGCAGCACCACGTACCACTGGTCGTTGGCCGCCAGGAGGTGCCCGACGACGTCCCTCGCGGCGCCACCGCTCACCCACCTCAGGCTGAGCCTCGGGGCACCCTCGGGAAGTTCGTGGATCAACGGGCCGCCGCGTAGGCGGGAAGGATGAGCTCGCCCACGATCCGCTCGCGCTGGTCGTGCGGGAGGAAGGCCGCCCGCATCGCGCGGACGGTGGCGAGCTCGACGTCGTCGAGCGTCCAGCCGAAGGTGTCACTCAGCAGGGCGAACTCCCGCGACATCGTCGTGGCGCTCATGAGCCTGTTGTCGCAGTTGACCGTCACGTTGAAGTCCAGGCGGTGCAGCAGGTCGACGGGGTGCTCCGCCATCCTGGCCGCGATGCCGGTCTGCAGGTTCGACGACGGCGAGACCTCCAGCGAGATGCGCGCGTCTCGGACGTAGGCGGCCAGTCGTCCGAGCCGCGGGCCCTCGGCCGTGGCCTCGATGTCCTCGACGATCCGCACGCCGTGCCCGAGCCTTGCCGCTCCACAGACCTGGACCGCCTCCCAGATCGACGGCAGGCCGTACGCCTCGCCGGCATGGATGGTGAAGAACATGTTGTCGTGCCGGAGTTGCCGGAACGCCTCGACGAACCGCGACGGCGGGAACCCGTCCTCCGCGCCGGCGATGTCGAAGCCGCACACCGACTCGTCGCGGTAGCGCACCGCCAGCTCGGCCACGTCTGTCGACGGCTCGGAGTGCCGCATCGAGGTGAGGATCTGCTGCGCCACGATCAGGTGGCCCGCGGCGGAGGCCACCGCCATGCCCGAGGCCAGGCCGTCGCGGACGGACTCGACGATGTTCTCCAGGGACATGCCCAGCCGCTGGTGCTGGCGCGGCGCGTAGCGGGCCTCCGCGTAGACCACCCCGTCGGCGGCCTGATCCACGACGAACTCGTGCGCCACGCGCTCGAGCTGCTCCGGGGTCTGCATGGCGGCCACGGTGTGCTCGAACGTCTCCAGGTAGCGCACCAGGGAGCCGGAGTCCGCCGCCTCGAAGAACCACTCCCGCAACGCGTCGGGATCGGTGGTGGGCAGCTGGTGGCCGTTGGCGGCGCAGTGCTCGATGACGGTCTCGGGGCGGAGCCCGCCGTCGAGATGGTCGTGGAGCGCCACCTTGGGCAGCGGCCTGAGGTCGTCGATGGAGAGCATGCCGGTCAGGTTAGCGAACCGACGGGGCGACGGCGTCGAGGTCGTCCGGGCCGAAGGCCTGCGGAAGCATGGCGGCCAGGGTGAGGATCCCGGCGGGCGTCTCCATGAGGAGCCCGCTCCCTCCGTGCTCGAAGAGCAGCTGCCGGCAGCGGCCGCAGGGAGTGATGACGTCCCCGTCGCCGTTGACGCAGGTGAACGCAACCAGGCGGCCTCCCCCACCCGCGACGAGGTCCGAGATCAGGCCGCACTCGGCGCACAACGTCACGCCGTAGGCGGCGTTCTCCACGTTGCAGCCCCCCACCACGCGCCCGTCGTCCACCAGCGCCGCCGCCCCGACCTGGTAGTTCGAGTACGGCGCGTAGGCCCGCCTGGAGCGCTCGACCGCCACGGCGCGGAGCGCGCCCCAGTCCACACCGCCGCTCATCAGTGGCTCTTGACGAAGTGCGCGCCGTCCGCCGCCGGGGGCCGGACGCGGCCCACGAGGCCGGCCACGGCGATGATGGTGGCCAGGTAGGGCAGCATCTCGATGAAGTCGCTGGGGATCGGCAGCTGCATCAGCTTGGTGGTCTGCGCCAGGGCGCGGGCGAAGCCGAAGAACAGCGCCATCAGCGCCGCGAGGACGGGGTTCCACCGGCCCATGATCACCGCGGCCAGCGCGATGAACCCGTTACCGGCGGTGGGGTTGTTGTCCTGGAAGGCGCCCACGGACCCGATCGTGAAGTAGGCGCCGCCGAGGCCGGCGAAGACGCCGCCGAGCAGGACGGCGGAGGCCTTCGTCCAGATCACGTTGATGCCCACGGTGTCCGCCGCGTGCGGGTGCTCACCCACCGAGCGGACCCGGAGCCCCCAGATGGTGCGGTACAGCAGGAACCACACCAGCGGGACGGCCAGGAGTCCGAGGTAGGTCAGCGGCTTCTGGGTGAACAGGATGGGGCCGAGGAACGGGATCGACTCCAGCCCCGGGATGCGCCAGGCCTGCATCGGGGAGACGAAGCTGTAGGCCTCCATGTTCTTGGCCACGAGCTGCTGGTAGATGAATCCGGTCAGGCCGGTGGCGAGCAGGTTGATCACCACGCCGATGATCACGTGGTCCACGAGGTACTTCAGCGTGAACAGCGCCAGCACGCAGGCCATGAGCACGCCGGCGAGGGCGGCCGCGAACAGTGCGGCCACGAAGGACTGGGTGATGGAGTAGGTCAGCGAGGCCGAGAACGCCGCGGTGAGGAACATGCCCTCGATGGCGATGTTGACCACGCCCGCCCGCTCGGCGAGCACGCCGCTCAGGACCCCGAACAGGAGGGGGGTGGCGTACTCGAGGGTGAGGTTGAGCTGGCTGGTGAGCGTGAACGGCAGGGTGGAGCTGGCCGCCGCCCAGACGATGAACCCGACGAGGACGCCGACGCCCGCCGCGACACCGGCCGCCGTGCGCAACCCCCGGCTCAGCCGCCCGGACAGGAATCCGATGCCGGCACCCAGCACCAGAAGTGCGCAGAACAGCACCGTGGCCGTGCCGGGGACCTCGAGGGTGGGGAGCTTGACGTCGGCGAACGCGTCGGACAGCGCGATCAGGCCGGACTTGTCGACGGTGAACGCCATCCAGAGGAGCAGCACGCCGATGACGGTGATCAGGACTCCGGTGGAGAGCCTCTGGGCGCGCTTCTCGGGGGATTCGACGATGGTCTTCTCCACCGTCGTGGGGATGATGTCGACGCTCACGCCTGTGCCACCTTCGCGCTCGGTTCCGATGCTTGCCTGACCTTGCGTTCACGCAGGAACGGCAGCAGCCACACGACGAAGGCGGGGGCTGCCACGAACAACACGATGAGCGCCTGGATGAGGTCGGTCAGCCGGTCCGGCGTGTTGGCCATGGTGACCATCGTCCGGCGCGACGCCTTCAGCGCGCCGAAGAGGAGGCCGGCGAAGACCACCCCGAGCGGCCGCGAGCGGCCCAGGAGCGCCACGGTGATCGCGTCGAAGCCCAGGGTGCCGACGATCGTGCCGGTCATCTGGGGCGGGAAGCCCGTCAGCAGCTCGGGGGCGGTGACGACGAGGACGCCGGCCAGGCCCGCCAGGCCGCCCGCCAGGGCCATGGTCAGGACGGTCACCGTGGAGACGCTGGCGCCCGCCGTGGCGGCGGCGTTGGGGTTCAGGCCCACCGCCTTGAGGTGGATGCCGAACTTCGTGCGCTCCAACAGCCACCAGACGGCGGCGGCCGCCAGCAGCGCCAGCACGAAGCCGAGGTGCAGCCGGGTGCCGTCGATGCGGGGCATGGTGGCGGTCCACTCCAGGACCGGCGAGATGGGATCCGCGCGCCCGGGCGCCTGGAAGGCCTCCTGCAGCATGAAGAACGCCAGGAGGCTGCCCGCGATGTAGTTCATCATGATGGTCACGATCACCTCGTGCGCGCCGGTGCGCGCCTTCAGCACGCCGACGATGCCGCCCCAGACCGCGCCCGCGAGGAGGCCGACGGCGATGACCAGGGGGAGGTGGAGGAAGATCGGCAGGCCCTTGACGGTGAACCCGATGAAGGCGCCTGTGAGCGCCCCCATCATGGCCTGGCCCTGGGCGCCGATGTTGAACAGCCCGGCGCGGAACGCCACCGCGACACCGAGGCCCGCGGCGATCAGGGGCGCGGCCTCCGCGGTGGTGTTGGTGATGGCCACCCAGGAGCCCATCGAGCCGACCCACATGGCGTAGAACGTGGTGGACACCTTGGCCCAGCTGGCCGACAGCGCGTCCCCGGGCTGCGCGAAGAAGTAGGCCCAGGTGGCCGCGACCTCGGCGTCGGAGACGATCATCACGACGGCGCTGACCAGGAAGGCCAGCACCAGCGAGGCGACGGTGATGATCAGGGTGTTGACCCACTCGGGCCGGTGCTTGACGGTGGCGGCCTGGCTCATGCGCGTGCTCCCTCGATGGTGGCGACGGCCTCGTCGTAGCCGATGCCGGCCATCATGAGGCCCAGGACGTCGCGTGGGGTGTCCGGGGCGACGATGCCGACGATCCGGCCGCGGTACATCACCGCGATCCTGTCCGCCAGCGACTCGACCTCCTCGAGCTCGGTGGAGACGATGAGCACCGCGGTGCCCTTGTCGCGCTCCTCGACGATGCGTCCGTGCAGGAACTCGATGGCCCCGACGTCCACCCCGCGGGTGGGCTGGCTGGCCAGTAGCAGCGTCAACGGGCGCGACAGCTCGCGGGCCAGCACCACCTTCTGCTGGTTGCCGCCGGAGAGGGACCTGACCGGCTGCGTGTGGGAGCCGCTGGTGCGGATGTCGAACTCCGCGATCCGCGCGTCAGCGTTCTCGGCGATGCTCTTCAGATCGAGCGAGCCCCTGCGGCTGAACGCGTCGAGGTTGTTGAGCACGAGGTTCTCCGCGATCGAGAACTCGCCCACGAAGCCGTCCCGGTGCCGGTCCTCGGGCACGTAGCCGAGGCCCGCCTCGATGGTGGCGGCGGGCTTGCCGTGGGTGATGTCCACGCCGTCGAGGGTGGCGCGGCCGGAGAGCGGCTGCATGGTGCCCAGCAGCGCCTCCGCCAGCTCGGTCTGCCCGTTGCCCTGCACGCCGGCGATGACCACGATCTCGCCGCCGCGCACCGTGAGCGACAGCTTGTCGACGGCGACGGCGCCCGACGGGCTGGCGACGGTGAGGTCCTCGACGACGAGCCGGTCGGGGCCAGGCTCGGCGGGCTTCTTGCGCACCTTGAGGTCCACGGCGCGCCCCACCATCATCGAGGCGAGCTCCGCCTCGGAGTCCCCGGGTTCGGCGGTGCCCACCACCTTGCCGCGGCGGATGACGGTGATGTCGTCGGCCACCTCGCGCACCTCGCGCAGCTTGTGGGTGATGAAGATGATGGCGCGACCCTCGTCGCGCAGTGCCTGCATGACGGCCATCAGCTCGTTGATCTCCTGGGGCGTGAGCACGGCGGTGGGCTCGTCGAAGATCAGGTAGGTGGCGTCGTTGGCGAGTGCCTTGAGGATCTCCACGCGCTGCTGGATGCCGACCGGCAGGTCCTCGACGAGGGCGTCGGGATCCACGTCCAGCTTGTAGCGGGCGCTGAGGTCCCGCACGCGGGCACGCGCCGCGTTGATGTCGAGACGGCCGCCGCGGCCGGGCTCGTGGCCCAGCACCATGTTCTCGGCGACGGTGAAGACCGGGATGAGCATGAAGTGCTGATGCACCATGCCGATGCCGGCAGCCATGGCCTGCTTGGGGTTGGTGAGCCTGAGCACCTCGTCGCCCAGGCGGATCTCGCCCGAGTCCGGCTGCAGCAGCCCGAACAGGATGTTCATGAGCGTGGACTTGCCCGCGCCGTTCTCACCGAGCAGGCAGTGGATCCTCCCCGGCACGGCCTCGATGCTGATCGAGTCGTTCGCGGTGAGGGAACCGAACCGTTTGGTGATCCCTTCCAGGGACAACACGGGGGTCCGCGGGGTTGTCATCGCTGACACGTGCTCCTCCTTGGCCGACATGGCGTGACAGAAAGCGTAGCGGGAGGGGCACTGACGCGCCCCTCCCGCTGTTGACTTCGCGGCTAGCCGCCCAGGATCACTTGGGCTGGCTCGGCGAGGTGATGGTGATGGTGCCGCTGATGATGTCGGCCTTGATCTGCTCCAGCTCGGACTTCAGCTCGTCGGAGACCTTGGCCTCGAAGTCGTGGAACGGGGCCAGCGAGACGCCGTCGTTCTCCAGGGTGCCCACGTAGGGGTCCGAGGAGAAGGAGCCGTCCATGGCGGCCTTGATGGCCTCGAAGACGGCCACGTCCATGCCCTTCTGGACCGAGGTCATGATCTGGGGCCCGAACTCGGGCGCGGAGATGAAGCCGTCGGTGTCCACCCAGATGGCGTTGACCTTGCCGTTGGACTCCTTGGCGGCCTGCAGGGCGCCGAGGCCGGCGGGGCCGGCGACGGGGAGGATGATGTCCGCCCCCTGGGCGATCAGGGTGCTGGCGGTGTTCTTGCCGCCGGGGATGTCACCGAACGGGTTGTTGCCGCCCACGAACTGGCCGTCCTGCTTGGCCTCGTCCCACCCGATCAGCTTGACGTCTCCGCCCTTCTGCTCGTTGTAGTACTTGATGCCCTGCGCGAAGCCGTCCATGAAGATGGTCACGGTGGGGTACTTGGCGCCGCCGAAGGTGCCGACGGTGCCCGTCTGGGTCATGCCCGCGGCCAGGTAGCCGGCCATGAAGGAGGGCTGCGCCGTGTTGAAGATCAGGCCCTTGGCGTTGTCGACGCCCTCGAAGGACGAGTTGTCGACGATGGCGAAGTTGACCTCGGGGTTCTGCTTCGCGGCCGCCTCGGTCGCCGTGGCCAGCGCGAAGCCGACGGTGATGACGATGTTGCAGTTGGCGTCGATCATCGACTGCACGTTGCCGGCGTACTCGCCCTCGGCGTTGGACTCGATCTGGTTGGTCTGGATGCCCAGCTCGTCCTTGGCCTGCATCATGCCGTTGTAGGCGGTCTCGTTGAACGACTTGTCGTCGAAGCCGCCCGCGTCGGAGACCATGCACGCGGTGAAGTCCGACTCCGCCGCCGGGGCGGAGGACTCCGGGGCGCTGGCCGAGGCGCTGTCCGTGGCCGCGGGTGACGTGGTGGCGCTCGGCGGCGCGGCGCAGCCGGCGAGAGTGAGAGCGGACGCGGCAGACAGCGCGAGGACGCTCAACAGGGACTTCTTCACGAAGCTTCCTCCTTGACGGGAAATTAGTTGCGTGACGGACCTTACCCTGGCGGGCCCGAGACGTCGCTACCCGGAACTTGATCGTTATAAACACGCAACAATGCGGCGCCTCAGCCGGGCGAGACCTGCCGCACCAGGGCGCCCGCCGAGCGCACCATCGCCACGGTCTGCTGGCGCCAGTCCACGTCCTGGCTGCGGTAGGGCCCCGTCGCCAGCGAGATCACCACGGCGGCCGCCCGCAGGCGCAGCTCGACGGGGTCGACGCGGCGGTCGAACACCGGCACCCACCGCGTGAGGAGGTCGCGGACCTTCGCCTCCTGCTCCGGGTTCATCCGCTGGATCGTCGAGAGGTGGCCGATGAGACACGCCAGGTCGTCCGCGCGCCGTCCCGGCCCGATGGTGTCCACGTCCAGCAGTCCCACCACGCGGCCCCCCGCCACCCTCAGCTGCCCCTCATGGAAGTCGCCGTGCGTGGCCTCGACGCCCGGGGGGAACCCCGCGAGCCCGGCCGTGATCCGCGCGGTCAGCTCGGCCAGCTCGTCGCCGAGCTCGGGGAGGGTGGCGGCCACCATGGCCGAGTAGTGCGCCACGGCGTCGGCCCAGGGCGGTCGACGTTCCAACGAGGCAACCGACGCGGGCATGGAGTCAAGGAGCTCGATCAGCTGTTCCGGCGTGCACGGGTCACCCTCCTCGAACAGCGCCGTGGCCAGTGAGGTCCCGGGCAGCTCACGCAGCAGCAGCAGGTGGTCCTCCGTGGCCAGCGCCACCTCCGGGGCCGGCACGCCTGCGCGGCGCAGCATCACGTGCTTGGCGTGCACGTCGGCGAACATCCGCTCCCGGAGCACCTTGACGTAGAACACCTCGCCGGTGCCGGCGACCTCCACCCTGACGACTGCGCGCCGCCTCGGCCGGTACCCCACCATGGTGAGCGTGAGGTCCTCGGCGGCGACGCGGTGCGCGGTCACTCCCCCGGCGTTGAGCGTGTCGGCCATCCGCTCGGGGAACGCCGCCCGGGGCAGCCCCGCCAGGTCCGGGTCGAACGGGTACAGCCACACCGCGACCCGCCGGTGTCCGTCCTCGAAGATCTCGGCGCGCGAGTCCGAGGGGAGCAGCGGCCCCGTGCGGGCGCTCACCCCGAGCAGTTCGGTGCGCTCGCCGTGCGGCCACGCCACGGTCGCCAGGTAGGTGGCGGTGGTGGAGTGCTCGGGGGCCGCGTCGACGTGCTCGATGGCCCAGCTGAGCAGCTGCCCGCCCTGATGCTCGACGGCGGCGCGCAGCAGCGGCTCGACGCGGGGGCCGGTCAGCAGCCCCAGGCCGTCGTCAGGCATCGGCGTCCACCGCCGGGACGCTCTCCCGGCGCAACGAGAACCACGCCGCCCGCCGGCCGTCCATCTGCGTGGCCTCCAGGGTGAACCGGCCGGGGGTGTCGTCGTGCACGTCCTCGGCGGGCAGCGTGAAGGTGAGCGAGTCGCCCAGCTTCGGCAGCGCCCCGAGCAGGGCCATGAAGAATCCCGCCACCGTGTCGTAGGGCCCCTCCGGGATCACGTAGCCGGTCAGCTCGGCGAACTCCTCGATGGTGGTGAGGCCGTCCACCTCGTCGATCTGGCGGGGGGCCGAGTCCGCCGGGAGGTCGTACTCGTCGGTGATGTCGCCGATCAGCTCCTCCATCAGGTCCTCCAGCGTCACGATGCCGGCGGTGCCGCCGTACTCGTCGCGGACGATGGCCAGGTGCGCCCGGGCACCCCGCATGGCCGTAAGGGCCCGCAGGATCTTGACCGTCTCGGGGAGGAACAGCACCTCGCGCGCGATGCTGCCCACGTCGCCGTCGCGGGCCGTCCCCTCGATGTCCATGAGGTCGCGCACGTGGATGAAGCCGGCGAGGCGGTCCGGCGACCCGTCGGTGACCGGGTAGCGGGAGTGCGGCGCGCCGCGCACCTCGCGGTGGGCGAGCCCGATGGGCATCTCGGCGGGCAGGAAGTCCACCTCGGTGCGCGGCACCATGACCTCCCTCAGCGATCGCTCCCCGGCGTCGAACACCTCGTCGACGATGCGGCGCTCCTCCTTGCCCAGGGTGGAGGATCCGATGACCATGGCGCGGATCTCCTCGTCGGTCACGGCGTCGCGGGACAGCTTCGGGTCCCCGCCGAGGATCCGCACCAGAGCGTCGGTGGACACCCCGAGGAACCAGATGAGGGGGCGCGTGAGCGTCGCGATGCCGGACACCAGCGGCGCGAGCGTCAGGGCGAAGGACTCGGCGCGCTGCATGGCGAGCCGCTTGGCGGTGAGCTCACCCACCACGATCGAGAAGTACGAGATGACCACCGTGACCAGGACCAGCGACACGGTGCCCGAGACGGACTCGGCCATGCCCCACTCCACCAGCACCGCAGAGAGCGCGTCGGCGATGGTGGCGCCGCCGAAGGCCGCCGAGAGGAAGCCGGACAGGGTCACGCCGATCTGGACGGCGGAGAGGAATCGGTTGGGGTTGCCCGTCAGGCGCTCGATGGCCCGGCCGCGCTTGCCCTTGCCGGCGAGCTGCTTGACCTGGCTCTCGCGCAGGGTGATCAGCGCCATCTCGGCGGCGGCGAACGTGCCGCCGATGATGATGAAGACGGCGATCAGGGCGATGTCGGTCAGCACGTGGCCGGACTCCTCGGTCAGCGGAAGATGACGGTGCGGTCACCGTCGGCCAGGACGCGGTGCTCCGCGACGAGGCGCACGGCCTCGGCGAGGGTCTGCGACTCCTGGGCCTGGCCCTTGCGCACCAGCTTGGCCACGTCCATGGTGTGGTCCACCCGCACCACGTTCTGCTCGATGATCGGGCCCTCGTCGAGGTCTCCTGTGACGAAGTGCGCCGTGGCGCCGATCAGCTTGACGCCGCGGGTGTGCGCCTGGCGGTACGGGTTGGCGCCCTTGAAGCCGGGCAGGAAGGAGTGGTGGATGTTGATCGCGCGGCCTGCCAGGAACTCGCACAGCTCAGGGCTGAGGATCTGCATGTAGCGGGCCAGCACCACCAGCTCCACGCCCTCCTCGTCGACGAGGCGCCGCACCTCCGCCTCGAACTGCGGCTTGGTCTCGGCGGTGACCCCCTGGTGGGTGAAGGGCACGCCGTAGAACTCGGCCATGGGGGCAAGCACGTCGTGGTTGGCCATGATGCGCACCACGTCGATGGGCAGGTCCCCGGCGCGCCAGCGGAAGAGCAGGTCGTTGACGACGTGCCCCGCCTTCGAGGCGAGGATCAGGGTTCGCACCGGGCGGGCGGCGTCGTCGACCCGGAACCGGGCGCCCAGCTCCCCGGCGGGGCCCGCGACCGCGGAGGTCAGCGCGTCCGGCTCGGCCCCGTGCACCTCTATCCGGGTGAAGAAGTGGCCCGTGTCCGGCGAGGTGAACTGCTGGAGCTCGGTGATGTTGCCGTGCGCCGCGACGATGCCGCCGGTGATCGCGTGGACGATCCCCGGCCGGTCTGGGCAGTCGAGCGTGACGACGAGCTGATGCATGGGCGCCATGGTAGTGGTCACCCCCAGCGGCCGGTTAGCCGCGCCGGGCGCGGATTTTGGGCGACGGCGCAGCATGACCCCGCCGACTTGTTACTCTGCCTTCGCGCAACGACGCGCGACTCGACCTGTAGCAACGACGCTCAGCCCAGAGGAGACACAACTTGATGCACGAAAGCACCCCAGACGCTCCAACCGGGGAGATCCCGGCGGAAGAGTTCCACCGTGTCCAGCAGTCCCCGGAGTTCGCACGCCTCAAGCGCACCTTCCGGTCCTTCGCCTTCCCGATGACCGCCGTGTTCCTGGTCTGGTACTTCGCCTACGTCCTGGCGTCGATCTTCGCCAAGGACCTCATGATGACCGAGGTGGCGGGCAACCTCACCGTCGGCATCCTGTTCGGCCTCGGCCAGTTCGTCAGCACGTTCCTCATCACCTGGCTGTACCTGCGCCACTCGACCAGGAACGTCGATCCGCTGGCCAAGGCCCTGCGTGAGGATCTGGAGGCGAGCGCACGATGAGACTCCTCGAGACCCAGCAGCTGGGCAACCCGCTCATCAACATCGCCATCTTCGCCGCGTTCGTCGTGTTCACGATGGCTGTGGTCATCCGGGTCACCCGCGGCGGCAAGAAGAAGGCGGGAGACTTCTACACCGGCGGCGCCCAGTTCGACGGACGCCAGAACGGCTTCGCCATCGCCGGAGACTACCTCTCGGCCGCCTCGTTCCTCGGCATCGTCGGGGCCGTGGCACTGTACGGCTACGACGGCCTGCTGTACTCCGTCGGCTTCCTGGTGGCGTGGCTCGTCGCGCTGCTGCTGGTGGCCGAGCCGCTGCGCAACACCGGCAAGTACACGATGGCCGACGTGCTCAGCTTCCGCATGCGGCAGAAGCCGGTCCGCCTCGCGGCCGCCACCTCCACCCTGGCGGTCAGCTTCTTCTACCTCCTCGCGCAGATGGCCGGCGCCGGCGCCCTGGTGTCGCTGCTGCTGGGCATCGCCTCACCCATGGGCCAGAACATCGTCATCGCCATCGTCGGCCTGCTCATGGTGGGCTACGTGCTGATCGGCGGCATGAAGGGCACCACCTGGGTGCAGATGATCAAGGCCGTGCTGCTCATCCTGGGCGCGGGCGCGATGACCATCTGGGTGCTGGCCTTCGCCGGGTTCAACCTCTCCACGCTGCTGGGCGAGGCCATGGCCACCACCGCCGCCGACGGGTCCGAGGTCAACCTCCTCGCCCCGATGGAACGCTACAAGGATCCGCTGGCCCTCATCTCCATGGGCCTCGCCCTCGTGCTGGGCGCCTCCGGCCTCCCGCACGTCCTCATGCGCTTCTACACGGTGCCCACCGCGAAGGAGGCCCGCCGCTCCGTCACCTGGGCGATCGGCCTCATCGGCGCCTTCTACCTGTTCACCATGGTGCTCGGCTACGGGGCGGCCTGGCTGGTAGGCCCCAAGGCCATCTCGGAGATGCCGGGCGGGGCCAACGCGGCTGCCCCGGCGCTCGCCTACGAGCTGGGCGGCACCATCCTCATGGCCGTCATCGCGGGCGTGGCGTTCGCCACCATCCTGGCCGTCGTCGCCGGCCTCACCATCACCGCGTCGGCGTCGTTCGCGCACGACATCTACAACTCGGTGCTGAAGGACGGCAAGGCGGACCCCGCCAAGGAGGTCAAGGTCGCGCGCATCACGTCGGTGACCATCGGCCTGGTGGCCATCGTGGGCGGCATCGCCGCCAACGGCCAGAACGTCGCGTTCCTGGTGGCGCTGGCCTTCGCCGTCGCAGCCTCGGCCAACCTGCCGTCGATCCTGTACTCGCTGTACTGGAAGCGGTTCTCCACCGCCGGGGCGGTGTGGTCGATCTTCGGCGGCCTCATCACCGCGGTCACGCTGATCGTCTTCTCCCCCGCGGTGTCCGGGCTGAAGACCTCGATGTTCCCCAACGTCGACTTCGCCTGGTTCCCCATCGACAGCCCGGCGATCGTCTCCGTCCCGGTGGGCTTCTTCCTGGGCTGGCTGGGCTCGGTGCTCAGGCCGGACGGCCCGGAGGTGGCGGACCGGGCGGCCGAGATGGAGGTCCGCTCAATGACCGGCGCCGGCGCGGAGGGCGCCATCGACCACTGATCGTTCGCCCCCGACGCAGGACGGCCCGCCCCTCGATGGGGCGGGCCGTTCTGCGTGCGGTGATGCGGCTCAGATGAGCCCGAGCTCGGTGACCGCGTTGCGCTCGTCGACCAGCTCGGCGACGGAGGCGTCGATCTTCCCGCGCGAGAAGTCGTTCAGCTCCAGCCCCTGGACGATCTCGTACTTCCCATCCTTGACGGTGCACGGGAACGAGGAGATGAGGCCCTCCGGGACGCCGTACGAGCCGTCGGACGGGACGGCCATGGACACCCAGTCCCCCTCCGGCGTGCCGAGCACCCAGTCGCGCATGTGCTCGACGGTGGCGTTTGCGGCCGAGGCGGCCGACGACAGGCCGCGCGCCTCGATGATCGCCGCGCCGCGCTTGGCGACGGTGGGGATGAAGGTGTTCTCCAGCCACTCCTGGTCGTTCACGAGCTCGGCGGCGCTCTGGCCGCCCACCTTCGCGTTGAAGAGGTCCGGGTACTGCGTGGCCGAGTGGTTGCCCCAGATGGTCATGTGGCTGATGTCGGTCACGGGGCGGCCGAGCTTGGCGGCGAGCTGGGAGAGGGCCCGGTTGTGGTCCAGGCGGGTCAGCGCGTTGAACTGCTCCGCGGGGATGTCGGGGGCGTTCTGCTGGGCGATGAGCGCGTTGGTGTTGGCGGGGTTGCCCGTCACCAGCACCTTGACGTCGTCGGCGGCGACGGCGTTGAGCGCCTTGCCCTGGGCGGTGAAGATGGCGCCGTTGGCCGACAGCAGGTCTCCGCGCTCCATGCCTGCCTTGCGGGGCATCGCGCCCACCAGCATGGCCAGGTTGACGCCGTCGAAGACCTTGTTGGGATCGTCGCCGATCTCGATGTTGACCAGGTTGCCGAAGGCGCAGTCCTGGAGCTCCATGACCACGCCCTCGAGCGCCTTGAGCGCCGGGGTGATCTCCAGGAGGCGCAGCTCGATGGGGGCGTCGCCGAGCAGCGACCCGCTGGCGATCCTGAACAGCAGGCTGTAGCAGATCTGGCCTGCTGCGCCGGTGACGGCGATCTTGACGGGAGCGGCAGTGCTCACTTGTGATTCCTCTCGTGACGGTCGGTGTCGGACTCTCGACAGCGACTCTACCGGTGCGGAGGGGCACCCGTAGGCCGGGGCCGGGTCTGTCAGATGATCCGGAACACCCAGTGCGCGACCTCGATGAACACGATGATCGCCAGCCAGATCATGAGGCTGATGGCGAGCCACCCGCCGCGCACGAAAGCCAACGCCCTGGCCTGCGCCGACGGGGACAGGAACAGGTTTCCCTCCAGGATGTTCCAGTGCGTCATGGAGGTGAACACGAAGGTGGTCGACACCGTGACGAGGATGCACCAGGGGCACAGGGCCCCGATGACGAACGTGGACTGGAACAGCAGCCAGTACGCGAAGATCACGCCGAGCAGGTAGACCACGTTGGCGGTGAACATGAACCAGCGCGGGAACCGGGTGCGGGCCAACGAGGCCACCGCGATGGTCATGACCACGGGCTCGGCGATGAGGCCCAGGAAGGCGTTGGGGAAGCCGAACACGTTGGCCTGCCACGTTGAGCCCACCGTGACGCAGTCGAAGACCGCGTTGATCGAACAGCTGAGCACCACGTCGGGGTTCTGCGCGATGAGGATGGCGTCGTAGGACAGCACGAACGACGCGATCAGGCTGAGGGTGGCGAAGACCAGCATCTCGAGGAAGAGGATGGTGCGTGAGCGGGAGCTCGGCCCCAGGTCCGCGTCGATCTGGGCTCTGTCGTCCTCGAGGGCGTCGCTCTCCTGCATGGCCCCCATCGTAGGGGTGCGCCTCAACGCGACGGCGGCACCACCAGCGCCAGCACCGCGACGGCGGCGCCCATGCCCGCCATCACCACCACGTCCACCCAGCGCCGCCTCAGGGTGAGCAGGCCGGCGATCTCCCTGGGGAGCACGAGCCGCAGCAGGGCGCCCAGCAGGAGCGCGCCGGCGATCAGGAGGGCGGCGCGGCGCCAGTGCCCGAAGGCCGCGAACCCCACCCCCGCCGCCAGCACCGACAGCGAAGCAAGGAGCGGCCACGGGTTGCTGGGGTAGGAGTCCGCGGGCTTGTCGGGCCTATCCGGCATGCAGCGCTTCCGCGCGGTCCACGACGTTGCTCAGCAGCATGGCTCGTGTCATCGGGCCGACGCCGCCGGGGTTCGGGGTGACCCAGGCGGCCTTCTCCCACACGTCCGGCGCCAGATCGCCGACGGTCTTGCCGTCAACCCGGCTGACGCCGACGTCGACCAGCACGGCGCCCTCGCGGATCATGTCGGCGGTGATCATGTTCGGCACGCCGGCGGCGGCGACCACCACGTCGGCGGCCCGGGTGTGGGCGGCGAGGTCCCGCGTGCCCGTGTGGCACAGCGTCACCGTGGAGTTCTCGCTGCGCCGGGTGAGGATCAGCCCGAGCGGGCGCCCGACGGTGATGCCACGGCCCACCACGCAGACCTCGGCGCCCTTCAGCTCCACGCCGTGGCGCCTCAGAAGCTCGACGATGCCGCGCGGCGTGCACGGCAGGGTGGCAGGCTCGTTGAGCACCAGGCGGCCGAGGTTGATCGGGTGGAGGCCGTCGGCATCCTTGTCGGGATCGATGAGGCCGAGGGCCCAGTTCTCGTCGAGGTGCTTCGGGATGGGCAGCTGCACGATGTAGCCGGTGACCGCCTCGTCCGCGTTGAGCGACTCGATGGCCTCCTGCAGCTGGGCCCTGGTGGCATCCGCCGGGAGGTGCACGCGGATGGAGGCGATGCCCACCTCCTCGCAGTCGCGATGCTTCATCTTCACGTAGCTCTGGCTGGCCGGGTCGTCGCCGACGAGAACGGTGGCCAGGCCCGGCGTCACGCCGCGCTCCCGCAGCGCGGATACCCGCTGCGCCAGTTCGGTCTTGATCGCGGCCGCGGTGGCCTTGCCGTCGAGCTTCTGGGCGGTCACGAGGGCCTCCTGGTCAGTGGAAGAAGTGGCGGGTGCCGGTGAAGTACATGGTGACGCCGGCGGCGGAGACCGCGTCGATGACCTCCTGGTCACGCACCGAGCCGCCCGGCTGCACGATTGCGCTCACGCCCGCGTCGAGCAGCACCTGCGGCCCATCGGCGAACGGGAAGAACGCGTCCGAGGCGGCAACCGACCCTGCGGCCCGCTCCCCCGCGCGGTCCACCGCGAGGTGGCAGGAGTCCACCCGGTTGACCTGCCCCATCCCGACGCCGACGGAGGCGCCGCCGGAGGCCAGCAGGATGGCGTTGGACTTGACGGAGCGCACGGCCCGCCAGGCGAACGCCAGGTCCGCGAGCGTGGCCTCGTCCGCGGGCTCGCCGGCCGCCAGGGTCCAGGCCGACGGGTCGTCGCCGGGGGCGTCGATGGCGTCGGACTGCTGCAGCAGCAGCCCGCCGTCGATCTGGCGCAGCGAGATGCCGGAGTTGTCGGCGTCCTGGGCCAGGAGGATGCGCAGGTTCTTCTTGGCGGAGAGCACCTCGACGGCGCCCTCCTCGTACCCGGGGGCCACGATCACCTCGGTGAACACCTCCGAGACCTGGCGCGCCATGTCCACGCTCACCGGCCGGTTGGCCGCGATCACGCCACCGAACGCGGAGACCGGATCGCAGGCATGGGCCAGACGGTGGGCCTCGGCCACGTCCGCGCCCACCGCGATGCCGCAGGGGTTGGCGTGCTTGATGATGGCCACCGCCGGAGCGGAGAAGTCGTACGCGGCGCGGCGCGCGGCGTCGGCGTCGACGTAGTTGTTGTAGCTCATCTCCTTGCCGTGGAGCTGCGTGGCGTCCGCGAGGCCGTCGGTCCCGTCGCCGTTGCGGTACACCGCGGCCGACTGGTGCGAGTTCTCCCCGTAGCGCAGGCTCGCGACCTTGTGCCAGGTGGCACCCACCCAGGCGGGGAAGCCCGAGCCGCCCGAGGTGTCGGTGACCACGTTGCCCATCCAGGAGGCGACCGCCACGTCGTAGGTGGCGGTGTGCACGAAGGCGGCGGCGGCGAGCTGCTTGCGCTCGGCGAGGGTGAATCCCCCGGCGGCCAGGGCGGACCGCAGCATGGGGTACTGCTCGGCGGAGGTGATCACGGCGACGGAGGCGTGGTTCTTGGCCGCCGCGCGCACCATCGTGGGGCCGCCGATGTCGATCTGCTCGACGCACTCGTCCTCCGAGGCGCCGGAGGCGACGGTGGCCGCGAACGGGTAGAGGTTGGTGATCACCAGGTCGAAGGGGGCCACGCCGAGCTCCTCCAGCTGGGCGCGGTGCGAGTCGAGGCGCCGGTCGGCCAGGATGCCGGCGTGCACGCGGGGGTGCAGCGTCTTGACCCGGCCGTCGAGGCACTCGGGGAAGCCTGTGAGCTCCTCGACGGGGGTCACCGCCACACCCGCGTCGGCGAGGGTGCGGGCCGTCGACCCTGTGGACACGATCTCGACTCCGGCGCCCTGCAGCTCGCGCCCGAGGTCCACCAGCCCCGTCTTGTCGTAGACGGAGACCAACGCTCGGCGCAGCGGGATCTGATCGGTCACGGATTCTCCTTCGTCCAAGCGGCCACGGCCTCCACCAGGAGGCGCCGCTCAACCACCTTGATGCGTTCGTGCAGGGACTCGACGTCATCCCCGGGCAGCACGTCCACGGCGCCCTGCGACAGGATCCTACCGGTGTCCACACCGGCGTCGACCAGGAAGACGGTGGCCCCGGAGATCTTCACTCCGGCCCTCAGCGCGTCGCGCGGGCCGTGGATGCCCGGGAAGCTGGGCAGGAGGGCCGGATGGGTGTTGATGGTGCGCCCGCCGAATCGCTCGAGGAAAACGGGTCCCAGCAGCTTCATGAAGCCGGCGGAGGCCACCAGGTCCGGGTGGAAGGAGTCCACGATGTCGCGCAGCGCCGCGTCCCACACCGCGCGGTCCGAGCCCTTGGCCAGGGGGTGCGCCACCGCCGGGATGCCGCGCAGCCGCGCCCGCTCCAGCCCGTGGGCGTGCTCCTGATCGGAGACCACCGCCACCACGCGGGCGTCCACGCCGCCTGCGTCGATGGCATCGAACAGCGCCTGGCACAGGGTGCCGGAGCCGGACAGCAGGACGACGACGCGGGTGGTCACCCGCACATCCTAAGGGAGCACTGATCAATGCTGTTCTCGGCGAGGACGTACCGGGCGGGATGAGATGGCGCCACTACATCTGGTGCGTGTACTTGACGTACATATCCAGATGAAGGGGCGTCAGGTCGCCCGTTCCGGTGCGCCGCAGCGAGGACATGATTGATCAGGGTTCCCTAAGGGTGGGCGTCTCCGGGTCCGTCGGGGCCGGAGGGCGGCGGACGAGGCCCAGGATCAGGCCCGCCGCCATGCCCGCGAGCCCCAGCAGCGTCGGGGCGAACACGGCGAGCGCCCCGACCCGCGCCCCCACGTGGGCCAACCGGTCGGAGCCGAGCCCGCCCGAGCCCAGTGCGGCGGCCACCGTGACCGCAAGCCCGGCCGCCACCCCGGCCAGCCCACCCACCAGGGCCGTCTGGTCGAAGCGCGCCCTCGGCCGCGCCCAGGCGACCGCGAGGCCCGCCACCGCCCCGGCGGCTACGCCCACCAGCAGCCACCAGTAGGACGCCGGCGAGGTCTCCGCGCCGACGCTCACCAGGCCGAACGCGGGGATCGCGGGGAGGAGACCGACGTCGCTGGTGGACATGCTGACCAGCGACCCGTCGCCGAGGGTGACGCCCGCGCCCAGCATCCAGGACGCACAGGCCAGCAGCAGGTTGGGCAGGTAGATCAGGTGCAGGGCCACGAGCAGCACGAGCCCCACGACGCCGCCGTCGAGACCCTCCACGATCGCGGTGACGGTGTCGCGGCCGTTCACCAGGGCCACGACGAGTACCGCGGAGGACCCGGCGAGCACCGTCAGCAGCGCCGCACCGAGAGCCCGTGGTACCGCCCGGAGCCAGTCGGGCCAGTCCGTCGTCGGGTCGTGGGCCACCCCACGGGAGGCTCCCCAGAAGCCGGCCACCACGCCGACGGCGAGGCCGCCCATCGCCGCCCGGGGGGACGCGACCCCGATCGACGCGGACAGCAGGAACACGGCCGCCGCGTACACCCCGGCGAAGGTCCCGCCCACGCGAAGCACGATCGCCCCCGTGTCGGCCCAGATCCCGCCGGTCACGTCCGGGTCGCCCCATTGACGTGCCGCCCGCCTGGCCGCCTGGGCGGCGACGGGAAGTGCCAGGAAGACGAGCGCACCGGTCAGGCCCAGGGGCGCCATCGAGACCCGGATCCCGCCGATCTCCGAGGGCGCCCCGTGCGCGGCCAGCAGGACGCGGGTCGACGCCTGAAGCGCGCTGGAGAGCTGCGCATCGGGCGAGGCCAGCCATCCCACCGCGGCGAAGGCGCCGAGCACGATCCACCCGGCCAGGAGCACGGCGACGGGCCCACCCACCGCGACGAGATACCAGGGCCACGGCCACTCGCGGGGGGCTGAAGGGGCGGGCGAATCGATGTCGACCGCGACCGTGCGATGCCCCGGGGTGCCTGTCGCCATCACTGTCGTTTCCCCCTCTAGATCCACGCGTGCTTTGTCGGCGGCGGTAGGGTGGCCCCACGAAAGCCGCAGTGGCACACCGATGGGAGGTGACCCGGGAATGCCTGATGATCAGCCGCGTCGGCCCCGGAGGGCCTGGCAGCCCGACGAGGACACCTCCTCCCCGACGGTCATGGACGATACCTCAGGCGACGACATCTTCCGCCCGCGACGCGGCTCCGCCGCTGATCCGGCGGCCTTCGCACTCGGGGATGAGCCCGCCGCTCCGCTGGGCGAGACGCCCATCCCTGCCCCGGTCTTCCCCCACTCCGCCGGCGAGTACGCCGACAGCCCCAGCCCCGCTCCCCGGCGCTCCGCGCTGTCCTCGCTCACACCCGTCGGAGCCGAGGAGGACATCCCCGCGGCCCGGCCCCAGGCTCTACGCCCAGGGCTCGCGCGCTGGATCGTCGGAGGGGTCGTGGGCGCGCTCGTGGTGGGGCTCATCGCCTTCGCGGTCTCGCGCGGCGGGCAGCCCACGGACCCGGCCAGCCCGTCTCCGAACGTGACTGCCAGCGCCTCGGGCAGCGCCACGGCCGTCCCGGCCGCCACCGTCGACGATCTGCTCACAGGCGAGGACCTGGCTGGTGTCGCGCCGGCCGCCTCCTGGGCGGTCACCAGCACCACCACGGAGGCCTCGGAGCACGAGGGGCGGGTGGCCTGCCTGAGCACCGAGGACGCCGAGCAGAATCCCACCGCCTCCCTCCAGCGCACCCTGGCCACCTCGGACGAGGACCAGCTGGCGGCGCTGCACCGGATCGAGACCTACGCCTCCCCGGCCGCCGCCCAGCAGGTCGTCGCCAACCGGACCGCCGCGCTCTCGAGCTGCGACGAGATCCCGGCACGGATCGTGCGTTCCACCGCGGTCGAGGGTCTGGGGGACGAGTCGTTCCAGATCTCCGTGGTGTTCGAGGACATTCCCGCGCAGTTCCACACGCTGCTCCTGACCCGCGTGGGCAGCTCCGTCCAGATCCTCGATCTGACGCGTGCGAGCGGCCCGCTCGAGGCTGAGCTGGTGGCCGCGTCGCTGGCGCGGCCCCAGGCCGCTCTGTGCACCGTCGAAGGCGCCACGTGCGCAGAGACCGTCACCACCACACCCGCCGTCGTGCCCCCCGTCGAGCCCTACGGCTGGTTGATCCCCTCAGACCTGGCCAGGGTCCGGGGAGGCGCCGGGCGGTGGACCGCCTCGGAGCCCACGGACCTGACGAGCGGAGGCATGGGCTGCGAGAACATGACGCTGGCCAGCGAGCCGGGCCCCACCGAAAGGCAGCAGGCCACCTACCTGCTGACGCAGGATGATCAGGCCCCCAGCACGTTCGGCCTGGACTCGCTGCGGTTCGTCTTCGCCGACGCCGCGGCCGCCACCGCCTTCTCCACCAAGCTGGGCAACGCCATCGCCACCTGCAAGGACCGCGTCAACACCGCCACGGTCGCGGAGCTGCCTGCGGTCGCGGGCACCGGAGAGGGGGGCGTGGCCACCTCGACGCGCATCTTCAGCGTCACGCAGGCCACCGCCGACAACGCGGCGATCCCCTACCAGCTGCTGGTCAGCACCGCCGGCACCCGGGTGGCCTACACCATCGTGACCGTCACGGACGCGTTCAAGTACACGGACGCCCAGCTCGCCGAGCTCGCCGCCCGCATCCCGGTGCGCGCCAGCCAGGGCTGACGCGCACCGGCGGGGTCACACCAGGAGGGTGCTGAACAATGCTTCCTCCGGCGAGGACGCATCAGGCGGGATGAGATACGGCCCCCAGATCTTGTGAGCGTATTGGACATACTCGTCAAGATATGGGGGTGGTAGATCGCCCGATCTGGTGCGCCGCAGCCGAGGAATGATTGTTCAGCGGTCTCCCAGAGCGTGCCGGAGGTGCGCGATGGCGTCGCGGGCCAGGGCGGCGGTCAGTGAGGGGGTCTCCCCCACCAGTACGCCGGCGGCCTCGAGCGCCTCCTTCTTCGCCGCCGCCGTGCCGGAGGACCCGGTGATGATGGCGCCGGCGTGGCCCATCGTCTTTCCGGGCGGCGCGGTGAACCCGGCCACATAGCCGACGACGGGCTTGGTGATGTGATCTGCGATGTAGGCCGCGGCCCGCTCCTCGGCGTCGCCGCCGATCTCGCCGATCATGACGATGATGTCGGTGTCAGGGTCCTCCTCGAACTCCTGCAGCACGTCGATGTGGCGGGTGCCCACCACCGGGTCCCCACCGATCCCGACGGCCGTGGAGAATCCGTGGTCCCGCAGCTCATACATCATCTGATAGGTCAGGGTGCCGGACTTGGAGACCAGGCCGATGCGCCCCGGGCCGGAGATGTGGGCGGGGATGATGCCCACGTTGGACTTGCCGGGGGAGATCAGGCCCGGGCAGTTGGGCCCGATGATCCTGGTCGCCGAGCCGCGAGCGGCGTGGTGGAACTCCACCGAGTCGTGCACCGGGATCCCCTCGGTGATCACCACGCACAGCCCGATCTCGGCCTCGATCGCCTCGAGGACCGCCGCCTTGGCGAACTTCGGGGGCACGAACACCACCGACACGTCCGCGTGCGTCGCGGCAACGGCCTCGACCATGGATCCGAACACCGGCACGGGGTCCTCCTCGAACAGGACGGCCTCCCCCGCCTTGCCGGGGGTCACGCCGCCGACGATGCGGGTGCCGGACATGATCATGCGCTGGGTGTGCTTCCGGCCTTCCTTGCCGGTCATGCCCTGGACGAGGACGCGCGAAGACTGGTTGATGTAGATCGACATGCTTGCCTCAGATTCCTTCCGCGGCGAAGCGGGCCGCCGCGCGCGCCGCCTCGTCCATGGTGTTCTTGACCGTGATCATGGGGTGCCTCGCCTCGGCGAGGATTGCCTTGCCGACGTCGACGGAGTTGCCGTCGAGACGCACCACGATGGGGAGGCGGGCCTCCTCGCCGAGCATGTCGAGCGCGTTGACGATGCCGTTGGCCACGTCGCTGCACGCGGTGATCCCGCCGAAGATGTTGACGAACACGCTCTTGACCTGAGGGTCGCTCATGATGATGCGCAGGCCGTTGGCCATCACGCTGGCCGATGCGCCGCCCCCGATGTCGAGGAAGTTGGCCGGGCGCGGCGTGCCGGGAAGCTCGGCGCCGGCGGCGGCCACCACGTCGAGGCTGCTCATCACGAGCCCCGCGCCGTTGCCGATCACGCCGATGCTGCCGTCGAGCTTGACGTAGTTGAGGTCCAGCTCGCGGGCCTGGCGCTCAAGGTCGACGTCCCCAGTGCTGTCCTGGTACTGCGCCCACTCGGGATGCCGGAAGTCCGCGTTGGAGTCCAGCGTCACCTTGCCGTCCAGCGCGATGATGTCCCCCGAGCCCGTCCTGACCAGAGGGTTGACCTCCACGAGCGTGGCGTCGGACTCCTTGAAGACCCGCCACAGCTTCTTCAGCACCTCGATCACCCCTGCGTGGTCGGCGGGGAGGAAGCCCGCCTCCGCGACGATCCGCTGGGCCACCGCCCCGGAGATCCCCTCGACCGGGTCGAGCTCCATCTTGAGCAGCGCCTCTGGGCGTTCGACGGCGAGGGTCTCGATGTCCATGCCGCCCTCGATGCTGCACATGGCGAGGAACCCGCCGGCGGTGCGGTCGAGCAGGATGGAGAAGTAGAACTCCTCGGCGATGTCGGCGCCCGGGCTGATCATCACCGTCTCGACGATGTGGCCCTTGATGTCGAGGCCGAGGATCTCGCCGGCGGTCTTCAGAACGGCCTCCTCGCCCCGGGCCAGCTTCACGCCGCCGGCCTTCCCACGCCCGCCGGTGCGCACCTGCGCCTTGATCACCACGAGGTCTGCGCCCAGCTCGGCGTAGGCCGAGCGGGCCTCCTCAGGGGTGGTGGCGATGCGGCCGGGGAGGACCGGGACGTCGAACTTCTCGAACAGATCGCGCGCTTGATACTCCAGGAGATCCACGTTGGTCCTTACGTTGGTCGATCAAACTCCGCCAGACTACCCGGACGGCTTCGCCACCGGAAGGCCTCGACGCCGGAGTAGCCGGTCACCTCACGTGGTCTCGAGACGGCCCTCGCCTCGCGGCTCGGGCCTCCTCGACCTGGCTCATCATGTCCGCAGGCGGACATGATGAGCTCAATTTTGAGAGAATCCTGAGAACTGTTAAGGTTTCTCACGGAAGCCGCCAGACATCCAGAGGAGCCCGGTGAACGACGACACTTCAGTGCGCAACGCCCGTCGCGCAGCAGAGCTGTTCGACGACGTTGTCGAGATCGACGCTCACCCCGCCCGCCGCTCCACCGCTCCCCGCTTCGCCGTCAGCCGGCGCATCCTCGCGCTCGGCGTGGCCGGTGCGCTGTCGGTGAGCGCCCTGTTCGCCTTTGCCTTCACCTCGCGCGACAACGTCGACACCGCCGGTGAGTCCCTCGACGCGGCCGTCCCCGCCGCCGCTGCCTCCGCGGCCGCCGCCGGCTTCGCCGACCGCTCGCAGGAGGTCAGCCGGTCCGCCGTGCGGTCCAACCTGAGCGAGGCCGTCGCCGACGAGAACGCCAAGCAGCGCGAGGCCGCCCTCGGCGCCTCCGTCGAGTCCGCCGCCGAGGCCGAGTGGATGACCAGCTCCACCGAGCGCCAGCGCCTCATGGACGAGGACCTCGCCCTGGTCGCCGCCCAGAGCGCCAAGCTGAAGAAGGAGGCCGAGGAGGCCGCCAGGCGCCTGGAGGAGGCCAAGAAGGCCGCCGCCGCGGCAGCGGCCGGCAAGGCGAACCTCACCTCCGAGGACGTCACCAACCTCACCACCAAGGGCGGCTCGATGCCGGTCAAGTCCAACTACCGCATCGGCGCCGGCTTCGGCGCCACCGGCAGCTGGTCGCGCTACCACACGGGCCAGGACTTCCCCGCCCCCGTCGGCACCCCGATCTACGCGGCGGCCGCGGGCGTCGTGCTCAGCCCCACCGCCGGCGGCTGGGCGGGCATCAACGTGGTCATCCAGCACAGCAACGGCGGATCCACCCTGTACGCCCACATGAGCCGCAAGGTGGTCAGCTCCGGCCAGACCGTGAAGCCCGGCCAGCTGATCGGCTACGTCGGCACCACCGGACGCTCCTTCGGCGCCCACCTGCACTTCGAGTACTACAAGCCCGGCGTGACCCCCGGCGACGTGTACTCGGCCTCTAACCCGATGACCTTCCTCCGGTCGCTCGGCGTCAGCTGAGCGGGCCGGCGAGGCTCTAGAGCTTCTCCATCGGGGCGTGCTTGAGGCTGAGCCGCTTCGCACCGGCCGAGCCGAAGTCCACGTCCACCTTCGTGGCGTCGCCCACCCCGTGCACCGCCAGGACCGTGCCCATGCCGAAGCTGGCGTGCAGCACCCGGTCGTCCACCGCGACACTCATCACCGTCCGCACCGACCCGGTGCCTGAGCCGAAGCTCTGCACCGACGCGGACGTCTGCCGGTTGCGGGTGGCAGCCGAGCTGGCCCACGTCGTGGTCGCGGCCCCGGTCCGACGCCAGTCCAGCACGTGTGCCGGCACCTCCTCGAAGAACCGCGACGGCGGGTTGTACTGCGGCGCGCCGAACACCACCCGCACCTGCGATCGGCTGAGGTAGAGGCGCTTGCGTGCCCTGGTGATCCCCACGTAGGCGAGCCGTCGCTCCTCCTGCAGCTCGGCCGGGTCTGTCAGCGCGCGCATGTGGGGGAACATGCCCTCCTCCATGCCCGTGAGGAACACCGTGTCGAACTCCAGCCCCTTGGCCGTGTGCAGGGTCATCAGCGTCACGACGCCCTTGCCCTCCTCGTGGTCCGGGACCTGATCGGAGTCCGCGACCAGCGCGATGCGCTCCAGGAACGCCGCGAGCGAGTCGTCGGGCTCCGGCATTCCGGCCACCAGCCCTGACTCGACGCCGCCCTCGTCGAGGTCGACCGTGTTGGCCGCCGCCACGAACTCCGCCGCGACGGAGACCAGTTCGATGAGGTTCTCGATGCGGGTGAGGTCCTGCGGGTCGGTCGACGCCTCCAGCTCGGGGAGGTAGCCCGACTGCTTGAGGATCGAGGTCAGCACCTCGTCGGCCGGCCTGCCCTGAGCGACCATGGCCCGGTGCAGGTTCATCAGGTCGACGAAGCCCTGGATCTGCTTGGCGGACCTCGACGCCAGGCCCGGGGCCTCGGCGGCACGCTGCAGCGCGTCGAAGAAGCTGATCCGCTCGGCCGAGGCGAGGGTGGAGACCGCCGCGACCGCGCGGTCCCCGATGCCGCGCTTGGGCACGTTGAGGATCCGCCGCATGGAGACGTCGTCGGCGGGGTTGACGATGGCACGGAGGTAGCCGATGGCGTCGCGGATCTCGCGGCGCTCGTAGAACCGCACGCCGCCCACCACCTTGTAGGGCATGCCGACGCGGATGAACACCTCCTCGAAGGCACGCGACTGGGCGTTGGTGCGGTAGAACACCGCGGTGTCGCCGTACTGCGACTGGCCCGCGTCGCTCAGCCTGTCGATCTCGTCGGCCACGAACTGCGCCTCGTCGGTCTCCGTGTCGGCGACCCAGCCCACGATGAGCTCACCCTCTCCGAGGTCCGACCACAGCCGCTTGTCGCGGCGGCCCTCGTTGCGGGCGATCACCGAGTTCGCGGCCGTGAGCACGTTCTGCGTGGACCGGTAGTTCTGGTCGAGCACCACGGTGCGGGCGCCGGGGAAGTCCGCCTCGAAGTCCATGATGTTGCGGATGGTGGCCCCGCGGAAGGCGTAGATGGACTGGTCCGAGTCCCCCACCACCATCAGCTCGGCCGGCTCGACCAGCGGCGAGCCCTCCACCACGCCGGCCACGTCGCCCGCGCACAGCTCCCGCACCAGCGCGTACTGGGCGTGGTTGGTGTCCTGGTACTCGTCGACCAGCACGTGCCTGAACCGGCGGCGGTACTTCTCGCGCACGTCCGGGAAGGCCTGGAAGAGGTGCACGGCGGTCATGATGAGGTCGTCGAAGTCCAGCGCGTTGGCCGCGACCAGCCTCGACTGGTAGTCGGCGTAGGCCGCGGCGTACACCTTCTGAGGCGGGGAGGCCGCCTCCAGCGAGGCCCTCTCGTAGTCGATCAGCTCGTTCTTGAAGTTGCTGACGGCGTTCATCACCGCGCGCACCGGGTATCTCTTCGGGTCGAGCTCCTGGTCGCGGCACACCAGCGACATGAGGCGCTTCGAATCGGTGTCGTCGTAGATCGAGAAGGTCTTGCTGATGCCGAAGCGGTCGATGTCCTGCCGCAGGATGCGCACGCACGCCGAATGGAACGTCGAGACCCACATGAGCTTGGCCCGGTTGCCCACCAGCTCCACCACGCGTTCGCGCATCTCCGCGGCGGCCTTGTTGGTGAACGTGATGGCCAGGATGGATCCGGGATGCACGTCGCGTTGAGACACCAGGTGCGCAATCCTGCGGGTCAGCACCCGGGTCTTGCCCGATCCGGCCCCGGCCACCACCAGCACCGGGGAACCGGCGTGGAGCACGGCCTCACGCTGTGGCGGGTTGAGCCCCTCCAGCAGCTGTTCCTCGCTGACCTTCCTGGCCGAGGCATGCCTCTGGGGGCGCTCCTCGCCGGAGCGCTCGCGGGGCGGCTCGTCGGGTTGGAAGACGGCGAACAGATCGGGGAACAGTGAGTCACTCATGTCAGCGGCCAAGACTACCGTCCGCCCGGCGCCCGCCCCCGCCGATATGCTGGCGGGCATGCGTGACGCCTTTGCACGGGGGAGGGTCATCCTCGGCCGCCTCACCACTGCCGTGCTGCTGCTCCAGATCCTCTCCATGGTTGCCCTCACGCTCGTGGAGTCCCTGCGGAAGAAGAAGCGCAAGCTCCGCAAGTTCCCCATCACCAGGCCCGAGCCCATCGACGTCTCGGGCGACGAGGTGACGGTCTACACCTACGGCGAGCACGTCTTCGACGCCATGATCGAGGCCATCGACGGGGCCGAGGACCACGTGTTCTTCGAGACCTACATCTGGAAGGGCGACGCCGAAGGCGTCCGCTTCCGCAGCGCCCTGGCGAGGGCGGCCGAGCGCGGCGTGCGGGTGTACGTCGTGTGGGACGAGTTCGCCAACATGGTGGTGCCGCGCAGGTTCTACCGCGCCATCCCGGCCACCATCAACACCATGCCGCACCCGGCGTTCCCGCTGCCCTGGTCTCCCCGCAGCTGGGGCCGGGACCACCGCAAGCTCCTCACCGTCGACGGCCGGATCGGGTTCATCGGCGGGTACAACATCGGCTCGCTGTACGCCACGGGGTGGCGCGACACGCACGCAAGGGTCGTCGGGGAGGGCGTCGCCGAGCTGGAGAACGCGTTCGTCGACTTCTGGAACATGCACCCCAGCAAGGTCCGGGACCGGATCGAGCTGGAGACCCCGCGCGAGTGGGAGCCCACCGTCCGCGTGCACCGCAACACGCCCCGGATCCAGGTCTATCCCATCCGCAACATGTACCTCGAGGCCATCGACCGGGCCAGCCACCACATCTGGCTCACCCACGCCTATCTCATCCCGGACGACGACCTCGTGGGAGCCCTGCGCGACGCGGTGCGGCGCGGCGTGGACGTGCGCATCATCGTGCCGGCGCGCTCGAACCACGTGGTCGCCGACTGGTTGTCGCGCGGCTTCTACACCGAGCTCCTGCACTCGGGCATCAGGCTGTTCCTCTACCAGGGGGCCATGGTGCACTCGAAGACGGCCACCATCGACGGGAAGTGGTCGACGATCGGCACCGCCAACCTTGACCGGCTGAGCCTCCTCGGCAACTACGAGGTGAACCTCGAGATCACAGACGAGGACGTGGCCACCTACATGGAGGACGTCTTCCTCACCGACGAGTCGAACTGCATCGAGGTGAGCGAGGAGCGGTGGCGCGAGCGCTCGATAGTCGCGAAGGGCACGGAGATGTTCCTCAGCCCCTGGCGCCCCCTGTTCTGACCGCTCAGACGAGGACCGCGACGGCGGTGTTGGCAAGGGTCAGCCCGAGGATGGCCCAGAACTGGCCGTCCGGCAGCGCCTCCTTGCGGCGGTTGGCGAACACCAGCGCCGCGATCACGACGAGGACCGCCAGCTTGATGCCGACCTTGAGGTGGTTGACCGGCCCGTCGCCCATCTCCGCCAGGCCCACCAGCAGCAGACCCGTGACCAGCTGGGTCAGTGCGCCGTGCACCATGGCCGCGTTGACCAGGCGCGTCGGCCCCTTGAGCTGCACGAAAGCGCCGCCGAACAGCGCGGCGAAACCGACAAGATGTAGTAGAACAAGCAGGTCATGAATCAATTCCATGTCATGAGGCTATCTCACCTGGGGTAACACCCGAATTTGCCCCGAGTTCACCCGGAATAATGGGGCCCCGAGTTGTCCGACGGCTCATTCTGGTGCATCCTGGACATATGGGAACAATCATTGCTTACATCGTCATCGGCCTCCTCGGCGGGGCCATCGCCAAGGCCATCCTTCCCGGCCGCCAGGGGGGCGGCTGGTTGGTCACCATCCTGCTGGGCATCGCCGGCGCGCTGCTGGGCGGCTTCCTGGGCGGCCTGATCTTCAACGTCTCGTACTCGGACATCTTCTCCGTGTCGGGCCTGATCTTCTCCGTCCTCGGCGCCCTGCTCATCCTGGTCATCTACGGCTGGATGCAGAAGCGCAAGGCCTGAGGCCTCGCCACATCAACGAGAAAGGGGCGGTGCCGGATTGCATTCCGGCACCGCCCCTTTCATGTTGCTTTTTTCAGGTTCGGATCAGCTTCAGATCAGGTGCCGATCCGTGGCCCACTTGGTCAGTTGATGGCGATTTGACAATTGCAGTTTCCGCAGCACCGATGACACGTGGGTCTCCACCGTCTTGATCGAGATGAAGAGCTCGCGGGCGACCTCCTTGTACGAATAGCCCCGGGCGATCAGCTTCAACACCTCGCGCTCCCGGGTGCTCAGCCGGTCCAGTTCCTCGTCGATGCTCGACATGTCGACCGCGCCCGAGAAGGCGTCCAGGACAAAACCCGCCAAGCGCGGCGAGAACACGGCATCACCCGCCGCCACGCGGGTCATCCCTTCCAGGAGTTCGTCCGAGCTGATCGACTTGGTCACGTAACCTCGTGCCCCGGCCCGGATCACCCCGATCACATCCTGGGCGGCGTCAGAGACGGACAAGGCGAGAAACTTCACCTGGGGGTTGACCGGCAGCACCTGCTTGATCACCTCGGCCCCGCCACCCCCGGGCAGGTGCACGTCCAGGAGGACGACGTCCGGCGCGGTCCGCACAATGGCCGCCACGGCGCTCGCGACGTCCTTGCCTTCACCGACCACCTCGCAGTGCGGCCCGATCTCGTGGCGGACGCCAGCCCGGAACATGGCGTGGTCGTCGACGATCACCACCCGCAGCGGCTGCGTTCCGGCCGGTTCACTCATCCTCTGATCTCCACCTTCACCTCGGTGCCCTCGTCGGGCCCCGAGCGGATGGTGGCGCTGCCACCGTAGCGTTCCATCCGGGCCCTGATCGATTCTCGCACGCCCATCCTGCCCTCAGGAACGGAGTCGGGATCGAAGCCCGTGCCGCGGTCGCGGATGAACACCTCGATGTGCCCCTCGTCCACCTCGGCATAGACGTCCACCCGCGGAGCCCCCGAGTGTTTGGCCGCGTTCGTGACCGCCTCGCCGACGGCCAGCACCAACGCCTCGACACGGTCGTTGACCTCTGCGTCCCCGACGCACACTAATTCCACGTCAACGGGGAAGTCCGCCTCGACGTCCGCCACCACCTCCCGCAGCGCGGAGCGCAGCGACGAGGCGCGGGTGGACTCGCCGTACAGCCAGGTGCGCAGTTCGCGCTCCTGGCGTCTCGCGAGGGCGGCGACCGTGGGTGCGTCGGCGGCCTGCCTCTGGATGAGTGCCAAGGTCTGGAGAACGGAGTCGTGCAGGTGGGCGGCCATGTCGGCGCGGGCCTCGGCCCGTAGCCTCTCGGCGTCGGCCTGCCGTAGGCGGCCGCGCTGCTGGTAGAGCCAGGGTGCCGCGACCACCAGCAGCCCCGCGAGGAGGACGCCGGAGGCTCCCAGGACGCCCGGCAGCTGGGCGAGCCCCACCTGCGTGGCGAGGATCCAGCTGGTGCCCGCGCCCACCAGGAACAGTCCGCCGACGAGCCGCACCACGCTCATCACGCCCCCGCCCCGGGTGACGCGTGCCCACAGGCCGGCCCGTGCGCTCCGCGGGGTGACCCGCTCGTCGACCTGCAGCCAGATCACGATGACGCCGGTGCCGCCGATCACCATGGGCCAGAACAGTCCGGTGGGGATCACCCCGCCTGACACGAACAGCCACAGGAGCCCGACGACCGTCATACCCCCGGCGACGAGGAGCCCCGAGTCCGGCATCGCCGGCTGCTCCAGGCGCCTGGGGCGCATCCCGGTCCGGGAGGCCGATTCCAGCCCGACCGCCTCGTCGCCGGCGGCCACACGGGGCATCAACACCCAGAGGGCGCCATAGGCCAGCACCCCCGCCCCCGAGAACAGCGACAGGACCAGGAACGCGAGGCGGACATGGGCCACCCGGACGCCCAGATGCCCCGCCAGCCCGGCCGCGACACCGGCGATCACCCGGCCGTCAGGCTGACGGCGCAGCGGCGCGCGCGGGGGCGCGGGCGGAACCGGCAGCTGTGTCATGCCACCCAGCCTGACACGCCGGGACCGGGCGGGCCAGCCGTCGCGGCCCTTTCCAGGGTTGCCAGGGCGCCATCTCAGGTGCCCCTCAGGGGGTCACCCGATGGAAGGACGGCCCCCGGGACGGGAGACTGGTGGCATGTCCACTGAGCTTGATCTGGGGTGGCTCGATCCGGGCCTCGGCGCGTTGCAGCGTCAGGAGTCCGGCATGGGCTCGGGCCTGTGCCGCGCCATCGCGACGCGGATGGGCATCGACGTGGTGCTGGTCCGGGTGGCGTTCGCGCTGCTGGCCCTCAGCGGCGGCCTCGGTGTCGCCCTGTACGCCTGGGGCACGGCGCTGACCCCCGGCGCCTCGGGGGTCCGCCCCATCCACTCCCTGCTGCCCTCCTTCGACGGCTGGAGCCCCACCGCTCAGAAGGCAGCGGTCATCCTGACGTCGCTCGCCGGCGTCAGCCTGGTCAGCTCCGTCACCCCGCTGCCGTGGGGGCCGGGCGTCATCCTGGTGGCCCTGTTCGTCCTCGCTCGCAGGGGCCGCCTGGGGCGCACGTGGCCGCAGACGACCCCGGCGCCGCCGTCGCCGCAGTCACGTCACGTCGCCAGCGATGAGGACCTGGTCGCGCAGTGGCGTCTCCGCATGAGCTCTGCGGCAGGGTCCGCTCGTGGCCCGGAGCCCCTGCCGGTCGTCGATCTCTACTCGGCCGAGCCTGCCGTGTCACGCCCCGGCGCCCCCCGGCCCAAGGCCGCGTGGCTGATCGGCGTCGGCATCCTGGGCGTCGCGGCCGCGGCAGGCACCGTCGCGGCCCTCGTCCTGGGCAGCCCGATGCTGGGACTGGGCGCGGCGCTGATCGCCGGGGGTTCGCTGACGGCGCTCTACGCGGCCGTGACCCGCACCAGGCGGGTGCCCCGCCCCCTGCTGGTCGGGCTGGTCCTCGCGATGGTCGCCGCGGGGTGGCTGGCTCCGCGGGCCGCGTGGCCGTCCGAGGCGCCTTTGCCCGAGGCGGCCGTCATGACGGTCCGGACCGTCGGCGACGAGCGCGTCATCGACCTGCGCGCCGAGGATCTTGCGGGCATCGACGAGGTGCGCATCGAGGCCATCGCCTCCGACGTCACCGTCCTCCTTCCCGGCCCTCCGCTGTCCGTCACCTCCAACGAGCTGCTCAGCGATGTCACCGTCGATACGGGCACCTCCACCGCCGCGCCGCTCGATTTCGCCGTCACGGTTGACGCGACGCTCTCGGCGGTCACACTGGAGGAAAGATCATGAACCGCCCACCCCTCGATCTGGCCGCCCTGGCCGTCGGCCTCGCCGCCGTCGGCTTCGGGATCGTGCTGATCGTCGCCCCGAGCCTCTCCGCCCCCTTTGTCCAACCGATCCTCGCCGTCATCCTCGTGGCCGCAGGCACGATCGGTCTTCTCTCCTCCCGCGGCCGCACGAATTCCCGAAAGGAACTCCCATGAAGCTCACCCGTCCCAGCTCCGGTGCCATGATCGGCGGCGTCTGCGCAGGCATCGCGCGTTACCTCAACGTGGATGTGACGATCATCAGGATCGCCTTCGTCCTCATCGCCGTCTTCGGCGGCAGCGGCATCCTGGCCTACCTCATCCTCTGGGCCGTCATGCCCAAGGACGAGGGCGGCTCACTGGCCGAGGAAGGATTCGACAAGGCGCGCCAGTGGTACGACACCCGCAAGAACGACACCCCCAAGGAGCCCCCGTACAACATCTGAGCCGCGGGGCTACTCCCACTCGATGGTGCCCGGCGGCTTGCTCGTCACGTCGACGACCACCCGGTTGACCTCGGGGCACTCGTTGGTGATCCGCGAGGAGATCTTCTCGATCACCTCGTAGGGCAGCCTGGCCCAGTCCGCGGTCATGGCGTCGTCAGAGACCACCGGGCGCAGGACGATGGGATGGCCGTACGTGCGGCCGTCCCCCTGCACCCCGACGGACCTGACGTCCGCGAGGAGCACCACGGGGAACTGCCAGATCGCCCGCTCGAGCTTGGCCTCGGCCAGCTCGTGGCGGGCGATCGCGTCCGCCTGGCGCAGGATGTCCAACCGGTGCTCGGTGACCTCCCCGATGATCCGGATGGCCAGCCCGGGGCCGGGGAACGGGTGCCTCCAGACCATCTCCTCCGGCAGACCCAGCTGCTCCCCGACGGCGCGCACCTCGTCCTTGAACATCTGGCGCAGCGGCTCGATGAGGGTGAACTGGAGGTCGTCGGGCAGTCCGCCCACGTTGTGGTGGCTCTTGATGTTGGCGGTGCCCTCACCGCCACCGGACTCCACCACGTCCGGGTAGAGGGTGCCCTGCACGAGGAAGTCGACGCCCCGCTCGCCTGCCAGGTCCCGCGCCGCCGCCTCGAAGGTGCGGATGAACTCTCGGCCGATGATCTTGCGCTTCTCCTCCGGATCCGTGACGCCGGCCAGCGCCCCCAGGAACCTCTCCCGCTCGTCCGCGACGACCAGGTCCACACCCGTGGCCGCGACGAAGTCCTGCTTCACCTGCTCCGCCTCGCCTTCGCGCAGCAGTCCATGGTCGACGAAGACGCAGGTGAGCTGCGAGCCGACCGCCCGCTGAACGAGAGCGGCCGCGACGGCGGAATCAACCCCGCCCGACAGGCCACACAACACGTGGCGGTCCCCCACCTTGGCGCGCACCGCGTCGATGCTCTCGGTGACCATGTTCTCGGCGGTCCAGTCCGGGGAGAGCCCCGCGATGTTGAACAGGAAGTGCTCCAGCACCTGCTGGCCCCACTGCGAATGCATCACCTCGGGGTGCCACTGCACGCCGGCCAGCTTGCGCGTGAGGTCCTCGAAGGCCGCGACGGGGGCGCCCGCGGTGCGGGCAAGCACGCGGAAGCCCTTCGGCGCCCGGCTGACCGAGTCCCCGTGACTCATCCAGACGTTCAGCGTGTTGGGGAGGCTCCCCAACAGGCATCCGCCGTCGTGGATGGACAGAGAGGTGCGGCCGTACTCGCGCTGCCCCGTCTTGGCGACGGTGCCGCCCAGCGCCTGGGCCATCACCTGGAAGCCGTAGCAGATGCCCAGCACCGGGATGCCGGCATCAAGGATGCGAGTGTCCAGCCTGGGTGCGCCCTCCTCGTACACCGACGACGGCCCGCCGGAGAGGATGATGGCGGCCGGACGCAGCGCGAGGATGGCGTCCGCGTCGAGCGCGGAACTGACGATCTCGGAGTACACGGATGCCTCGCGGACGCGACGCGCGATGAGTTGCGCGTACTGCGCCCCGAAGTCGACGACGAGAACCTTCTCGTGCTGGGCAGTCATGCGGCTGAGTCTATTGCTTTTCCTCCGGGATGCATTTCCGCCCGCGCCGCGGGAATATCCGGGCAGGGGCAGAGGTTGGCCACGGCATGGACATTTACTCTGACGTGACACAGCTCATCGGCCGCACGCCGCTGGTGAAGCTCAACCGCATCGCCGGCGACAACGCGACCGTGCTGGCCAAGCTCGAGTTCTACAACCCGGCCAACTCCGTCAAGGACCGCATCGGTGTGTCGATCATCGACGCGGCTGAGGCCTCCGGCCAGCTGCAGCCCGGCGGGACCATCGTCGAGGGCACCTCCGGCAACACGGGCATCGCGCTGGCCATGGTGGGCGCTGCCCGCGGCTACAAGGTGGTGCTGACCATGCCGGAGACGATGTCGCTGGAGCGGCGCGCCCTGCTCAAGGCCTACGGGGCAGAGCTCGTGCTGACGCCCGGCCCGCAGGGCATGCGCGGCGCGGTGGAGAAGGCCGAGGAGATCGCGGCTGAGCGCGGCGGCGTGCTCGCCCGACAGTTCGCGAACCCGGCCAATGTCGAGATCCACCGCAAGACCACGGCGGAGGAGATCTGGAACGACACCGACGGCACCGTCGACATCGTCGTCGCAGGCGTCGGCACCGGCGGCACCATCACGGGCGTCGGCCAGGTGCTCAAGGAGCGCAAGCCCGAGGTCAAGATCGTGGCCGTGGAGCCGCAGGAGTCGCCCATCCTGTCGGGCGGCCAGCCCGGCCCGCACAAGATCCAGGGCATCGGCGCCAACTTCGTGCCGGAGATCCTTGACCGCTCGGTCATCGACGAGGTGCTTCCCCGCAACATCGATCAGGCTGTCGAGTTCGCGCGCCGCGCGGCCCAGGAGGAGGGCCTGCTGGTGGGCCTGTCCTCGGGTGCGGCCCTGTCGGCTGCCATCGAGGTGGCGGCCCGCCCCGAGAGCGCCGGGAAGACCATCGTGGTGATCATCCCGTCGTTCGGCGAGCGCTACCTCTCCACCGTCCTGTTCGAGGGCCTGCTCGAGAAGTGAGCCGACGGTGAGGGGGCGTCCCCGCGTGCGGGGCGCCCCCTCACCATGTCCCCGCGACCCTAGACTGGCGCCATGCGCATCGTCATCACCGGAGCCTCCGGCAAGGCCGGCCAGGCCACCCTCCGCCACTTCCTCGACACCGCCCACGAGATCGTCGCCACTGACGTCGCCGGCCGCCCGGACTGGTACGGCGGCAGGTTCTACCGCGCGGACCTCACGCAGTTCGGCGAGGCCATGGACGTGCTCGCCGGGGCGGACGCCGTCATCCACCTGGCCAACATCCCGGCCGACTGGATCCACACCGATTCGCACACGCTCAACGCCAACATGGCGATGAACAACAACGTGTTCATGGCCGCGTGGAAGCTGGGGCTCAAGCGTGTCGTCTACGCCTCGAGCGAGACCACGCTGGGGTTGCCGTTCGACGAGGTGCGCTACGTCCCGGTCGACGAGGACCACTACCCCCTCCCGAACTCGACGTACTCGTTGTCGAAGGTGATGACGGAGACCATGGCCGAGCAGGTGTCGCGGTGGGCGGGCATCCCATTCATCGGGCTGCGGCTCTCCAACATCTTCACAGTCGAGGACTACGCCCAGCAGCCGGCCTTCGCCAAGGATCCCGAGGCCCGACGGTGGAATTTGTTCGGCTACATCGACGCGCGCGACGTCGCCCAGTCCTGCGAGGACGCGCTCACCGCCAGCCTGTCCGGGTCCCACGCTTTCGTGATCGCCGCGGACGACATCATCCTCGACATGCCCAGCCGGGAGGCGCTGGCCGTGATCCACCCGGGCCTCGAGGTGCCCGACAGCGTCGGCGAGTTCGGCACCCTACTCAGCAACCGGGCCGCGAAGGAGCAGATGGGCTTCGCCCCGAAGCACTCCTGGCGCGACGAGGTGATCAGCTGATCGCCTGCGCGGCGCGTTCCCCGGAGGCCAGGGCGTCCTGGATGGAGGCTCCCGGCAGGTCGTCGGCCACCGCCACCCTCGCCCCGACGGGTGTCAGTGCGTGCGCCCCGGGCGGCATCGCGGGGAGCGCCTGCGCGATGTCGTGGCGCACCAGCAGGCGCCACTGTGTGTGGTCGCCGCCGAGCACACCGGCGGCCTCCCTGGCGGCGTGGGAGTCGTCGAGCCCGTGAGGGCCGACGGCGCTGGCCTGGATGAGGTGCTGCCCGGCCGGGGCGTAGGACGGCACCACGTTGGACTGGACGCAGGCGTTGGCCAGGCGTGCGCCGTCGCGCAGGTCGAGGTGCAGGAAGGGCGAGCGGGTGGGCGCCTCGTCCGCCGCGAACCACCAGGTGGTCACCCCGAGCATCGCCGGCCCCGGAAGGCCCAGCAGCGCGGCATTCCCAGGCGGCCCCGCCGCCAGCACCACGGCATCCGCCCGCTCCTCGGATCCGTCAGCCAGGTGTACGGAGATCCCAGCTGACCCGGGGATCACCGCGGTGACCCGGCCGCCGAGCCGGATCCGGCCCTTGAGCGCCTCGGCGAGCTGCAGCGGAACGGCCGCCATGCCCTGGGCGGGAACCCCAGGGGTGGAGAGGGCGAAGAACCCCGCCAGGCGCCTCACCTGGGCCGCCGATGTGATCCCGGAGGCATCAAGGGTGACGCCGGCGAAGAACCGCTCCACGGCGCGACGGATGGTGGGCGAGAACCCGGCGGCGTCAAGCGATCCGCTGAGGGTGGCGTCGCGCCCCCCGGAGGCCCGCAGCCAGCGGGCCACTGCGCCGAGGTCTGCACCGGTGAGAGGGCCGCGTACCAGGCTGGAGGCGTGCGCGGGGTGGCGGGTGGGGTCAGCCAGGACGGCGAGCCCGTCCTCGGTGCGCAATGCGGCCCCGCGGCCGAAGCGGTGGAGGTCCAGCCTGGCCATGTCCAGCGCGCGACGGGCGGCCGGGTAGAGCGGGTTGAGCAACTGGAAGCCGCGGTCGAGGCGGAAGCCGTCCACCACGTCCGTGGCGACGCGCCCGCCGACCGCGTGCGAGGCCTCGAGGACCACCGCGTCCTGGCCCGTGGCCACCAGGAGCCCCGCGGCCCTGAGGCCGGCCAGCCCCGCGCCGACGACGACGATTCGCGCCATGGGCTCAGCCCTCCCCTCGAGCGATCTTGTCGTGGTGCCGGACCACCTCGGCGACGATGAAGGTGAGGAACTTCTCCGCCAGTTCCGGGTCCAGGTCGGCGTCGACCGCGAGCGCCCGTAGCCGGGCGATCTGCTGCGCCTCCCGCACGGTGTCCGCGGCGGGCAGGCCCGCCCGGGCCTTGAGCTCCCCCACCCGTTGCGTGACCTTGAAGCGCTCGGCCAGGAGATGGATGAGGGCGGAGTCCATGTTGTCGATGCTTCCGCGCAGGCGCTTCAGCTCTGTCAGTGCGTCGTCCATCGGCGCTCCTCGGGCTCAGTGGAGGATCAGGTCGATCCTCTGGAAGGACTTGAGGTCTGTGTATCCGGTCAGCGCCATCGCCTTGCGCAGGCCACCGGCCAGGTTCATCGTGCCGTCCGGAACCCGCGACGGCCCCAGGACGACCTCCTCCAGCGTGCCGACCTGCTCGAAGAACGAGCGCTCGCCGCGCGGGAGGCGTGCATGCCAGGCCTCGCTGCCCCAGTGCCAGCCGCGGCCCGGGGCCTCGGTCGCCCGGGCGAGCGGAGAGCCCACCATGACGGCGTCCGCCCCGCAGGCGATGGCCTTGGCGATGTCGCCCGACCGCCCAACCGCGCCGTCGGCGAGGATGTGCACGTAACGGCCGCCGGACTCCTCCAGGTAGTCGCGGCGCGCCTCGGCGACGTCCGCCACGGCCGAGGCCATGGGCACCTCGATGCCGAGCACCGACGCGGTCGTGTGGGTCGCTCCGCCGCCGAAGCCGACAAGCACGCCGGCGGCGCCGGAGCGCATCAGGTGCAGCGCGGCGCGGTAGGTGGCGACACCCCCGACGAGCACCGGCACGTCGAAGCGGTAGATGAACTCCTTGAGGTTCAGCGTGTCCTGGCCGCCCACGTGCTCGGCCGAGACGGTGGTGCCTCGAATCACGAAGAAGTCCATGCCCGCCTTCTCCAGCACGGGCGCGAATTCCAGGGTGCGGGCCGGTGACAACGAACCCGCGACGGGGACGCCGGCGGCGCGGATCTCGGCCAGCCGGTCCCGGATCAGCTCGGCCTTGACCGGCTCGGAGTAGATCTCCTGCAGGCGTTTCGTGGCCGTCACCTGGTCCGACTGCTGGGTGATCCGCTCGTACTGCGCCTGAGGGTCCTCGTACCGGGTCCAGAGCCCCTCGAGATTGAGCACGCCGAGCCCACCGAGCTGGCCCATCCGGATGGCAGTGGACGGCGACATCACCGAGTCCATCGGCGCGCCGACGATGGGCACGCCGAAGGAGACCGCGTCGATCTTCCAGCTGAGGTCCACCTCGTCCTCGCCGCGGGTGCGGCGGGCCGGGGCGATGGCCACGTCGTCGAAGGAGTAGGCCTGGCTGGCGCGCTTGCTGCGTCCGAGCTCGTACATGGGGGATTCTCCTTCGGGCTTAGCGCGACCAGTAGTTGGGCGCCTCGGCAGTGAGCTGAATGTCGTGCGGGTGCGATTCTCGCAGACCCGCCGACGTGATGCGCACGAACCGTCCACGCTCCTGGAGCTCCTCGATGGAGCCCGCGCCCGAGTAGAACATCGATTGCCGCAACCCACCCACGAGTTGGTAGGCAACGGCGGCCAGTGGGCCGCGGTAGGCGACCTGGCCCTCGATGCCCTCCGGGATCAGCTTGTCATCTGAGGTGACGTCGCCCTGGAAGTAGCGGTCCTTCGAGTAGGAGGCCTTGCGCCCGCGTGCGGCCATGGCTCCCAGCGAGCCCATTCCGCGGTAGCTCTTGAACTGCTTGCCGTTGATGAACACCAGCTCCCCCGGGCTCTCCTCGCAGCCCGCGAGCAGCGAGCCGAGCATCACCGACGATGCGCCGGCAACGATGGCCTTGGCAATGTCTCCCGAGTACTGGAGGCCACCGTCGCCGATGACCGGTACGCCCGCCGGGCGGCAGGCCCGGGCGGCGTCGTAGATGGCCGTGACCTGGGGCACGCCGACGCCTGCCACGACGCGGGTGGTGCAGATGGACCCCGGCCCCACGCCCACCTTCACCCCGTCCGCGCCGGCCTCCACGAGCGCCTTCGCGCCCGCATAGGTGGCCACGTTGCCCCCGATGATGTCGACGTCGGCGGCCGCGGGCTCGGCCTTGAGCCGCTTGATCATGTCCACGACGCCCTTGGAGTGGCCGTGGGCGGTATCGACGATGAGGACGTCCACGCTCTGCTCCACCAGTGCCATGGCCCTGTCCCACGAGTCACCGAAGAAACCCACCGCCGCCCCCACGCGGAGCCTGCCCTGCGCATCCTTGGCGGCGTTGGGGTACTTGTCCGCCTTGACGAAGTCCTTGAGCGTGATCAGGCCCCGGAGCCTGCCGTCGGCGTCGACGATGGGCAGCTTCTCCACCTTGTGCCGCGCCAGGAGTCCCAGCGCCTCCTCGCCCGAGACCCCGACGGGGGCGGTGACCAGCGGCATGCGCGTCATGACCTCGCCGACGGGGCGGGAGGGATCGTCCTCGAAGCGCATGTCGCGGTTGGTGATGATGCCCACCAGGGTGCCGTCGTCCTCGACGACAGGGGTGCCCGAGATGCGGTAGGTGGCGCAGATCTCGTCCACCTCGCCGATCGTGGCCTGGGGGCTGACGGTGATCGGGTCGCTGACCATCCCGGCCTCGGAGCGCTTCACCTGGTCCACCATCTGCGCCTGGTCCTCGATGGACAGGTTGCGGTGCAGGATACCGATGCCGCCCTCGCGGGCCATGGCGATGGCCATCCGGGACTCGGTGACGGTGTCCATGGCCGCTGACGCCAGGGGTACGTTGAGCCGGACCCGCCGGGTGAGCTGCGTGCCGGTGCTGACCTGCGAGGGGATGATGTCGGACTGGTTGGGCTGCAGCAACACATCGTCGAACGTGAGCCCCAACGCCGCGAAGGGGCGGGGAACTCCTGCTCCGGTCAGTTCGTCTTGCACCGCGTCACCTCTCACTGGTCGGCCTGGCACCCAGAGTCTAGTCCCGCGTGGCAATGACGCCTCACGCACCGGGAACAACGAACGGCGCCCCGGTGACCCGGGGCGCCGTCGACTCGGATGAGCGATCAGTCGTCGGATTCGCGCTTGTCCACCACGAGGGTCTCGGTGGTGAGGAGGAGCGAGGCGATCGAGGCGGCGTTGGCGAGCGCCGAACGCGTCACCTTCACCGGATCGATGACGCCGTGCTCGACGAGGTTCTGGTACTCGTCGGTCCGCGCGTTGTAGCCGTGGCCGACTTCCATCTCCGCCACCTTGGTGGTGATGACGTAGCCGGAGACACCGCCGTTCTCGGCGATCCAGCGCAGCGGCTCCAGCAGAGCCTTGGCCACCACGTCGACGCCCGCCTTCTCGTCACCCTCGAGGCCCAAGTGGTCCTTGAGGACCGCACCGGCGTGGATGAGGGCCGAGCCGCCACCGGCGACGATGCCCTCCTCGATGGCTGCACGGGTCGCCGAGACGGCGTCCTCGATGCGGTGCTTCTTCTCCTTCAGCTCCACCTCGGTGGCAGCACCGACCTTGATGACACACACGCCGCCGGCCAGCTTCGCGATCCGCTCCTGGAGCTTCTCGCGATCCCAGTCCGAATCGGTGCGGGCCATCTCGGCCTGCAGCTGCGCAACCCGGCCGCTGACCTCGGCGTGCTCGCCGGCGCCGTCGACGATGGTTGTGTTGTCCTTGGTGACGACGATGCGACGGGCGCGGCCGAGCACCTCCAGACCCACCTGGTCCAGCTTGAGGCCCACCTCGGGGGCGACGACCTGGCCGCCGGTGAGGATCGCGATGTCCTCAAGCATGGCCTTGCGGCGGTCGCCGAAGGCCGGGGCCTTCACCGCGACCGACGTGAACGTGCCACGGATCTTGTTGACCACGAGGGTGGACAGCGCCTCCCCGTCGACGTCCTCGGCCACGATGAACAGCGTGCCCTTGGCGGCGATGACCTTCTCCAGGAGCGGGAGCAGGTCGTTCATGGACGAGACCTTGCCGCTGTGGATGAGGATGTAGGGATCCTCGAGGATGGCCTCCATCCGGTCCGCGTCGGTCACGAAGTACGGCGAGAGGTACCCCTTGTCGAACTGCATGCCCTCGGTGAACTCGAGCTCGGTCCCCATCGTGTTGGACTCGTCGACGGTGATGACGCCGTCCTTGCCCACCTTGTCGAAGGCCTCGGCGATCAGGTCGCCGATCTGCTCGTCGCGCGAGGAGATGGTGGCCACCGATGCCATGTCCGCGGTGGTGTCCACCGGGCGCGCGTTCTCACGCAGGCGCTCGACGACGGCCTCCACGGCCTTGTCCATGCCGCGCTTCAGGCCGATGGGGTTGGCCCCGGCGGTCACCGAGCGGAGGCCGGCGTGCACCATGGCCTGCGCCAGCACCGTGGCGGTGGTGGTGCCGTCACCGGCGACGTCGTTGGTCTTGGTGGCGACCTCCTTGGCGAGCTGCGCGCCCAGGTCCTCGTAGGGATCGTCGAGCTCGACCTCCTTGGCGACGGTCACGCCGTCGTTGGTGATGGTCGGAGCGCCCCACTTCTTGTCGAGCACCACGTAGCGGCCCTTGGGGCCGAGGGTCACCTTGACGGTGTTGGCGAGGATGTCCACACCGCGCTCGAGCGCGCGACGGGCCTCCTCGTCGAAAGCGAGAATCTTCGGCATGTGCTGGTCCTTACTTGCTGACGACGGCGAGGATGTCGCGGGCGTTCAGCAGGAGGTACTCCTGGCCGTCGTACTTGACCTCGGTGCCGCCGTACTTGGAGAAGATCACGACGTCGCCCTCGGCGACATCGAGGGGGACGCGGTTGCCCTTGTCGTCGATGCGGCCGGGGCCGGTGGCGATGACCTTGCCCTCCTGGGGCTTCTCCTTGGCGGTGTCGGGGATGACAAGGCCGGAAGCGGTGGTCTGGACGGCCTCAAGGGGCTGGATGAGGATACGGTCCTCAAGCGGCTTGATCGTGGTTGCCACGTCAAACACCTTTCTGTCATATCCGACCCGGGGGCCGGCTTGTAGGTCAGTGTGAAGTGGCCGGGCGTCGTCGCGGGTGCCGTCCGACCATTAGCACCCGACGTCGTCGAGTGCCAGCACTTACGTTATCCCGGGTTTAGCACTCAATCAAGCCGAGTGCCAGAGTCGGGTCATCCCCGACGCGCGACGATCGCCTTCGTGCCACCGGGAGTACGCGCGAGGATGATCGTCGCGGTCGCGCTCCCCTTCGGCCTGAGCTCGCGACGGAGGGCCGCGGGGTCGACGTCGATCGCCCGCTTCTTGATCTCCAGGGTGCCGATGCCCCGCTCCCGGACGTAGCCGCGGAGCGCCTTGACCGAGTAGTCGAGCACGTCGAGGACATGGAACCGGGTGGCCCACTGCGTCTCGACCGGATTGTCGGAGGTCAGGTAGGCCACGTGCGGGTCGAGAAGCCCCGCCCCGGGCACGGACTCCCCCACCAGCCCCGCGCGGATGGCGGCGCCGTCGGGCTCGTACACGTAGGCCCCCAGCGGGGCGACGGGGGGCGGCTGCGCGCCGTCGGCGGCCGTGAGCTCCAGCACGTCACCGCCGCTGAGCAGCACGGCCGAGCGACCCTCGGGCAGCCGGTTCCACAGCGACACCTCCACCACGTCACCGCCGTCGCTGACCCACGTGGCGCGCACGCCCCCGGGGATGAGCTCCTTGGGCAGGCCGGGCCCGAGCTTCACGCAGACGAACCGGGGTGAGGCCAGGTGGTCGAGCACCAGCTGCCAGGGCGGGGTGAAGTCGGCCACGTGCCACGTGCGGCCGCGGGCCGTGCGCCGGGCGGGATCCAGGAACACGCCGTCCGCACGGGGTACCGCCGACTCCTCGGCCCGGGCCACCTGAGCCGGCCCCGCCCCCACGAGCGCCAGGTTCCACGACGCCGCCTCGACCGTCGCCGGGTCGGCGTCCACCGCGTGCACCTCCAGCCCCACCTCGGCGAACGCCATGGCGTCGGCGCCGATGCCGCAGCCGAGATCCCACACCGTCGCCACCCCCGCGGCGGCGAAGCGCGCGGCCCGCCATCGGCGGACCGTGTCCCGGGTGGCCTGCTCGAGCCCGTCGTGGGTGAAGAGCATCTCGTCGGCGCGGGCGAACTTGGCGCGGGCACGACGGCGCAGCGCCGCCTGCGTGAGCGCCCACGCCGCGTCCTCGGGTCCGAAGGCGGCCCGCAGCCGGCCGGCCGCGCCCAGCGACGACGGGTCCGGCTCCAGCGCGGCGGCCGCAAGGGCGTCGAGCCGCGCGGGCGGGATCACGAGGAGTACCGCCAGCCCACGCTGTGGCCGCCGTCGTAGGGCAGGACGCCGTGGAACTGCGGCACCGACTCGTCGAAGACCAGGGGCAGGAAGTGCCGGTCCCCGTCCCACATCGGCAGCTCCATGACGGTGGCCACGTCGTGCCAGGCCAGGGTGCCCTCAGGGTTGGAGGCGAAGGGCTCGCCGTCGATGCCCGTGATGAGGAACACGAACCCGAACACGTCGCGGCCGTTGAAGCCCGGCCAGGACACGGTGCCGCGCAGCTGCATCGACGTCACCTCGACGCCCGCCTCCTCGCGGATCTCGCGCCGCATCGCCGAGGCGATGTCCTCGTCGCGTTCCACCTTGCCGCCCAGCCCGTTGTACTTGCCGAGCTGCTCGTCGTGCGCACGGGAGACCCGGTGGACGAGCAGCACTCGACGGCGGTCCGGGCTCACGATGTAGCCCAGCGTCGTCAGCTCCGGCGAGTACGGCATGTCAGGACGTGGCGCGCGTGCCCCGGACGTCGTCGAAGTCCAGCTCGCGGGTGTCCAGTTCCACCACCTCGTCGCCCAGCGACTTCAGCAGCTCGTAGCGCGCCTCGCGGCGCTGCCGCTGCTCGATCGGGTCCGGCACCGGCGCCGCTGCCAGCAGCCGCTTGGTGTATTCCTCCTGAGGGTCGAGCAGCACCGTCTCGCGGGCGCCCTTCTCCACGATCTTGCCGTACTGCATGACGACGACACGGTGGGCCAGCGAGTCGATGACGGCGAGGTCGTGGGAGATGAACAGGCAGGCGAACCCGAAGTCGCGCTGCAGCTCGGTGAACATCGCCAGCACCGAGGCCTGCACCGACACGTCGAGCGCGGAGGTGGGCTCGTCCGCCACCAGCAGGTCCGGGCTGAGCGACAGCGCGCGCGCGATCGAGACGCGCTGGCGCTGGCCGCCGGAGAGCTCGTGCGGGTAGCGGTTGTACACCGTGCGCGGGAGCTGGACGGCGTCCAGGAGCTCGTGCACGCGGGCCTCACGCTCCTTGGCGTTGCCCACCTTGTGGACGCTCATCGGCTCAGCGATGACGTCGCCGATCGGGAACCGGGGGTTGAGCGAGGCCGCCGGGTCCTGGAAGATCACGCCGATCCGCTTGCGCAGGGACTTGAGCTCGGCTCCGCGGAGCGCCAGCAGGTCCTGGTCGAGCACGCGGACCTCCCCGGACTTCGACGGGATGAGGCCCAGCAGCGCGCGCCCGATGGTGGACTTGCCGGATCCGGACTCCCCGACGAGGCCGACGATCTCGCCGCGGCGCACGTCGAAGCTCACGCCGTCGACGGCGCGGAACGGCTTCTTGCCCGCGCGGTGGTACTCGACGACGAGATCGCGCACGTCGAGGGCCGCCTCGGAGGCGGGGTCCACCGGGTGCGGCGCCACGCCGAACTGACCGTGGCCCTCCCCCAGCCGGGGGACGGCCGCCAGCAGCCTCTTCGTATACGGGTGCTGCGGCTGCAGCAGGACCTGCTCGACGGGGCCGCGCTCCACGATGGTGCCCTTGAACATCACGGCCACGTTGTCGGCCATGTCCGCCACCACGCCCATGTTGTGCGTGATGAGCAGGATGCCGGTGTTGAGCTTGTCCTTGAGCGAGCGCAGCAGGTCGAGGATCTCCGCCTGCACCGTGACGTCGAGGGCTGTGGTGGGCTCGTCGGCGATGATCACCTCGGGGTCGCAGGCCAGGGCCATGGCGATGACCACGCGCTGACGCATGCCGCCCGAGAGCTCGTGCGGGAACTGGTTCGCGCGGCGCTCCGCGTTGGGGATGCCGACGGCGTTGAGCAGGTCGACCGCGCGCCCCCAGGCATCGCGGCCGAAGGCCACGCCGTGCACCTCCATGGACTCGGTCAGCTGCTCGCCGATCTTGATCACCGGGTTCAGCGCCGTCATCGGCTCCTGGAACACCATGGCGACGCGGTTGCCGCGCAGCGAGCGCAGCTGCCGCCCGGCCAGCTTCCCGACGCTCTGATCGGTGACGAGGGTGTCGCCCTGGATCCGCGCCGTCTTCGGCAGCAGGCCCAGCGCGGTGGTGGCGGTGACGGACTTGCCCGAGCCGGACTCGCCGACGAGGGCCATCACCTCGCCGGGCTCCACACTCAGCGTGATGCCCTTGACGGCGTGGACCGAGCCGAACTCGGTGCGGAACGTGACGTCGAGCTGGTCGAACTTCAGCACCGGGTTCTCACCGGTGAAGCGGGGGGTGGTGGTCATGGCGGTGCTCCTCAGTCCATCTGCTGACGGGGATCGAACGCGTCGCGTAGGCCGTCGCCGATGAAGTTGACGCACAGCGCCACCGCGACGATGAACACGCCGGGCCACCAAAACAGCCAGGGCCGGGTGCTCAACGCGTTCTGGTTCTCCGAGATCAGCAGGCCGAGCGACGTGTTCGGGGGCCGCACGCCGAATCCCAGGTAGGACAGGGCCGTCTCGACCAGGATCGCCGCGGAGATGAGCAGGGTGGCGTTGACGATGATGGTGCCCAGCGCGTTGGGCAGGATGTGGCGCACGATGATCCGCCACGGGGACGTGCCGACGGCACGGGCCGCGGCCACGAACTCACGCTCGCGCAGCGACAGCACCTCACCGCGGACCAGGCGGGCGAGACCCGTCCACGACACCAGCGCCAGCATGCCCGCCAGCGCGAAGATGCCGCCGACGTTGCCGGCCATGCGGCCGAGGACGGCCGCCAGCACCAGCGTCGGGATGATGATGAACAGGTCGGTGACGCGCATGAGGAACGCCTCCGCCAGGCCCCGGAAGTACCCGGCGGCCGCACCGACGAGCGTGCCGATGACGGTGGCGGCGATGCCCACGGTGAAGGCGATGGTCAGCGAGTTCTGCGTGCCGAGCATCACCAGCGCGAAGTAGTCCTTGCCGATGGTGCTCTGCCCGAACGGGTGCTCCCCGATGGAGAACGGCCAGAGCGTCAGCGTCGGCGCCCCACCGACCTCCTGGATCGGGTAGAGGTCGACGTGGTTCTTGCTCCACCAGCCGGGGATGGGACCGAAACCGATCGAGGTGATGGCCAGCAGCGCGATGAGGATGAGGATCGTGAGCGAGACCATCGCGCCCCGGTGCCGGAGGAACCGGCGCAGCACCAGGCGGCCCTGGGAGTAGGACTTGTCCGTCGTGCTCGTCTCGTCCGGCATGCTCTCGAGCTCGTAATCGGTCTCGTGGACCTCGTCGAGCTGGGCGGGGTTGTTCGTGTCAGTCATGGTGTGACCCTCACTTCCTAGCGGGCGATCCGCGGGTCGAGGATGGCGTAGGCGATGTCGGCCAGCATGTTCATGGTGACCGCGGCCGTGCCGGTGACCAGGTAGAAGGCCATGACCGGGGCGGGGTCGACGGCGGCGAGGCCGGTCCGGAACAGGTTGCCCATGCCCTGCCAGCCGAAGACGGTCTCGGTGATGACGGCGCCGCCGATGAGGCCGGCGAAGTCGAAGGCCACGATCGTGGCCAGCGGGATCAGCGAGTTGCGCAGCGCGTGGCGCGTGATCACCTTGCGCTCAGAGATGCCCTTGGAGCGCGCCGTGCGGATGTAGTCCTGGTTGAGCACGTCCAGCATCGAGGCGCGCGTGTAGCGCGTGTAGGAGGCGATCGAGATCAGCATGAGCGTGATGGTCGGCAGCACCAGGTGCGTGAGGGCGTCGATGGAGTGCATCCAGAAGGTTGACTCGTAGTTCGGCGTCATCGAGCCGATGGTGGGGATCGGCCTCGGCTGCTCCGTGAGGTACTGGGCCCAGTTGCTCAGCAGGAGGTCACTGATCGCCAGCAGCGAGGCCAGCAGCGCCGTGATGACGGACGCGAAGGTGGCCTGCCGGCGTGAGAAGCCACCGAGTAGCTGCCCCGCCGCGACACCGGCGGCGATGGCCGCGACGAAGCACAGCAGCAGCACCGGGATCGAGCCGTTGGTCATCAGGTAGCCGCGCACCGCGATGTAGCCCACCAGCGCGACGCCCGCGGTGGCGCCGACGGCGTTGCGCACCCGGTGGTTCTGGAACCCGGAGGTCAGCACGATCACCAGCGCGGCCGCGCCGAGGACGGCGAGCACGTAGACCGGGATGCCGATGGCGGGGCGCCGGAACCAGGTCACGGCGTCGAAGTAGATGAGGATGGCCGCGATGCCCGCCGCGACCGCGCCGAAGGTGATCAGCCGGCGCTTGAGGTCGCCGCCCATGGCGGCCTGGATGATGAACGCCAGCACCACCGCCACGCCGATGATCACCGGCCAGCTCAGGTCGGCGTCGACGATCCAGTTGTTGAACTCGATGGCCGCGTAGTGCTTGAGCAGAACGCCGAGCCAGAACACCGGCAGCGAGAACGCGATGAAGGCGAACAGGGTGACGCCGTAGTCGAATCCGCTGTACTGGCGGATGGCGGTCACGATGCCGAGGATGACGCCCGCCGCGATGGCCAGCAGCGATGCCAGGACCACCAGCCGCAGCGTCGAGCCGGCCGCGGTGGCGACCAGCGCGTTGACCGACTGCCCGTTGATCGCGGTGCCGAGATCGCACTGCCCGATCAGGCACTTCGATGCGCCCGTGACCCAGTCCCAGTACCGCTCGTACCAGGGCATGTTGAGGCCCATGTTCTCGATCCGCTGCTTGATCCGGTTCTCCCGGTTGGGGTCGTTCGACTCGCGCAGGTCCTGGAGGGGATCACCGGAGTTGATGACGAGCACGTACAGCAGCAGTGACCCCAACAGGAGGATCGCGAGCGAGATCCCCAGGCGTTTCGCAATGAACTTGAGCAAGATCGGTCCTCTGACATGGTTCGGGCGCCGGCGGCGGCGCCCATCCGCCGCATACTACGGCAGAGATAGAAGTGGATGAAAGTGTGTATGCACGTGAATCGGGGCAGGTGACCTTGGCCCCCTGCCCCGATTCCGTCAGCGACTATCGTGCGGTGGTGTCAGCCGCAGGTCACTTGGCGACCCACTGCGGAGCGTTCCACGACACCTGGTCCTGCGTGGCGGTGCCGCGCACGTTGCTCAGGGTGGAGTCGTAGGCGACGACCAGCGGGTGGGCGTACAGCGGGATGCCGAACAGCTGATCCCACAGTTCCTTCTCGATGATCTTGGTCTGCTCGAGGTGGACGCTCTCGTCGAGGGTGGCGACGAGCTCGGCCCAGGCGGCGTCGACGACGGCGCTGGAGAACTCGCCGTAGTTCTGCCCCTTGTTGGTGGCGTAGATGTTCTCACCGGAGGTGATCTGGCCGGAGCCGGCCCACGCGAACAGGGCCACCTCGTAGTCGCCGTTGACGAGCGCGTTGTCGAAGAAGTCCTCGGCGCTGGCGTCGATCACGTTGAACCCGGCGTCCTTGCAGGAGGCCTGGATCGCGGCGACGGTCTCGGCGCGACGCTGGTTGCCGGCGCGGTAGCCGATGCGGACGTCGACGGGCGTGGTGACGCCGGCCTCCGCCAGGGCGGCCTTGGCCGCGTCGATGTCGACCACGTCGAAGCGACCGTCGTAGGCGGCGCCGACGATCTCGTCATAGGTGTCCTGGAACGGGAACACCTCGCGGGCGTTCATCAGGACGGTGTCGGGCGAGATCGGGGCGATCAGCGTGTCGACGATCTGCTGCCTGGGCACGCAGTGGGCGAACGCGGTGCGCATCTGCAGGCCGGTGTCCGGGTTGCCGAAGACGTTGTTCTCGCGGAAGTTGAAGTCGAGGTGCTCCCACGTCAGCGACGAGCCGCTCTCGATGGTCACGGCGGAGCCGAGGGCCTCGAGCTGGCCGACGGTGTCGACCGTGGCCTGCGGCTGGATGACCTGGACGTCCTTGTTGCCAAGCGCCTGGACCTGCTGTGCGTCGTCGATGAACCGGAAGACGAGGTCACGCGTACCGGCCGGGGTGCCCCAGTAGGACTCGTTGGCGGTCAGGGTCAGCGAGTTGCCGGCCTGCCAGCTGCCCTCCTTGAGGACGTACGGGCCGGAGGAGGGGGTGATCGCCGCATCGGGCAGCTCACCGGGGTTGAAGATCCAGCCCTCGTTCCAGAAGGTGGCGGCGGACTTCACGGTCTCGGCGTCGCGGTCGAGGACGGCCTGCGCCAGGGCGCCGGGCTCGAGTCCGCTCTGGGCCGCGATGACGTGCTCGGGCAGGGCCGAGGTCACGATGATGCGGTAGTCCGGGTTGGGGTTGGTGTAGGTGATGGAGAACTCCTTGGAGTCCACCTCACCCTCGGGGCCCTCGAGGACGTACTGCGCGAACGACGTCGACACGTGGTCGAAGACGGCGGACGCGTCCGGGTTCTCGCCGCTGGCGAAGCCGGGGGCGATGAACTCGGGGTTCTGGGCCGCCCACTCCATCAGGTAGTCGTTGATGGTGACCGGCGTGCCGTCGGACCAGGCCGCGTCCTCGTTGATCGTGTACTTGACGGTCAGCGGGTCCTCGGAGGTCACCTCGTAGGTGCCGAAGTCCGTGTTGTCGCAGATCGTGCCGTCGGTACCGAAGTACACGAAGCTCGAGAACATGTGGGCGGCGATCACCGAGTTGTACGTGGAGTACGTGGCGTTGGTGATGGTGTTGTAGCCGCTCCAGTCGCCGGGGCCGGCGGTGTAGCGGACCTCGCCGTCGGCGGTCTCGGTGATGCCGACGTCCTGCAGGCAGCCGGACGCGGCGTCGCCGCCCGCACCCTCGCTGCTGCTGGCGGACGCGGTGGCCGAGGCGGCACCGGACGCGGTGTCTTCAGGTTCGGTGGGTTCTGGGCTGGTGCAGGCGCCGAGCAGGAGTGCTCCGCTCAAGACCAGGCCGAGGGACACCTTGGTTCCCTGGAACTTCATTCCTTCTCCTAAGTCGTCGAACGACGGAAGAGGCCCGAACGGGCCGAGTGATTCCAGGAACCTACCGAAGGCACGTTCAAATCGGCTAGGGCCACACCGGCTTTGACACCCAATCGTTACCAAATTGTGTGATTGCGCACCGAAATCAGACGACGATCGTGCTCACCGGGAGCCCCGAGTGGGCGGAGATGCCCATCCCCGAGGGTCGCACCCCGGCCATGATCACCTCGCTGCCGACGGCCGCGATCATGGCGCCGTTGTCCGTGCAGAGCGCCGGCCTGGGCCTGCGCAGCTCGATTCCGGCCTCCGCGGCGCGCTCCTCCAGGAGCGTCCGCAGCCGCGAGTTGGCCGCGACACCCCCGCCGATGAGGATGGAGTTGACGCCGAGGTGCCGGGCCGCGTCGACAGTCTTGGCGGTCAGCACGTCGCAGACGGCCTCCTGGAAGCTCGCCGCGACATCGTTGACCGGCACCTCTCCCCCGTCGAGACGGCGCTGCTCCACCCACCGCGCGACGGCGGTCTTGAGCCCGGAGAACGAGAAGTCGAAGCGGTGCTGCTCCATGTCGTGGCGCGCGGCGAGGCCGCGCGGGAACCGGATGGCGGTGGGGTCGCCGTCCTGCGCCGCCTTGTCGATCACCGGGCCGCCCGGGTAGGGCAGGCCCAGGACGCGCGCCACCTTGTCGTAGGCCTCGCCGGCCGCGTCGTCGATCGTGGAGCCCACCTCAGTGATGCGGGTGGCGATGTCCTCGACGTGGAGCAGCTGGGTGTGCCCGCCGGAGACCAGCAGCGCCAGCGACGGCATCGGCAGGGGCCCGTGATCGAGCAGGTCCACCGCGACGTGGCCCACCAGGTGGTTCACGCCGTACAGAGGCTTGTTCAGGTAGGCCGCGAGCGCCTTGGCGGAGGCCAGCCCCACGACGAGGGCGCCCATCAGCCCGGGGCCGGCGGTCACCGCCACGGCGTCCAGGTCGGCGAGGTCGACGTCGGCCTTGGCGGCCGCCCTCTCCAGCGTGGGGATGAGGGCCGACAGGTGGGCGCGGCTGGCCACCTCGGGCACCACTCCGCCGAAGCGCACGTGCAGGTCCACCGAGCTGGCCACCTCGTTGGCGAGCAGGGTGCGGCCGCGGACGATCCCCACCCCCGTCTCGTCGCACGACGACTCCAGGCCGAGCACCAGGGGCTCACTCATCGCTGTCCTCCATGTCCCACATGCCGACGGAATCCGCGTCGACGCCCTCCAGCCGGCGTTCCAGGATCAGCGCATCGGCCCCGGGCCCGTAGTAGTCCGGGCGCGTGGCCACCGCCACGAACCCGTAGCCCTGATAGAGCTGGATGGCCGGGGCGTTGCCGGCGTCCACCTCCAACAACATCCGGCGGGCGCCGTGCCCGATGGCCCACTGCAGGCCGGCCATGAGCATCACCCGGGCGAAACCCAGCCGGCGCTGTTGGGGCGCCACCACGATCCGGTGCAGGTCCGCCACGTCGTCGACGAGTTGGAAGGCGGCCACCCCCACCGTCTCGCCGCCCTGGCGCCTGGCGATGAGGACGAGCCTGCCGTCCCCCGTCACCTCCTGGTGCCAGGAGTGCTCGGACCACGGGGTATCGAAGTGCGCCTCGAGCGCGAGGATGTCGGGCAGGTCCTCCACCTCGGCCGTCTCGACGATCATCGCGCGGCCCGCAGCCGGGGCAGCGCCGACTTCGGCTTGCCCGGCACCGTCGCGTCGGCCGGGCGCAGGTAGAAGGGCTCCGCGCCGGCCGGCCGCAGCGTGCGCCAGCGGGCGGCGAGCAGCGCCGGATCGAGCGCGTCAGGGCCTCGCACGTCGAGCAGGTCGCGGTAGGGCCCGGGGACCGCCCCGGCCACCGGCAGCGCCGGCACCTGCTGCGGCGCGGTCACCTGCGGGTCCGAGGTCCGGAGGCCGTCGGCGGCGTAGGTGGCCCAGTACAGCTCCTTGCGGCGGGCGTCCGCCGCGACCACGAACTCTGCAGGGGCGCCGGCCTCGGCCCATTGCCGGGCGACCACGTCGAGCGAGCAGACCCCATGGGGCTCAAGGCCGGCGGCGTGCGCGAGGGTCCACGCGGTGGCGACGCCGACCCGCAGCCCGGTGAACGGGCCCGGACCCATCCCGACGACGATCTCGTCGAGGTCCCGCAGCGCGATGCCGGCCGTCGAACAGGCCTCCAGCACCGAGGGCATCAGGGCCTCCGCATGCGCGCGGGTGTCGTCGACCACGACCCGGGTGTGCGGCTCCCCGTCGAGGGCGAGGCCCACCGCGACGACGTGGCTTGTGTCGATGGCGAGGGTCCAGGTCATGGGTTCTCCCTGAGGACGTCGAGGGCGCCGGCCCAGCGGGGGCCGAATCCGGTGAGGTAGACGGTGCGCTCGTCGGACTGCACGCCGCGCACGATGTCGATCTCCAGACGGTCGTCGGCCAGCCACTCGGCCAGGCCGTGGCCCCATTCGACGAGGGTGACCGACTCGGGCAGGGAAGCGTCGAGATCGATGTCGGCCAGCTCGGACGGATCGCCCAGGCGGTAGGCGTCGACGTGGACCAGCCCGGGGCCATCGCCGCGGGGCGGGTGGACGCGGGAGATGACGAACGTGGGCGAGATGATGGGCCCTTCCACGTCGAGGCCCGCGCCGATGCCCTGCGTGAGCGTGGTCTTGCCGGCGCCGAGGTCGCCCGTGGCGACGATGACGTCGCCCTTGCGGAGGACGCCCGCGAGCCGACGGCCCAGGCGGGTCATGTCCTCGGCGGTGGGCACGTCCACCACCACGGGCAGGTCGCGGCCCATCCGGAAACCGTGCGGCTCGGGCGCGATGACGTCGAACCCGTGGTCCCGCCACCAGTCCACCAGCTGCGGGAACTCCTCACGGGCGAACAGGGACGCGCGCCTCGCGCCCAGGTCCGCCGCCACCGTCAGGGCCCCCTCCACCAGCGACCGGGCCACGCCCTGGCCGCTGGCGGACGGCAGCACCGACACGCGGCGCAGCGTGGCCGTGCCGTCGACGATGTCGACCAGCAGGCCCGCGATGATGTGACCCTCGCGCTCCACCACCACGCCGAAGCCGTCGGTGAGGGCGCGCTCGATGTCTGCCACCTCGTCGGTCAGCGCCTCAGCCGGTGGATCCACCGCCGGACGCGCCGCGAACGCCTGATGGATGACGTGCAGCAGGCCGGCGGCGTCTGCCGGGTCCGCGATGCGGATGGTCAGGGCGGAGGTGTCCATAGGCGCGAAATCCTACGCCCTCACCAACGATCCCTGCGGCCCCCGCGCTGCCCGCGGCCGCCGTCGTAGCGACGGCCGCGGCCGCCGCCCTCGGGACGACGACGCGCCTGCTGCTTGGGGGCGATGAGCGCCTGGTAGTCCGCCTCGGAGATCTCGACCCCGGAGGTGGGCCGGGCGCCGGTGGCCTCGCGCAGCTCGTCCGAGCCGGGGTAGACCTCGAGCGGGCTGGCCTTGACGCCCGCCTGGCCGAGGAGGCGCTGGGCCATCTTCTGCTGATGCGGAAGCACCACGGTGGCCACGACGCCCTCCTGCCCGGCGCGCGCGGTGCGGCCGGCGCGGTGGAGGTAGTCCTTGGAGTCACGCGGCGGGTCCACCTGCAGCACCAGGGTCACGTCGTCGACGTGGATGCCGCGGGCGGCGACGTCGGTGGCGACGAGCACGGGGACGGTGCCCTCACGGAACGCCGCGAGGATCCGCGCCCGGGCGCCCTGGGTGAGGCCGCCGTGCAGCGACCCCGCCATCACGCCCGCCTCGCGGAGCTGGCCCGCGATGCGGTCCGTGCCCATCTGAGTGCGCGCGAACAGCACGGTGCGGCCCTCGCGGTTGGCGATCTCGGCGGTGATCTGGTTCTTGTGGTGGGGGCGCACGATCAGCGGACGGTGCACCATCGTCGTGACCGACGCCTGGCCCGAGTCCACCTCATGGGTGACGGCGTCGTGCAGGTAGGTCCGCACGATGGAGTCGACGGCCTCGTCCAGGGTGGCGGAGAACAGCAGCCGCTGCCCGCCCTCCGGGGTGGCGTCGAGCAGGGTGCGGACGTCCTTGGTGAAGCCGAGGTCCGCCATGTGGTCGGCCTCGTCCAGGACGGAGATCTGCACCTGGCTCAGGTCTGCGGCGCCCTGCTCCAGCAGGTCGATGAGCCGGCCGGGGGTGGCCACCACGACGTCGACGCCGCGCTCGAAGGCGCGGATCTGCGGGCCGTAGGCCATGCCGCCCGCGATGAGCGTGAGGTCCAGCTTCAGGGCCGCCGCGAGTGGGGCGAGCACATCGGCGATCTGCAGCGCCAACTCGCGGGTGGGGGTCAGGATCATAGCGCGCGGCGAGCCGACGGGGGTGCCCTCGGCGAGGCGGGTGAGCATCGCCAGGCCGAACGCCAGCGTCTTGCCGGAGCCGGTGCGGCCGCGGCCCAGCACGTCACGACCCGCGATGGCGTCGGCGATGGTGGCCGCCTGGATCGGGAACGGGGCGGTGATGCCCTGGCCCGCGAGCACGCGGACCATGGGCTCGGCGACGCCGAGCTCGAAGAAGCCCGAGGCGACCTCGCCCTCCACGCCCTCGGCGGTGGTGGCGGTCCAGCTCATCTGGTCCGCCTCGGGCGCGTCGAAGTTATCCTCGCGCGGGGCGCGGGTGTCGCGGCGGTCGTGTCCCCGGCGGTCCTCGTGGCCGCGGGGCTCGTGGTTGCGGCGGACGTCGATGTGGGGCGGCATGGAGCTGCGACGGTGGCCGCCGGAGCGCTCGCCACCGCGGTCGCCGCGCCGGTCGTCGCGGTCCCCCCAGGCGGGGCGGTCGCCCTGCCGGCGGTCGTCGCGGGCGGGGCGGCTGTCGCGGTCGCCCCAGGCGGGGCGGTCGTCGCGGTAACGGTCGTTGCCGCGGGGGCGGTCGTCGCGGGATCGGTCGCCGTAGCGGTCGTTGCCGCGCGGGCGGTCGTCGCGGGACCGGTCGCCGTAACGGTCGTTGCCGCGCGGGCGGTCGTCGCGGGACCGGTCACCGTAACGGTCGTTGCTGCGAGGGCGATCGCCGTAGCGGTCGTTTCCGCGCGGGCGGTCGTCGCGGGCGGGACGGTCGTCGCGGTAGGAGCGCTCGTCGCGCGCCGGTCGGTCGTCGCGGGCGGGACGCTCGTCGCGACGCTCGGCGCCCTCCTGCTCGGGCTTGGGCACGTACGGGCGGTCACCGAACTCGAGGGCGCGGCGCTGCTTGCGGTTGAGGGGGGCGCCGGCGGCGGGGGCGTCGTTCTTGCCTGCCCGGCGCTGGGCCTTGAGGCCCTTCGCGGTGCGCTGCTCGGCGGTCCAGCGTTGTTTCTGGCGTGGTGCATTCATGATGGAGGAATCCTCTGCGGGGGTATGGGCCCTGAAAGTCGGGCCGCTTGGGCCCACGGACGGGGCCCCTCGATTTGCCCGCTCATCTGTCACACGCTGGCGTTGATCGCCTTACCGGGCCCATTGAGTCTACGCTCTCCGCCCCGGATCACCGAATCGGCGGTATCGCCGTCCCCGAAGCGTCATCCCGCGTTCACCGGGGGTTCTCCTCGCCGAGGGGCCCCGGACACGTGCCTCCGTAGAATTGTGGTGTGCGGGTAGCCATCGTCGCGGAGTCCTTCCTCCCGAGCGTGAACGGGGTCACGAACTCCGTGCTGCGGGTCCTCGAACACCTGCGCGCCACTGGCCATGAGGCCATGGTCATCGCCCCACACGCGGGCGAGGGCACGCCGTCGCAGTACCTGGGCTTCCCCGTCGAGACGGTGGCCAGCGTCGGCCTTCCCGGCTACGACGTGGTGCGCGTGGTGACCACGCCGTCCTTCACCATCGGCCGCATCCTCACCGGTTTCGCCCCTGACGTCGTCCACCTGGCGGCACCCTTCGTGGTGGGCTACAAGGCGGCCACCGTCGCGGCGAGGCTGGGCATCCCCATGGTGGGCGTCTACCAGACCGAGGTGCCCACCTACGCCGCCCGGTACGGGTTCCCGCAGTTCGAGCCGCTGCTGTGGCACCACGTGCGCCAGGTCCACTCGCTGGCCTCGCTCAACCTGGCGCCGTCGACGTTCGCCCGCGACCAGCTGATCGGGCAGGGCGTGCCGCGGGTCGCGGTGTGGGGCCGCGGCGTGGACTCGGAGCGGTTCAGCCCCGGCAGGCGCAGCGCCGCGTTCCGGTCCGTCCACGCGCCGAACGGTGAGCGGCTGATCGGCTACATGGGCAGGCTCGCCACCGAGAAGCGGGTGGAGGACCTGGCGGCCGTGGCTGACCTGCCACACACCCGCCTGGTGATCATCGGCGACGGGCCGCTGCGCGGGCAGCTCCAGGCCGCGCTGCCCCGGGCCGTGTTCCTCGGCGAACTGACCGGCGATGCCCTCCCCACCGCGCTGGCCAGCCTGGACCTCTTCGTGCACCCTGGAGAGCTGGAGACCTTCTGCCAGTCCATCCAGGAGGCCAAGGCCTCGGGGCTGCCGGTGATCGCGCCCCGTCGCGGCGGTCCCATCGACCTCATCGACCAGTCGCGCACCGGATGGCTCTACCGCCCGGGGGACCTGGCCGGGATGCGGGGTCACGTGGTGGACCTCATCGGCGACGACGCCAAGCGCGCCGCGTTCGGCCGGGCGGCCCGTCTCTCCACCCTCGACCGGAGCTGGGAGCGGGTCTGCACCGAGCTGGTGGGCCATTACCGCAAGGCCATCGCCAAGTCGGTGCGCAGCCACCAGCTCATCTGAGGACGCTCACCACACCTCGCGCGCGGCGGCCACCTCCACCAGCGCGTCCCTCAGGGCCGTGGGGATGTCTATGCCTGCCAGCTCCTGCACCAGCCCCAGCCCGCCCAGGCCCGTCACCGCCCGCCAGGCGGCCTCCTTGACCGAGAACCCGATCTCCGCCGCGTCGATGAGGGCGAAGGCCTCACCCTGCAGGTCGCGGGGCGTGGTCCGGGCGCCCACGAGACGCACCACGATCTCCGCGCCCAGGTCCACCTCCCCCAGCGCCACGCGGAGCGCCGGTGCGAGCAGCTCGTCGGTCATCGGCACCGGCGCCCCGAGGTGCCACGGCCGGCCGGCCACCCACGCCTCCGCGCCGTCGGCCGAGGCGACACCGACGAGGTCCAGGTTGACGGTCCTGAGGTCGACGACGCCGCGCTCCGGCCGCAGCGTGACGGTCAGCGTGGCGGTGTCGTCCGGATGCACGTCCAACGACTGCTCGATGCGCACCGCCCGCCGCTGCTGCGGCCCGGGGTCGGCGCTGCCGTCGTCCTCGACGAGGTGCGACACCGCGGACCCCGGGAGCACCCGCAGGTCCAGCGACGCCGGCGCAGCCGAGACGTCCCCCATCACATCGGACGCCAGAGGGACCACCGCCCCGGCGCGGGCCAGCACCGGATAGCCGCCGAGCCCCCGGTGCAGTGTCACGGCCCGTCCGCCGTCGTGGCGGTGGCCGGTGAACATGTCGATCCAGGAGCCCTCGGGGAGCCAGGCGCGGACCGACGAGAGGTGCGCGGCGGAGTCCTCGGCCGTGGTGATCGGGGCCACCAGCAGGTGCTCGCCGAGCATCGCCTGGTTCGGGACGTGATAGGCGGCGACCTCGGCGGGATGGTCGTGGTACATCGGCCTCACCAGGGCCACCTGGTCGGTGTGCGCGGCCCACGCGGCCGTGTACAGGTAGGGCACGAGCCGGTGCCGGAGCCTCAGGAAGGCCGCCATGATCCGCTCGGCGGCCGGGCCGTAGCCCCAGGGCTCCTTGGACGCGAAGGGGCTCGACGACGAGTGCAGCCGGTTCACCGGGGAGAAGACGCCCAGCTGGAACCAGCGCACGGCCATCTCGACGTCGCGGCTGCCGAACATGTGCCCGCCGATGTCGTGGCTCCACCAGGGGTAGCCGATGTTGGCGGCCGTCGCGGTGAAGTACGGCTGGAAGTCCAGCGACTCCCACGTGGTGATGGTGTCGCCCGAGAAGCCCACCGGGTAGCGGTGGCTGCCGGGGCCGGAGTAGCGGGAGAAGGTCAGCGGACGCCGGCCGGCACGCGCCGAGTCGTGGTAGTGGATGTGGTTGAGCATCCACAGCGGGTCGAGGCCCGCCACGGCCGTGGCCCCGCCCGACTGCCAGTCGATCCACCAGAAGTCCACCCCCTGGTCCTCCAGCGGGTGGTGCAGATGGGTGAGGTAGGCGTCCACGAACTCCCGCGACGTGACGTCGAACTCGACGGCGGCGCCGGAGTCCGGGTCGATCCCCATGGCTCGCGCGACGGCCGGGTAGGCCTCCTCGTGCCTGCGGACCCCGTCGGCCGGGTGCACGTTGAGGGTGACCGCGAGCCCACGGTCGTGCAGGGCGGCCAGGAAGGCGGACGGGTCCGGGAAGAGGTCGCGGTTCCACGTGTAGCCCGTCCACCCGGTGCCGAGTTCCGGGTCGACGTCCGTGACGTGCCAGTCCATGTCGATCACGGCCACCGACAGCGGGATCCGCTCGGCGCGGAAGCGGTCCATGACCCCCAGGTACTCCTCTGCCCGGTAGGGCCAGTAGCGGCTCCACCAGTTGCCCAGGACGAAGCGCGGCACCAGCGGGACGGGACCGGTGAGCCGGTGGTAGTCGGCCAGGGCGGCCCGGTAGTCCAGGCCGTGCGCGAAGAGGTAGAGGTCGCGGCCGCCGGGGCGGCGAGGGGCCACCCACCCGTCGTCGGAGAGCAGCACCGTCGAGGAGTCGTCGAGCACGGCGAAGCCGTAGGTGGCGAGGATCCCGGGTTCCAGCGGGCAGGCGCCGTCCACCTCGTCGAGCGTGCGGGCGGTGCCCAGCAGATTGCCGCGGCCGGGGAGGCTCTGGGGATAGGTCTCGCCGAAGCGCCAGGTGGCGTAGTGGGGGTCCGATGCCCCGCGGGTCAGGGTGACGCTGAGCCCCGAGGCGCTGAACGGGCCCCGGTCGTAGCGGAGCCGGAGGTGGTCCGTGCGCACCTCCAGCGAGCCGCCCACGTCGTCGACGGTGAAGCCGGGCACGTCGAAGGAGCGGTCGGCCACGGTCTGCGTCCGCTGGTCGACGAAGACTCCCTCAGGGTGCCACTCGAGCCGCAACAGCCGGCTGCTGAGGACCGTGATCCGGTACGTCGCGCCGGCGACGACCGCATCAGGGTGCGCCGGTGCTGGCCGGCCGTCCGACATGGCGAACATGGGTGCGTCCTCTCCGCGGCGCACCCGACGGGTCAGCCGTCGGTGCTCGGCGCGTGGGTGTGGTAGGTGTCCTGCTCCTCGGTGAACTCCTTCACCGGGGCGACCAGTTCGATGGACTGTCCGTCGTCGAACTCTAGCGTGCAGGCGATCTCCTCGGCGCCGGCGGCCAACTCCCTTGTCAGCCCCATGAGCATGACGTGGGGCCCGCCGGGCGCGAGGTGGGCGTGCTCGCCGGCGGGCACCGGAAGGCCGCCCTCCGCCTCCTGCATCACCATCTGGCCGTCGGCCTCCACCATCTCGTGCAGCTCGACCTTCCCCGCAACGTCGCCGCAGTCCGCGGCCACCAGCATCCGGTCCTCCTCCGACGGGTTGGTGAGGTTGACGAAGAGGGCGGTCATCTCCGGCATCTCGGTGCCGACGGTGGCGCGGACCCACGGGTCGGCGGCGATGACTCCGGGTGTGGCGCTCTGCGCGGGCGAGCAGGCGGCCAGGGCGGCGACGGCGATGACGGGGGCGGCTAGCTTCGACTTCACCCTTGCAGCATAGCCGAATCGAGATACCCCTGGGGGTACCCTCCGGGGGTCTCCGTCGTGGGTAGAATCCCAGCATGTCCAGCCCCCAGGTGAGCCGCCGCGGCGTCTTCGGCTACGCCGGCGCCGCGACCCTCGGCGGGGCGGCGGGCGTGATCGCGGGCCGCGCCTGGGGCGGGGCGGGACCGCAGCCCACCACCGCGGCGGTGTCGGGGCAGACCTATCCGGCCCACGGGGACGTGCAGGCCGGCATCCTCACCCCCAAGCCGGCGGTCGGCGAGCTCGTCGCCTTCGACCTGCTGCCCGGCACGGACCGCGCGGCCCTGGCGCGGCTCATGCGCGTGTGGAGCTCGGACATCGCGGCGCTCATGGCCGGCAGGCCGGCCGCGGGCGACTCCGCGCCGGACCTGGCCCAGGCCGGGGTCTCGCTCACCATCCTGGTGGGCCTCGGGCCCCGGGTCTTCGACCTCGACGGCCTGGCGGCGAGGCGCCCGGCCGGGTTCCAGGAGATCCCGCCCATGGACCACGACAAGCTGGCCACCCGCTGGTCAGGGGGCGACCTCCTCGCCTGGGTCTCCGCGGACGACGCCACCACCGTCGCGCACGCCCTGCGTCGCCTCACCACCGACGCGGCGCCCTTCGCCTCGCGGCGCTGGGCGCAGCCGGGCTCCTGGCGTCCGGTCGACGCCTCCGGAGCCGCCGTGACGGGGCGGAACCTCTTCGGACAGGTGGACGGCACCGGAAACCCCACGGCCGAGGCCGTGGAGGCCGCCGTCTTCTCAGCCGACGGATGGCTCGCCGGGGGCACCCAGCTCGTGGTCAGGCGCATCGAGATGAACCTCGACACGTGGGACGAGGCCACCCGGGACCGCCAGGAGAAGTCGGTGGGCCGTCGCCTCGACACGGGCGCCCCCCTGACCGGCGAGGCCGAGCACGACCCCCCGGACTTCGAGGCCGTCGCCGACGGCGCCCCGGTCATCGCGCAGGAGGCCCACGTCCGCGTGTCCCACCCGGCGCAGAACTCCGGCCGCACCATGCTGCGCCGCGGGCTCAACTACACCCACGACGAGTGGATCGACGGCCAACCCCGCCCCACCTCGGGGCTGATCTTCACGGCCTTCCAGGCCAACATCGCCGAGCAGTTCATCCCCGTGCAGCGCAGGCTTGATCAGGGCGACGCCCTCAACGAGTGGACCACCGCGATCGGGTCGGCCGTCTTCGTCGTGCCGCCCGGCTTCGGCCCGGATTCCTACCTGGCGAAGGGGCTCCTCGAGTGACCGGCATCCTGGTGCGCGCCGCCGCGCCCTCGGAGCTCCCGGCGGCGGCCTCGGCGCTCGCCGACGCCTTCGCCGACGACCCGTCCTTCGCCTTCATCCCGGCCGACCAGCGCGCCAGGCGTGTGCGGGCGTACATGGGCGAGGCTGTCACCCATGGCTGGCTGGTCGAGGTGGCCCTGGACGGAGAGCGCGTGCTCGGCGCCGGCCTGTGGGAGCCGCCAGGCCGCCCCACGCCGTCGGTTGCGGAGACTGCGCGACATGCCCTTGGGATGATCCGTGCGCTGGGCCCCCACTGGCCCGCCGCAGCGCGGATCGACCGGGCGCTCGCGCGCCACCGGCCCCCGGTCCCCCACTGGTTCCTCGGCTACCTCGGCGTGTCCGCGGCGGCGCAGGGCAGGGGCGTGGGGCGGGCACTCCTCGAGCACCGGCTGGCCGCCATCGACGCACCGGTGTACCTCGAGGCCGCGACCGACCGGGCCGCCGCGCTCTACCGGCGCCTAGGCTTCGTCGACCTGGGCCGCTTCTCCGGCAGGCACATGCCCGCCGTGGGGATGTGGCGGCCCGCGCCCTAGCAGACAAGAAGGTCCGCCACGAGGTCCGGCAGCCGCGCGGCCAGCTCGTCCGGGGTGCGTGGGCCCGGCCAGCGGGCCGCGGCCATCGCCTGGATGCTCGCCCCGACGACGCCAGAGCGCCACGCGGGCAGCCCCGCGGCCAGGAGCGCACCGCAGATGCCCGCGAGCACGTCGCCCGAGCCTGCCTGCGCCGTCCACGACGGCCCGGGGACGGCGATCGTCACGCGCCCCGACGGCTCGGCCACGTACTGCGTGGCGCCCTTGAGCAGCACGGCGGCTCCCGTCTGCCGCGACACCTCCCGCACGCACACCAGCGGCTCCGCCTCCACGTGCGACCTGGTGCACCCGAGGATCCGCGCCAGCTCGCCGGCGTGCGGGGTGAGCAGCCAGTTCTCCAGCCGGCCCGCGGGAAGCGAGTAGAGCGCGTCGGCGTCCACGACTGTGGGCACGGCGTGCAGGCCCGCGTTCGCCACGCGGCCCTCCGTGCCCTCGCCGTCGCCCCACCCCGAGCCCACGACCATGGCCTGGGCCCGGCCCTCGCCGATCACGACGCTGGGGAACCGCGAGAGGATCAGTCCGGACGCGACGCGCCCGGTATAGCGCACCATGCCGGCGCCGGCGTGCAGGGCGCCCGAGACCCCGAGGATCGCCGCCCCCTGGTACTGCTCCGAACCGGTGTCGATCATCACCACGCCGCGCGCGTACTTGTCGGAGGCTGCGGTGGGCGCAGGCCACCAGCGCGCGATGTCCGCCTCCTCGGCCTGCCTCAGCTGGCCGGTGGGCACCTCCACGCCGATGTCGACGACGTGGACCCTCCCGCAGCGCGACGCCGCCGGCTCCATCACGTGGCACGGCTTCACGGTGGCGAACGTCACGGTGTGGGCGGCCCTGAAGCTGGGGTGGAGGGCGCCGGAGTCCGCGTCGAGGCCGCTGGGGAGGTCCACCGACAGCACCGGCACCGCCAGGTCCTCGCAGGCGGCGGCGAGCGTGGCCACGGACTCCGGCAGGCCCGGCCTCGAGCCCAGGCCGGTGACGGCGTCGATCACGAGGACGCTCTCGGCGAGGGCGTCCACGGCCTCGACCGCGCCCACCTGGCGGCAGCCGGCGGCCAGCGCGGCCTCGAGGCCGCCCTCGTGCGCGGCGCCCAGCGCCACCCACACGGCGACCTGGCGGTGTTCGGCCAGGAGCGCGGCGGCGTGGAGGCCGTCGCCGCCGTTGTTGCCCGGCCCCGCGACCACCAGCACGGGGCCCTCCTCCGCGACGGCACCGGCCACGCGCGCCACCTCCGCGGCCGCGCGGCCCATCAGGTCGACGCCGGGCTCAGCGTCAAAGACCAGCCGCTCGGCCCCGCGCATCTCGGCCGCGGTGATGACGGTCCTCATGCCTCGCACACCACCATCGCGGTGGCGAAGCCGCCGTCGTGGCTGATCGACAGGTGGATGTGGCGGATCCCGAGGGCCTCCACGCGGGCCGCCACCGAGCCGGTGTTGCGGAACGCCGGGTCACCGTCGTCGTTCTTCACCACCTCGCAGTCCAGCCACCGCATCCCGCCGGGCGACCCGAGGGCCTTCGCGAACGCTTCCTTGGCGGCGAAGCGGGCCGCCTGGGACTCGATGGAGAGCCGCCGCTCCCCCTCGGTGAGCAGCCGCTCGTCGAGGCCGGGGCGGCGCGCCAGCATCTCCCGGAACCGCTCGATGACGCAGAGGTCCGTGCCGATGCCCACGATCATGGCGCCACTCTAGAAGCAGAACGCCTATTCGACGGTGACCGACTTGGCGAGATTTCGCGGCTGGTCCACGTCGTGGCCCTGCACGGTGGCCAGTTCGCACGCGAACAGCTGCAGCGGGATGATCGCGGCCACGGGCTGGAGCAGCGTGGAGAGCTTCGGCAGCTCGATGAACACGGCCGCGGCCGCGCGGGCCTCCTCGTCGTCGGCCTCCGCCAGGACGATGGTCTTCGCGCCCCGCGCGCGCACCTCGGCGATGTTGGACACCACCTTGTCGCGCAGCTGGTCCCGCCCTCGGGGCGGCACCACGACGAACACCGGCAGGCCCTCGCGGATGAGCGCGATGGGGCCGTGCTTGAGCTCGCCCGCGGCGAAGCCCTCAGCGTGGATGTAGGCCAGCTCCTTGAGCTTCAGCGCACCCTCCAGAGCCACCGGGTAGCCCACGTGGCGGCCGAGGAAGAGCACCGACGGCTCGTTGACGAACTCCCGGGCCAGGTCCAGGACCTGCTGCTGGTTGTCCAGCATCCCCTGGATGGCGTCGGGCATCCGTTCCAGCTCCGCGAGCAGCGCGGCGATCTCGTCGCCGTACTTCATGCCGCGCACCTGCGCGAGATACAGCCCGAGCAGGTAGCAGGCCACCAGCTGGGTGGTGAAGCCCTTGGTGGAGGCGACGCCGATCTCCGGGCCGGCGTGGGTGTAGATCACCGCGTCGGACTCCCGCGGGATCGTAGCGCCGTTGGTGTTGCAGATGGCGATGACCTTGGCGCCCTGCTCGCGGGCGTGCCGGATGGCCATCAGCGTGTCCGCGGTCTCACCGGACTGCGAGATGGTCACCACCAGGGTCATCGGATCGATGATCGGGTCGCGGTAGCGGAACTCGGAGGCCACCTCCACCTCGCACGGGATGCGGGTCCAGTGCTCGATGGCGTACTTGGCAACCAAGCCGGCGTAGAAGGCGGTGCCGCAGGCCACGATGACGATCTTGTTGATCCGGCGCAGGATCTCCGGGGAGATGCGGATCTCGTCGAGCACCAGCTCGCCGCGCTCGTTGAGGCGGCCGAGCAGCGTGTCCGCGACGGCGCGGGGCTGCTCGAAGATCTCCTTGCGCATGTACCAGTCGTAGCCCTGCTTCTGGGCGGCCTCGAGGTCCCAGTCGACGTGGAACTCCTTCGTCTCCGCCGGGCCGCCGTCGAAGGTGGTCACGCTCACGCCGTCGCGGGTGAGCTCCACGATCTGGTCCTGCCCCAGCTCGACGGCGTCGCGGGTGTAGGCGATGAAGGCGGCCACGTCCGAGGCCAGGAAGTACTCGCCCTCCCCCACGCCGACCACCAGCGGGGAGTTGCGGCGGGCGGCGACGATCCGCTCGGGGTCCAGCGCGTCGACCGCGACGAGCGTGAACGCACCCTCGAGGCGCCCGACGACGGCGCGCATCGCGTCGAGGATGTCGCGGCCGGCCTCCAGCTCGCGCCGGAGGAGGTGGGCGGCCACCTCGGAGTCGGTCTCCGAGGAGAACTCGACGCCCGGGAGCTCCTCGCGCAGCTGGCGATGGTTCTCGATGATGCCGTTGTGCACGATGGCCACCCGGTCCGCCACGTGGGGGTGCGAGTTCTGGTCCGTGGGCGCGCCATGCGTGGCCCAGCGGGTGTGGCCGATGGCCACCGTGCCGCCCGGGAGCGGACGCTCCCCGATGGCGGCCTCGAGGTTGACGATCTTGCCCGCCTTCTTCCGCCACTCGATTCGACCCGCATCGGGGAGGGCCACGCCCGCCGAGTCATATCCGCGGTACTCGAGCCGGCGCAGGCCGCTCAGCACCACATCGATTCCGTCACGTTCTCCGACATATCCAACGATTCCACACACGCCGGAAACCGTACATGATGAATGAGCACTTCTTGACATCGGCACTCCGGCCACTCCGGTCTGCGCCGGGCGACCCCCCTGCCGCTGTTACGATTGCCGCCGACCAACCCCCACGAAGGAGTGACGGTGACCGGACCGTACGTCGCGCTGGAGCGCCACGCCTGGGCAGCCCTGGCGGACGCCACGCAGATCGACCTCGACGAGGCCACCCTCACCCGGCTGCGCGGCATCGGGGACCCCACCTCCTCGCACGACATCACCGAGGTCTACCGGCCGCTCACCCAGCTCCTCCACCTGTACATGGAGAACACCGGCCGCCTCTACGCCCAGAGCAACGGGTTCCTGGGCCTCGACGTGGCCCGCACCCCCTTCGTCATCGCCGTCGCTGGCTCCGTCGCCGTCGGGAAGTCGACGGTGTCGCGGCTGCTGCAGGAGCTCCTGCGGCGCGCCCCCGGCAGCCCCCGGGTGGACCTCATCACCACCGACGGCTTCCTGTACCCCAACGCGGAGCTCGAGCGTCGCGGCCTGCTGACCCGCAAGGGCTTCCCGGAGTCCTACAACCGCCGCGCCCTGCTGGACTTCGTCGTCGACGTGAAGTCGGGCGCGCCCCGCGTCCTGGCCCCGGTGTACAGCCACCTCAGCTACGACATCCACGCCGACGAGCACATCGTCGTCGAGAGCCCGGACATCCTGATCATCGAGGGCCTCAACGTGCTGCAGCCCGCGCGGGTGGAGGCAGACGGCCATCCCGGCCTGGCGGTCAGCGACTTCTTCGACTTCTCGGTGTTCGTCGACGCGGACGAGGACCATATCCGCCAATGGTTCATCGAGCGGTTCCTGACGCTGCGCCGGACCGCCTTCACCGACGAGCGCAGCTACTTCCGCCGCTACTCGCAGCTCTCCGAGGCCGACGCCACCCGCTTCGGCGAGCAGGTCTGGGAGGAGATCAACGGCCCCAACCTCCGCCAGAACATCGCGCCCACGCGGGACCGGGCCACCGCGATCCTCGTCAAGGGCGAGTCCCACTCGGTGGACTCGATCCTGATCCGGAAGGTCTGAGGCTCCCACGTAGAGTGGGCCGCATGACCAAGGGACGAGACAGCAACGAGAGCCGCCGGGACCCCTACTCCGAGGAGTTCAAGGCCTTCATCGTGAGCGGCTGGGCCCCCTACCCCGATGCGCTCCCCGATCGGCTGCCCGCCGCCGGGCCCGCCGCGAACCGACGGGCCCGGCTGGCCCAGGAGTTCCCGGACGCCATCCTGGTCATCCCGGCGGGCCCGCTCAAGGCCCGCGCCAACGACACCGACTACCGGTTCCGCCCGCACAGCGCCTTCGCGTACTACACGGGCCTGGGCGAGGACCGTGAGCCCGACGCGGCCCTCGTGCTCGACGGGGAGGACGCCACCCTGTTCTTCCGCCCCCGCGCCCCGCGCACGGACCGCGAGTTCTACGCCGACGCCCGCTACGGGGAGATGTGGGTGGGCCGGCGCGACTCGCTCGACGAGATGTCGGCGGCCACCGGCCTGCCCTGCCGCGACATCCGCGAGCTGGAGGATGTCGTCAACCATGCCCCCCGGCCGCTGGCCGTGATCCGCGAGGCAGACCCGTCGGTCACGGAGCTGGTGGACGGTGCCCGAGCCGACGAGGATCCCGCCCGGGACGCGGAGCTGGCCCGGGCCACTTCCGAGGCCCGATTCGTGAAGGACGACTTCGAGGTGGGCGAGCTCCGCCGCGCGTGCGCCGCGACCGCAGTGGGCTTCGAGGCCGTGGCCCGCGAGCTCCCCCGCGCCGTCGAGAACGGCCGCGGCGAGCGCTGGGTGGAGGGCGTCTTCGAGCTGCACGCACGGCACCTGGGCAACGCCGTCGGCTACGACACCATCTCCGCCGGCGGCGATCACGCCAACACCCTGCACTGGATCCGCAACGACGGGGACCTGCGCGACGGGGACCTGCTCCTGCTGGACGCCGGCGTGGAGGTGGACACCCTCTACACCGCGGACGTGACGCGCACGCTGCCGGTCAACGGCCGCTTCACGGGCCCGCAGCGCCGGGTCTACGACGCCGTCCTCGCCGCCCAGACCGCGGGCATCGAGGCCTGCCGCGCTGGGGCCCTCTTCGCCGACGTCCACCGCGCGGCCATCACGGTGCTCGCCGGCTTCTTCGAGGAGCTGGGCATCCTCCCGGTCAGCGCGGCGGAGTCGATCGAGGTCTCCGGCGGGCAGCACCGGCGCTGGATGGTGCACGGCACCAGCCACCACCTGGGCCTGGACGTCCACGACTGCGCCCACGCCCGCGCCGAGACCTACCGGCAGGGCACGCTGCGCGCCGGCATGGTGATCACCGTCGAGCCGGGCGTCTACTTCAAGTCCACGGACCTGCTGGTCCCCGAGGAGTACCGCGGCATCGGGGTGCGCATCGAGGACGACATCCTCATCACCGACGGGGACCCGGTCAACCTGTCCGCGGCCCTGCCCCGCGCGGCCGACGACGTGGAGGCGTGGCTGGCGCAGGCCAGGGCCTGAGCGTCAGTCCGCAGACTCGGAGACCACCTTCGAGGTCTGCCCGCGGGTCAGCAGCCCACGGATGATGTCGGCCACGTCCGCCGGGCGCGCCACCGTCACCTGATGGGCCGCCTCCGGCACCACGTGCAGCTCGCCCCGCTGGACGGTCTCGGCCACCAGCTCCACGTTGGCGATCGGGGTGGAGGTGTCGCGCTCGCCGGCGATCATGACCACGGGCGTGGTGATGTAGGGCAGGTCGTCGCGCACGTCGTGCGCGGCCAGCGCCCGGCACAGCTGGGCGTAGGAGTGGTCGTCGGCCACGGACAGGCCCTCCATGACGACGTCCACGACGGCGGGCTGCTGCGCCCGGAACATCGGGGTGAACCAGCGCTTGGTGGTCTCCTCCACGAGCTGCTGCGTGCCGGTGGCCTCCACCTGTTCCGCGCGCTCCAGCCAACGGGCGGGCTCGCCGACGGTGGCCGCCGAGGCCACCACCACGACGCCGGAGAACGTCTTGTCGTAGTCCCGGGCGAGATGCAGGGCCGTGGCGCCGGAGATGGAGAGCCCCGCGAAGTACACGGGCATCTCAGCGCCCTCCTCCTCGCGGACCTCCGCCGCGACCTTCGCGATGCCCGCCGCCACGGCGTCGAGCGTGGGCTCGTCCGCGTCGTCCCAGACCGCCCCCAGGCCGGTGCCGGGCAGGTCCACGAAGACGACGCGCGCGTCGTCGATCAGGTGCGCGGCCACGCCGGTCCACTGGTGCGCGGCGTTGCCGCCGAGGCTGGGCCCGACGAGCAGCACGCGCTCCGCGGGGGTGCCGGGGTTGTAGGCGGTCCAGTTCAGATCCATCGGAGTTCTCCTTGACGGCGGTGGTGCGGGTAAACCTACCGGAGGCCTCAGGCCCGCAGGCCGAGGACCTGGACAACGGAGGCGAGGCCCTGGTGCGCCATGCCCTCGAAGAGCCGCCGCTCGATCAGGCGGACGTCGGGGCGCCATCCTGCCCACTCATGGGCGGCGTCGGCGCGGGTGAGGAGCAGGTCCGGGTCAGTCGGCCCGCCGCTGCCCAGCCCGGGCTGGGCGGGGGTGAACGCCTCCAGGATGAGGACGGCGCCGGGAGCCGCCTGCCGGGTCACCGTGGCGGCCACGGCGCGGCGCAGTGCCGAGGGCAGATGGGCGAAGATCACCACCACGGCGTCCCAGGGACGCTCCGGATCGGGGTGGTGCACCCAGTCGGCCAGGTCCACCTGCCAGGTCTCGACGGCCACGCCCCGCTCGGCCGCCAGCCGGCGCCCCTTCTCGAGCGCCACGGCCGAGAAGTCGAGGCTGACCACGTCGTGGCCCTGCTCTGCCAGCCATACGCCGTTGCGGCCCTCACCGTCGCACAGGCAGAGGATCCGCGACGCGGGGCGCAGCAGGCGGGACTGACTCTTGAGGAACTCGTTGGGGCGGTAGCCGTAGACGTGGTTGGGGTGCGAGAACAGCTGGTCCCAGTCCTCCGCGGTGACCGGAGCGCTCACTCGAACAGGGCCGCGCGGGCGCCCGGGCGGGCCGCCAGCATGTCGCGGGCCTGCTGCGCCACCTTGTGCTCGGAGAGCACCTCGTAGCTGGTGGCGACGGTGATCCGGGCCGAGTTGAAGTCCCGCTTACCGCCGGTCAGGGTGTGCGCCAGCGCGCGCGCCAGCACCCCGAACACCACGCCCATGGCCAGGCCCACATAGAGCATGGCGAAGTTGCCGTTGCCGACGAACAGCATGAGCATGACGCCCACGAACAGGCCGGTGGTGAGCCCCGACAGGGCCCCCTCCCCGAGCACCGTGGCCCACGTCCGCCGTCCGGTGACGCGCTCCAGCAGCTTGAGGTTGGTCCCCACGATGAGCAGGTTCTGCACGGGGAACTTCTCGTCGGCCAGGAAGTCGACGGCGGCCTGCGCCTCCTCGTACGTGCCGAACTGCGCGATGTGCTGGGGATAGTTCAACTGCATCAGCTTGTTGCTCATCGGCTCCGTCATGTGGTCCTCCGTACGCGGGCCAAGGTGGCCCGTGCCAAGTTTACGCCCGCCTCGTCGACCATCTCCGCGCCGAGCATGACGGCCCCCACCCGGCGCTCGGCCCCCTCGGCGGCGGCCGCGACCATGGCCTCGGCGCGCGCGACGGCCTCCGCCGACGGCGTGAACACCTCCGTCCCCGCCTCGATCTGGTCCGGGTGCAGGACCCACTTCCCGTCGTAGCCGAGGGCGGCCGCCCGACGCGCCGACTCCCGGAACCCCGCCTCGTCGCGCACCGCCGTGTACGGGCCGTCGACCGCCTGCAGCCCCCTGGCCCGGGCGGCGACGAGGATCCGCGCGTAGGCGTGGTGGAGCGGGTCCCCCGGGTAGCCGTCGCCCAGCGCGCCCACCCGCAGGCTCGGCAGGCCGAGCGAGGCCATCAGGTCCCCCGGGCCCACGTGCAGCGCCTCGAGCCTCCGGCTGGCGGCGGCGATGTCCTCGACGCGGGTGAGCGCCGCGGCGTCCTCGATGAGCGCCTCGATGGCGATCCGGCCCACGGGCAGGCCGTGGAGGCGCTCGAGCTGGGTCAGCAGCAGGTCCAGGGCCTCCACCTGGCCGGCCGAGGCTACCTTGGGCAGGACCAGGCTGTGGAGCCGGGCCCCGGCCCCCGCCACCACGTCGATCACGTCGCGGTGGGTCCAGGGGGTCGCCCAGCCGTTGACGCGCACAGACACCGTCGGCGCCCGCCACCGCCGGGCGCGCAGGGCCTCGACGACGGCGGCCCTCGCCCCGTCCTTCGCCGTCACCGCCACGCCGTCCTCAAGGTCGAGGAGCACCTGGTCCACGTCAAGGTCGACGGAGCGGGTGAGGAACCGGTCGCTCGATCCCGGGACGGACAGGACGGTGCGGCGGGCGCGGGCGGGGCGTTGGGTCATCGTCGGGTCCCTTGCGGATAGATTGGCCCTATGGTCGCAAAAGATTCGGCTGTCTTCATCTCGCGCGTCATCGGCCTCCCCCTCGTCGACTCGGCCGGTGACCAGGTGGGGCGCGTCAAGGACGTGGTGTGCTACCTGCGCACGGATGGCCGGGCCCCCAGGGTGAAGGGCTTCGTGGCCGAGTTGTTCGCCCGGGCGAGGATCTTCGTGCCCATGGTCCGCGTCCACGACATCACCCCGAATCAGGTGGCCATCACCGGGCAGGTCGACGCCCGCCGGTTCCAGCGTCGCGAGGCGGAGGTGCTCGTGGCCGGGGACCTGTTCGACCGCAGCATCGAGCGGTCCCGGCCCACCCGGATCCTCGACGTGTCGATGCACATGGTCCGCAACCGGGAGTGGGAGCTGGAGTCGGTCGCCCTGCGCGCCGGCGGCGGCGCCGGCAGGTTCGGCTTCGGCAGCCGCAGCGCACCCCAGCTGGTGTCGTGGCGCGAGATCCCGGACCTGATCCTCACCAGCGGCCGCACGGCCGCCCACCTCATCGCGGAGTTCTCCGAGATGAAGCCCGCGGACGTGGCGCGGGAGCTGCACGACCTGGAGCCGGAGTCGCTGGCCGCCGTGGTCGACGCGCTCGACGACGAGACGCTGGCCGAGGCCATCGAGGAGCTGCCCGAGGACGAGCAGATCGACATCATCTCCGCCCTGGACGCGGAGCGCGCGGCGGACGTGCTGGGCGAGATGGACCCCGACGACGCCGCGGACCTCATCCGCGACCTTCCCACGGACGTGGCGGAGGAGCTCCTGCAGCGGATGGAGCCCGAGGAGTCCGCCGACGTGCGCCGCCTGCTGGTCTACGAGGAGTTCACCGCCGGCGGCATGATGACGCCCGAGCCCATCGTCCTGGACACCGACGCCACGGTGGCGCAGGCGCTGGCGCACGCCCGCGAGGGGTCGCTGACTCCGGCCCTGGCGTCGATGGTGTTCGTCGCCCGCCCGCCCTTGGAGACACCCACCGGACGCTACGTGGGCGCCGCCCACCTGCAGCGCCTTCTGCGCGAGCCCCCCACCACGCTGGTGGCCACCCTGCTGGACCAGGACCTGGAGCCGCTGTCCCCCGCGGACCCTCTGGCCCAGGTCAGCCGCTTCTTCGCCACCTACAACCTCGTCGTGGCGCCGGTGGTCGACGCCCTGGGCCACCTGGTGGGGGCGGTGACCGTTGACGACGTGCTGGACCACATGCTGCCCGACGACTGGCGCGGCGAGCAGATGGACGAGGTCGAGGTCACGGATCTGGCGGGGGCCGAGGTGAGCCATGGCTGAGCGCAACCCGCTGTCCCAGCCGGGGACGCGGAGTTGGTTGCCGAAGGTCTCGGTGGACTCGGAGACCTTCGGCACGTTCGCGGAGAGCTTCGCCCGGTTCATGGGCACCGCCAAGTTCCTCGTCTACATGACGGTGTTCGTCATCGTGTGGGTGACGATCAACCTGGTGGGCCTCTTCGGCCTGAAGTGGGATCCGTACCCGTTCATCCTGCTCAACCTGTTCTTCTCCACCCAGGCCTCCTACTCCGCCCCCCTGATCCTGCTGGCGCAGAACCGGCAGGAGGTCCGCGACAAGCTGAGCCTCGACGAGGACCGCCGCATCGCCGGGCAGTCGCGGGCGGACATGGACTTCCTGGCCCGGGAGATCGCGGCCATCCGCATGCACCTGGGCGAGCTGGCCACGCGCGACTTCGTCCGCGGCGAGCTGCGCTCTGAGCTGCGGGAACTCACAGACCGGCTCGACAGGGCCGCTGCAGACCGCGCCGCCACGGATCAGGAGTCACCGCTGTGAGCGGCGCCGCGCAGCCGCGCGCGGAGGTGCGCTGGTTCGGTGTGGTGCTCTTCGTGGGGCATGTGGCGCTCACCGTGCTGGGCGCGGTCTCCCTGTGGCGCATCGCCGGCGGATGGTGGCTCGGCGCTGTCGCCGCGGGCCTGTTCGCTCTGGGCTATGTGGCCCTGTGGCGCTTCCTCCTGGCCCCCGGGTCCCCCAGCCGCCTCGGCTACCGCGAGCGGTTCACCCTGGCGCTGGTGTCGGGCCCCGTCGTCGTCGTGCTGGGCAGCCTGGCGGGCCTGTGGCTCCCGGCCCTCATGGCCACCAGCGTCGTGATCCTCGGCGACGCCCTCGACGAGCGCTCGGGATAGACCCTCCACCGGTATCCGTAGACTAGGGGCGCCAGAGCCCATCGAAAGTCAAGGACATCGTGACCGAACACCCCCTGCTCCCCCACGTCCGCGCCGCCCTGCACACCGTGGAGGACCCGGAGATCCGACGGCCGATCACCGACCTCGGCATGGTGGACGAGATCCTCGTCTCCGACGACGGCGCCGTGCAGGTCCGCGTGCTGCTGACGGTGTCCGGCTGCCCCATGCGCTCCGAGATCACCACCCGCGTGACGGCGGCCGTGGCCGCGGTCGAGGGCGTGAGCGCGGTGGGCGTGGAGTTGGGCGTCATGAGCGACGAGCAGCGCGAGGCGATGCGCACCATGCTGCGCGGCGGCCAGCAGCAACGCGTGATCCCGTTCTCGCAGCCCGGCAACCTCACGCGCGTGCTGGCCATCGCCTCAGGGAAGGGCGGCGTGGGCAAGTCGTCGGTGACCGTCAACCTTGCGCTGGCCCTGGCCGCGCAGGGACGCTCCGTCGGCATCCTGGACGCCGACATCTACGGCCACTCCATCCCGGACCTGCTCGGCCTGGGGGATGCGCGCCCCACCGTCGTCGACGACATGATCCTGCCGGTCCCCGCCATCGGCGGCCTCAAGGTGATCTCGATCGGCATGCTCAAGCCCTCCCGGGACCAGGTGGTGGCCTGGCGTGGACCCATCCTGGACCGCGCCCTCACCCAGCTCCTGGCAGACGTGTACTGGGGCGACCTCGACTACCTGCTGCTCGACCTGCCTCCCGGCACGGGCGACGTGGCGATGTCGCTGGGCCAGAAGATCCCCACCTCCGAGGTGATCGTGGTCACCACCCCGCAGTCGGCCGCGTCCGAGGTGGCCGAGCGCGCAGGCACCATGGCGCACATCATGGAGCAGCGGGTGCTGGGCGTGGTGGAGAACATGAGCTGGATGGAGACGGTGTGCCCGCACTGCGCCGGGTCCCACAGGCTGGAGCTGTTCGGCTCCGGCGGCGGGGTCCTGGTCGCTGAGGCGCTCACTGACCGCCTGGTCTACGAGGTGCCGCTGCTGGCGCAGATCCCGTTCGACGCGACGCTCCTGGCCGGCGGCGACACGGGCCGCCCGCTGGTGGAGACCCACCCGGAGCATCCGGCCGCACAGGCCATGGTGCGGCTCGCCGACGAGGTGGCCGCGCGGAAGCGGGGCCTGGTCGGCACCCGCCTGCCGCTCTCCACCTGAGCTTTCAGGTGGCCTCGGCGTCGAACGGGGAGCTCTCGATCGGCGCCGGGAGCGCGGTCTTGGCGTTGGCCGCGTCGATGGCCTCGCCGGCCTGCTCCTCCACCTCGCGCGTGGACTGCTTGAGCGACGCCTGGGCGTCCTGAAGCTCGCGCTTGGCCTCGTCGATGAGCGCGACCTCCTCGCGCAGCTGCTTGGCGATGAACGCCTTCGGGTGCAGGTCCCGCAGCTCCAGGTCCGAGTACTCGGGCCCCAGCTCGGTGCGCAGCGTCCCCTTGGCGCTGTTGGCGATGTCGCGCAGGTACACGAAGACCCGTGCGGCCTTCCGCGAATACTCGGGCAGCCTCTCGGGCCCGAACATGACGACGGCCAGCACGAGGATGATGACGAGGTCTATCGCGTCGATGCCGAACACAGGGCTAGGGTACCGTCTCTGGTTCCGGGGTCAGTTCACGCCGGCGAGCCTGGCGAAACCGGCCTTGGCGCGGTCCAGCAGCGACGGGGCCCAGGCCTCCTCGCCTGGCAGCTCGCGGGCGATGGCGGCGAGAAGCTCGGGAGTGCCGTTCGTGGCCACCGACACCACCGCAGGGCCGGACTGCCACACGCTCACGGTGGGGAGCCCCGCGGCGCTGTCGGTGCGCGAGGTGACGTCGTCGCCGAGGACGCCCTGGGCCCAGCCCACCACGGCCGTCTCGATCCCGTCCGAGTAGACCAGGTTCATCGACGTGGCGCCGTCGCGCTCGGACGAGGAGTAGGCCACCAGCGGCAGGCCGCCCATCTCCTGCGGACAGGCCGGCAGGCCCACGCACCACCCCGAGGTCCCGCTCGAGGTGGCCGGCTGCAGTGCGATCAGCTGGGTGAACGCGTCCTCGCGGAACTGGGCGGTGCCCAGGGTGAGCTGCGTGTAGCCGACGGCGATCACCACCTCGCCCGCGGTGTCGTAGCGTTCGGCCCACAGCAGCAGGCCGTCGGCCGCGTCGATCCACCAGCTGGCCACGGGGCCGTTGTCGTCGGAGGCCACGAGGCGGACCGCTGCCCGGCCCGCGACCTGCTCGGGGAGGTGACCCTGCGTGAAGCTCCACCTGCTCGGCGCGGCGACGGGGCGGGCCGCGAACTCGGGGAGGAAGCTCGAGCTGAACCGGTCCCCGCGGGCGTCCATCACCTCGAGCTGCGCGCCCTGCCCCTCCACCTTGGTGGTCCGCACATCCGCCGTGTGGAAGGCTCCCTCACCGTCGGAGACCCATACCCGCTGGATCCCGGTGAGCGTCCGGTCCGACTCGGTGGAGGCGCGGAGCAGGTCCGCCGCCGCCTCGGTGCTGATCACGGTTCCACCGTGCGGGGAGGCGCGCCGTTCGTAGCCCACGGACTCGCCGAAGTCCGCGCCCCGCTCGTACGCCAGGAGCACCGCCCCCACCGCCTCGGTGGCGTTGATGGCCGAGCTGGACATGGAGTACTGCATGCGCGAGGACTTGACCGGGTCGGTGAGCCGCGCCGGCTCGGGGGCGATGAGCACCGCGAGCACGACGGCGGAGACCATCACGGCCAGCAGCGCCGCCCCGGACCGGGCCGCCACGCGCGCCCGACGGCGGCGCGCGGAGGGGAGGTCCCCCGGACCCGAGGCCATGTAGAGCGGGGCCTCGGCGTGCTCGCCCGCGATCGACTCCAGCTTGGCGGTCAGCGACTCCGGGGCCGAGGACCTGCTGCAGCTGCTGAGCGTGGTGCACACCTTGGAGATGGCCGCCACGTCGTCGCGGCAGCTCTGGCAGCCCGCGAGGTGGTAGCTGACCTGCTCCCAGCGCCGGGGCGGGAGCGTTCCGTCGGCGAAGGCCGACAGGTCCGGGCGGAAGCGTTCACAGTGGCGCACGGGGCTCAGGAGACTCCGAGGTACCTGCTGCGGCCTTCGCTGGGGGCGCGGTGGGCGAGGGAGTCACGCAGCGCCGCACGCCCCCGGGCGATGCGGCTGCGGACGGTGCCGAGCTTGATGTCGAGCACCTTGGCGATCTCCTCGTAGCTCATGCCCTCGATGTCACAGAGCACGACGGCCACGCGCTGCTCCGGGCTGAGCGAGCGCAGCGCCTCGGACACGTCGGCGTCCAGCTCGGAATCGTCGCGCAACTCGGCCGGGCCCGTGGCCGCGCCCCACACATGCTCGGGCGCCACGCTGAGGGCGTCCATCTTGATGCGCTGGCGGCGGCGCGCCTGGTCAAGGAACAGGTTGGTGGTGATGCGGTGCAGCCACCCCTCGAGGGTGCCCGGCTGGAACGTGTGGATGGACTTGAACACCCGGACGAAGACGTCCTGCGTCAGGTCCTCTGCGTCGTACTGGTTTCCCGTGAGCCGGTAGGCCAGGCGGTACACCTGCGCCGAATGGTCCCGCACGAGCTCCTGCCAGGTGGGCGCGATCCACTGGGGCTCCTGGCCGGCCTTGGCCGCCTTGGTGCCTCTGAACATCGAACGCCTTTCCATGGGACAAGCATCGCAGGTCAACCTGTGGGCAACCTGTGAGTCGGTCGTGCGGCCGACTCTTTCAGAGTCAACGTGCGGGAGAGCCGGTTTGTTCCCCAGGTGTGTTGGCCTACGCCTCGAAGCCGAGATCCGTCAGGAGAGTGAGGTAGCGCTGCAGCACGTCGTCCGCGACGCGCCCCATCGGAGCGCGGCAGGGGCCCGCGTCGAAGCCCCGCGCCTCCAGTGCGGCCTTGACCATCATGCAGCCCTGCGTGGCGAAGACGCCCTGGAACGCGGGGAGCGCGTTCCGGTTGGCCTGGATGGCCTCGTCGACCCGCCCCGCCAGGAAGTGCTCGATGATCTCGCGCATGGCCGGTGCGGTGAAGTGCGACGACGTGCCCACCACGCCCGCGCCGCCCACGGAGAGCAGCGGCAGCAGGAACGCGTCGTCGCCGGCGTAGTAGGCGAGGTTGGTGCGCGACAGCACCGTCGACGACGACACCACGTTGCCCTTGGCGTCCTTCACGGCGCGGATGCGCGGGTGGGCGTCCAGCCGGATCAGCATGTCCTCCGGGATGGGGATGCCGGCGCGGTGCGGGATGTCGTAGAGCATGACGGGCAGGTCCGTCGAGTCCGCCACCGCGACGAAGTGCGCCTCGAGCGCGTCCGCCGGGGGCCGGGAGTAGTACGGCGTGACCACGAGCAGGCCGTCGACGCCGACGGACGCGGCCTGTTCGGCCAGCTCGATGGAGTGGGCGGTGGAGAAGGTCCCCACGCCCGCGATGACGCTGGCGCGGTCCCCCACTGCGGTGACGACGGCGTCCAGCACCGCGCGCTTCTCCTTGTCCGTGGTGGTGGGCGACTCCCCGGTCGTCCCGTTCACCACGAGGCCGTCGTTGCCGAGGTCGTCGACGAGGTGCGCGGCCAGGCGCGCGACCTGCGCGTAGTCCACCTCCGAGCCGTCCGCCGTGAAGGGGGTCACCATCGCGGTCAGGACGCGCCCGAAGACGGGCTGCATGTCGTCGTCTGTCATCAGTCCTCCGCGATGATCACGAGCGGGTCGTCCTCGTGGACGGCGTCTCCCACCGCGACGACGACCTCTGTGACGGTCCCGGACACCCCGGCAAGCACCGGGATCTCCATCTTCAGGGTTTCGAGCATGACGACCGCGTCCTCGGCCTGCACCTTCTGCCCTGCCTCGACCGAGACCGAGAGGACAGTGGCGGCGACCTCCGCGTTGACGACGTGACTCATGCGCGTCATCCTACTGGCCACTAGGCTGAGCGTGTGAACACGCCTGCCAGCCACCCCGAACCGCCCACCGCCGCCAGCTGGGAGTACGCGGAGGACCACGTGCCGCCCACCGCGGAGATCTCCGAGGCCAGGGACGAGGCCACCATCGCCGGGCTGGTGCCGGTGTCGCAGGGCGTCCTCGCCACGCTGCGGGTGCTCACCCGGGCCATCGACGCGCGCGCCGTCGTCGAGATCGGCACCGTGATGGGGGGCTCGGGGCTCGCCTTCCTCAGCGCCATGGGCCCCGACGGGGTGCTGACGTCCATCGACGTGGAGGCCGACAACCAGCTTCCCGCGCGCAAGTTCTTCAACGCCGCGGGCTTCTCGTCGTCGCGGTTCCGGCTCATCGCCGGCTCGCCCATCGAGATCATGCCGAAGCTGCGCGACGGCGCCTACGACGTGGTGTTCATCAACGGGGACAAGCTGGAGTACGTGGAGTACGTGGCCGGGGCGCTGCGGCTGCTGCGCCACGGCGGGATGCTCATCGTCAACGACGCGCTGTGGCACAACGAGGTGGCAGACGAGGACAACGAGTCCGACGAGTCGATCATCATCCGTGAGGCCCTGGACGCGGTGACGGCCAGCGAGTCCTACACGCAGACCCTGCTGGCCGTCGGCAACGGCCTCCTGGTGGCGGTCAAGGACTGACCAGGAGGCCCCCCGCTCTCAGTCCCGGGGGACCACCACGTCCTTGCCGACCACGGTGATCCCGGTGTCGGAGACCGCCAGCCCGCGGGCGCGGTCGTGGTCCTGGTCGACGCCGATCTGAACACCGTCGGGCACCACGGCGTGCTTGTCCAGGATGGCCCGGCGCACCACGGCGTTCTTGCCGATCTGCACCGAGTCCATCAACACGGACTCCGAGACCTGGGCCCACTTGTCCACCTTGACGTTGGGGCTCAGCACCGTGCGGTCCACCTCGCCGCCGGAGATGATGCAGCCGGCGTTGACGATCGAGTCCTCGGCGCGGCCCCGGATCACGAACTTGGCACCCGGCGCCTGGACCTGATCCGTCCAGATGGGCCAGTCGTAGTTGTACAGGTTGAACTCGGGCTCCACGCTCACGAGGTCCATGTGGGCCTCGTGGAACGCGTCGATGGTCCCCACGTCCCGCCAGTAGTTGATGTCCTTCTCGGTGGCGCCCGGCACCACGTTGTCCTTGAAGTCGTAGACCTGGGACTGGCCCTGGGCCGTGAACCAGGGGATGATGTCGCCGCCCATGTCGTGGCGCGCCGTCGGGTCCTCAGCGTCGGCGCGCAGCGCCTCGACTAGGGCCGAGCGGGTGAACACGTAGTTGCCCATGGACGCGAACGACTCGTCCGGCGAGTCTGGAAGCCCGGGAGGATCGGCGGGCTTCTCGAGGAAGCTCTTGATCTTCTTGTCCGCCGCCGCGTCGATGATGCCGAAGGCCGACGCCTCGCTGCGCGGCACCCGGATGCCCGCGACGGTGGCGGAGAGCCCCGAGTCGATGTGGGCGTCGATCATCTGCCCGATGTCCATGCGGTAGATGTTGTCCGCGCCGAACACCACGACGTAGTCAGGATCGTCGTCCCTGATCAGGTTGAGCGACTGGTAGATGGCGTCCGCGCTGCCCTGGTACCACCGGGGTCCGAGCCGCTGCTGCGCCGGCACCGGGGCCACGTAGTTGCCGAGCATCGTCGAGAACCGCCAGGTCTTCGAGATGTGGCGGTCCAGCGAGTGCGACTTGTACTGCGTCAGCACCGCGATCTGCCGAAGGTTGGAGTTGGCGAGGTTCGAGAGGACGAAGTCGATGAGCCGGTAGGTGCCCCCGAAGGGCACGGCCGGCTTGGCCCGGTCCGCAGTGAGCGGCATCAGCCGCTTACCCTCGCCGCCGGCAAGGACTATGGACAGGACTTTGGGACGAGCAGCCATGGCTTGAACCTATTGCCAAACCGAGGTCGCCGACAAGGAAATCCACCAAATGACCACCACGTGTCGCAACCTGGTGTGACACGATGCGGTCATGACCATGAAGCTGTCCCTCCTGACCCGCGAATATCCCCCGACGATCTACGGCGGAGCCGGCGTCCACGTGGCCCAACTGGTGCCCCAGCTGCGCAAGCTGATCGACGTCGAGGTGCACTGCATGGGCGAGCCGCGCGACGGCGCGACGGCGCACGCCGAGGACTTCCCGCCCGGCGCCAACGCGGCGCTGCGCGTGCTGGGTGCCGACCTGTCGATGGCGGCCGCCATCGGCGAGGTGGACATCATCCACTCCCACACGTGGTACGCCAACATGGCCGGCCACCTCGGCGGCCTGATGCGTGACATCCCGCACGTGGTGACGTCGCACTCGCTCGAGCCGCACCGCCCCTGGAAGGCCGAGCAGCTCGGCGGCGGGTACCGCGTCTCGTCCTGGGCGGAGAAGACCGCCTACGAGGCGGCCGACGCCGTGATCTCGGTCAGCGAGGGCATGCGCCGCGACGTGCTCGAGAGCTACCCCGCCCTGGACCCGGCCAAGGTGCACGTGGTGAAGAACGGCATCGACCCCGAGGAGTTCAAGCCTGACCGCGCCACCGACGTGGTGACCGGCCTGGGCGTGGATCCGGCCCGGCCCTCGGTGGTGTTCGTCGGCAGGATCACCCGCCAGAAGGGCCTCGTACATCTCGTCCGCGCGGCGGCCGAGTTCGACCCGGACACACAGGTCGTGCTGCTGGCCGGCGCCCCGGACACCCCCGAGATCGCGGCGGAGTTCGAGGGCGCGTTCGCGGCCCTGCAGGCTCAGCGCAGCGCCCCCGTCATCTGGGTGCAGGAGATGCTCCCCCGCGCGTCGGTGCGGCAGGTGCTCACCCACGCCACCGTGTTCGCCTGCCCGTCGGTCTACGAGCCGCTGGGCATCGTCAACCTGGAGGCGATGGCCTGCGAGACCCCCGTGGTGGCCAGCGCCGTCGGCGGGATCCCCGAGGTGGTCAACGACGGCGAGACCGGCCTGCTGGTGGCCTACGACCCCGCGCAGGCCGGCGATCCCGCGTTCGTCAGGGCGTTCGAGTCGGACTTCGCCGAGAAGGTCAACAGGCTGACCCGGGACCCCCAGCTCGCCGAACGCTTCGGCCTCGCCGGGCGGCAGCGCTGCATCGACGAGTTCTCCTGGGCCAAGATCGCGCAGGAGACCGTGGCGGTCTACGAGAGGGCCATCGGCGCCCGCGGGTGATCACGGACGAAAGAGGAGGGCCGCCCCGGTGGGGCGGCCCTCCTCTTTCACGTGGTGCGCTGGTGGATTCAGCCGACGACGCCCTTGAGGGCGTTCAGCAGGTCTGTGGCCTCGGTTGCATTCATCTCGACGACGAGGCGTCCGCCCCCGTCGACGGGGACGCGCATCACGATGCCGCGTCCCTCCTTCGTGACCTCCATCGGGCCGTCGCCCGTGCGGGGCTTCATCGCTGCCATCTGCCACCCTCATTCTCTGTGCTCGAACTGTGGACTGGCCCTATTATTCCGCATCGCACCAAGCAGTTGCCCGCATGGGTGCGAATCGGCGCCGATCAGAGCGGGCTTGACAACTCCTCGGGCGGGGCCTCCGCGGCCTTGGGGCGCTCGTACCCGGGCCGGAGCAGCAGCTCGTCGACCACCTGCATGTCATACCCGCGCCGCACCACGTCGAACAGCGTCTCCGACGGCGGCGCGGCCTCCCCGTCCGCCACCGCCGCCAGATACCGGTCAACCTGGTCTCGGGCATAGCCACTCCACGCCGTCGGAAGCACGGCCCGGGCGAGGAACTCGCGGGTGACGGGGCCCTCGGGCACCCGCCCGCGAGGGCGGTCGATCACCGGATCCGCGGGCATCTCCCCCAGCCTGCCCATCCCGGCGAAGGCGGCCAGGCCCAACACCACGATGGCGACGGCGACGATGGCGATCCACATGGCTCAGCTCTCGAACTGGCCTGGGAGGCCCATGGCGTCCAGCGCCTCGTCGACGTCGTCGGTGACCGTGACCAGGCTCAGGTCCGCCTTGGAGATGAAGTTGTGCTCGGCCATGGTGTCGCGCACCCAGTCCATGAGCGGGCCCCAGTGGTGGGCGCCGAACAGCACCATCGGGAAGTTCTTCACCTTGCCCGTCTGGATCAGCGTGAGCGCCTCGAAGAGTTCGTCGAGCGTCCCGAACCCGCCCGGCATGGTGATGAAGCCCTGGCTGTACTTGAGGAACATCGTCTTGCGGGCGAAGAAGTAGCGGAAGTTGACGCCCAGCGAGATGTGCTCGTTCATGCCCTGCTCGTGCGGCAGCTCGATGCCGAGGCCCACCGACAGGCCGCCCGCCTCGGTGGCCCCCTTGTTCGCGGCCTCCATGATGCCTGGGCCGCCGCCGGTGATCACCGCGAACCCGCGGTGCACCAATCCCCGCCCCAGCTCGACGGCCGCCTCGTACATCGGGTGGTCCGACGGCGTCCGGGCGGAGCCGAAGACGCTCACGGCCGGCGGGAGTTCCTTGAGCGCGTCGAACCCCTCGACGAACTCCGACTGGATCCTCAGGACGCGCCAGGGATCCAGATGGCTCCACGGCCGGCGGGTGTGCTGCAGTAGCGCCTCGTCGGCCATCGGCTGGCGGGTGCGTTCCGCGCCGCCGAGCTCGACGGCGCCGGCGCGCCGCTTGGGTTGGGTCACGAGGTGGCTCCTTCGGGGGTCAGCCAGCGACGGAGGCCGGCGGCGCACTTGTCGAGGTCCGAGACGCGACAGTACTCGTCGTCGCGGTGGGCCACGGAGGGGTCTCCGGGGCCGTAGTTGACGGCGGGGATCCCCAGCTCGCTGAAGCGGGCCACGTCGGTCCAGCCGTACTTCGGCCTGGCGGGCTCGCCGATGGCGGCCACGAACTGCTCCGCCGCGGGGCGGTCGAGGCCGGGACGGGCCGCCGGCGACGCGTCCGCCACCACGAGGTCGTGGCCGGGGAACCATCCGCGCAGCCTGTCGAGCGCCTGGTCGACGGACTTGTCCGGGGCGAAGCGGTAGTTGATCTGCATCGTCGCCGACGGGGGGATGACGTTGCCCGCCATGCCCCCGCTGATCGCGACGGCGTTGAGCCCCTCGCGGTAGACCAGCCCCTCCACCTCGATCTCCTCGGACCGGTAGTCCGCGAGCGTGGCGAGCACGGGAGCGAGGTCGTGGACGGCGTTGTGACCCATCCAGGCGCGCGCGCTGTGGGCGGCGGTGCCGGTGGTGGTGAGGTCGATGCGGATGGTCCCCTGGCAGCCGCCCTCGATCTGCGCGTTGGTGGGCTCCATGAGCACGGCGAAGTCCGCCACGACCAGGTCCGGCCTGTTCCGGGAGAGCCTGCCCAGCCCGTTGGCGGCGGCCTCCACCTCCTCGTGGTCGTAGAAGATCCACGTGATGTCGCGGGTGGGCGCGGACATCTCGGCGGCGAGGGTGAGCATCACCGCGACACCGCCCTTCATGTCGCTGGCCCCGCGCCCCCAGACGACGTCGCCGTCCGGGCGGCCGATCAGGCGTGAGGGCAGGTTGCCCGCCACGGGGACGGTGTCGAGATGGCCGGCGATGACCACCCGCTCGGCGCGACCCAGGGTGGTGCGGGCGACCACGCAGTCCCCGTCGCGGTGGAGCTCGAGGTGCGGCCGCCCCGCGAGCATGGACTCCACCAGGTCCGCCAGCGCGCGCTCATTGCCCGAGACCGACTCGATGTCCATGATCTCCTGCATCAACCGCGCCAACCCGCTCATGCCCCGAGCCTAGTGCGCCCTCACGGCTGCTCCGGTCAGGTGAGGCGGGTCATCTCGACGGAGACGAACATCTCGGAGCCGCCTGAGCCGGTGTAGATGCCCATGAGGGGGGCCACGTCGGAGTAGTCGCGGCCGAAGCCCACCTCCACGTGCGAGCCGCGCGGCTCCGTCTGGTTGGTGGGGTCGAAGCCCAGCCATTCGCCGTCGTAGTACTGGATCCAGGCGTGGGACTCCCCCACCATCGGCACGCCGATCTCGGGGTCCGGCAGCTGGATCACGTAGCCGGAGACGTAGCGGGCGGGGATCCCGATGCAGCGCAGGGCGCCGAGCGTCAGGTGCGCGATGTCCTGGCAGACGCCGGCGCCGTGCTCCCAGACCTCGCTGGCCAGCGTGTGCACCTGGGTGACCCCGGGCACGTACGAGACGTGCTCGCGCAGCCTGCGGGTGAGCTCCACCACCGCCTCCCCCGGCGTGGCCGAGGTCCGCCGCACCTGCTCCGCGATCCGCACCACGTCGCGGTGGGGCCGCACGTAACTGGTCTGGGTGAGCAGCTCCACGTAGCGGTCCCGCAGGTCCGGATCCTCGAGCCCGGCCCACCCCAGCGGTTCCGCGTCGCGGGAGACGTCGTGGATCTCGACGGTGGAGGTCGCCACCACCTTGAGGTCCGAGTGCCGCTCGTGGATCTCGAACGCGACGACGGAGGTGCGCCAGTAGTCGCGGTAGGCGTGCGTCCATGCCACCGGCGTGATGTCGAGCCGCGACGACAGCACCAGCTGACGTCGGCTGGTGAGCGGGGTCATGCGCGCCTCGTTGAACGAGTCCGACGCGCCGCCGCCGTAGTTGTAGCCCGTGGTGTGCACGATGCGGTACTGGCTCATCGGAGGCCACCTCTCTGCTGGGTCGTCACCATGCTCCACCCACCCACTCGGCTGCCGCCGAGCCCTCGAAGTAGCGCGCCGAGATGGCCTGGGTGGCCTCGGAGCACACCACCTGGAGGCGGGCCATTTGATCCGTGAGGTCGAGGAGGATCTCCTCCGCGGGCAGGTACTCGAGGGTGGCGCGCGCCGCCCCCAGCAGCCTCGTCGCCGGGTCGTCGGGCCGGATGCGCTGGTTGCCCGGGCCGAGCAGGGTGAGCGAGTCCACCGCCGTGTTGAGGGTGTAGATGAGGGAGCGGGGGAAGAGCCGGTCCAGGATGAGGAACTCGGCCGCGTCGCGATCGGAGGCCAGCGCCCCGTAGCGCTGCACGAACGCGTGGTGCGCGCCGCAGCCGCTCAGCACGTGGTCCCAAGCGCGCGGGGAGTTGCCCACCAGCGACGGCGTGGCGAGCAGCCGCGACGTCATGTCGATGCGCTCGATGCTGCGGCCGAGCGTGAGGAACAGCCAGCCCTCGTCGTGGCTCATCGTGCCGTCGGCCAGGCCGGCGATGACGGCGCAGCGCTCGCGCACGAACTTGAACATCGACGCGGGCCGCATCCGCTGCAGGCGCCCCCCTCGCATGGCCAGCCAAGTGGTGTTGATCGACTCCCAGACCTCCGTCGACACCGTCTCACGCGCCCGACGGGCGGACTCGCGGGCGCTGCCGAGGGCGGCGAGGAAGCTGACTGGGGACTTCTCGTCGTAGCAGAGCTCCTGCAACACGTCCGGGTCGTCGCTCGCGGGCTCCTGCCCCATCAGCAGGATCAGGTCCCTGGCCGCCTGCGCCGGGTAGGCCCCGGGATCGTCGAGCCGCTGGTGGAGGTGGACCTCGACGATGCGGCAGGTGTCCTCGGCGCGCTCCAGGTAGCGGCCGATCCAGAACAGCGAATCCGCGATGCGGCTCAGCATGATGCCCCCTCCCCGCCCTGCTGTTGCTGCTGCTCGTGCTGATGCCGGATGACCCGGTTGAGGACCGGCTCCGACATCGGCACCGAGGTGGGCCGGGGTGGGGGCGCCGGGGGCATGGCCGGCGCGACGGGCCTACCCGAGGTGAGCACCCAGGTGTCCTTCGACCCGCCGCCCTGGGACGAGTTGACGATGAGCTCGCCCTCGGGGAGCGCGACGCGGGTGAGCCCTCCGGGGAGCACGAAGATGTTGTCGTTGCCGGAGTTGACCACGAAGGGGCGCAGGTCGACGTGACGGGGCTTGAGCGCGCCGTCGATCATGGTGGGCACCGTCGACAGCTGCACCACCGGCTGCGCGATCCAGCCGCGCGCGTCCTTGAGGATGAGGCGGCGCAGCTTGTCGAGCTCCTCCTGCGAGGCGCGGGGGCCGATCACGATTCCCTTGCCGCCCGAGCCGTCGACCGGCTTGACGACGAGCTCGGCGAGCCGGTCCAGCACCTCCTCGCGGGCCTCCGGCTCCTCCAACCGCCAGGTGTCCACGCTGGCGAGGATGGGCTCCTCCCCGAGGTAGAAGCGGATCAGGTCCGGGATGTAGGTGTAGACCAGCTTGTCGTCCGCCACCCCGTTGCCCACGGAGTTGGCGATGGTCACGTTGCCGGCCCTGGCCGCGTTGAGGAGCCCGGCGCAGCCGATGAGGGAGTCCGCCCGGAACACCGCCGGGTCGAGGAACTCGTCGTCGATCCGGCGGTAGATCACGTGCACGGGGCGCAGCCCGCGGGTGGTGCGCAGCGACACGTGGCCGCCGTGCGCCACGAGGTCGCGGCCCTCGACCAGCTCCACGCCCATCATCCGGGCCAGCATGGCGTGCTCGAAGTAGGCCGAGTTGTACACCCCGGGGGTGAGGACCACCACCGTGGGATCGGCGATGCTCGACGGCGCCGCCGCCCGCAGCGCCTTGAGCAGCTGCGAGGGATAGTCCTCGACGGGCCGGATGCGGTGCTTGCCCGCGATCTCGGGCAGCGCGGCGTTGAGCGCGCGACGGTTGGTCATCACGTACGACACGCCCGAGGGGCTGCGCACGTTGTCCTCCAGCACCCTGAACGCGCCGTCGTTGCCGCGCACCAGGTCGATGCCGGCGATGTGCACGCGCACCCCGTTGGGGGTGGTGAAGCCCGCCATGGCGCGGTGGAAGTGCGGCGACGACGCCACGACGTGCCTCGGGATCACGCCCTCGGCGAAGCAGCGGCCCTCGGTGTATACGTCGTCGAGGAACGCGTCCATGGCGCGCACCCGCTGCTTGCTGCCCGCCTCCACGTGGGCGAACTCGTCGGCCTGCATGATCCGCGGCACGATGTCCAGCGGAAAGGGCCGCTCCTCACCGCCGATGTCGAACGTGACGCCCTGGTCGATGTAGATGGTGCGCAGATACTCCGCCCGCGCCCGAACCTCGTCGATCCCCAACCGCTCCAGGCCCTCGGCGACGCTCCGCGCCGAGGCCCGGATCCCCTCGGGCCCGACCATCTCGTCGAAAGCCTCCCCCGGCGGGTAATCGTCGAACAGCGCACTCATGCGCACAGGCTATTGGGTCTCGGGGGCGGGAAGCGCACCTGGCACCGATCTGTAACGCGACCCTTACCTGGGCCGCCACTAGACTGGCCGCCATGACCAACGAGACCCGCACCGCCTGGGCCTGGGGCCTGGCCACCGTCCACACCACGGGCGCCGTGCTCGACACCTGGTATCCCGAGCCGCGGCTCGGCTCGGACGTGACCGACGAGCCGCCGTCGCTGCTGGTGGAGGCCCAGCAGGTCGACGAGATCCGGCAGGTGGAGTCCAAGGTGGTGCGCGTCGAGATCGATCTCGACGAGGCGCCTGAGTCGGTCGAGGACGCCTTCCTGCGCCTGCACCTGCTCAGCGCGCGGCTGGTCGCCCCGCACGGGCTGAACCTGACCGGCATCTTCGGGGTGCTGCCCAACAACGCGTGGACCACGCGCGGGCCCGTCCGGGTGGCAGACGTCAACCGGGTGCGGATGCTGCTGCACGCCCGCGGCGAGCAGCTCACCGTCTACGGGGTGGACAAGTTCCCCCGCATGGTGGACTACGTCACCCCCACCGGCGTGCGGATCGCGGACGCGGACCGGGTCCGGCTCGGCGCCCACCTCGCCGAGGGCACCACCGTCATGCACGAGGGTTTCGTCAACTTCAACGCCGGCACGCTCGGCACGTCGATGGTCGAGGGGCGCATCTCCTCCGGCGTCGTGGTCGCCGACGGCACCGACGTGGGCGGCGGCGCCTCGATCATGGGCACTCTCTCCGGCGGCGGCCAGGAGGTGATCAGCCTCGGTGAGCGGTGCCTGCTCGGCGCCAACTCCGGAGTGGGCATCTCGCTGGGTCACGACTGCGTGGTGGAGGCCGGCCTGTACATCACGGCCGGCACCAAGGTCACCCTGTCCGACGGCTCGGTGGTCAAGGCGCGGGAGCTGTCCGGCCAGGACGACCTGCTGTTCATGCGGGACTCGGTGAGCGGGGCGGTCCTCGCGCGCCACCGTCGGGGCTCGAAGGTCTCGCTCAACTCAGCGCTGCACGCCAACTGATGCGCCGAGGCCTCATCGCGGCCCTCCTCACGCTGGCGCTGCTCGCCGGCCTCGCGTTCGCCGGGTGGAAGGCGTACGAGTACGTGTACCAGCGCCTCACGCCCGAGCAGTGCACCGTCGTGATCGAGGGCGGCGCCACCGCGCTCTCGCCCGAGCAGGCTCGCAACGCCTCCATCATCGTGGCGGCCTCCGTCGAGCTCGGCCTCCCCGAGCGGGCGGCCGTGATCGCGCTCGCCACGGCCTACCAGGAGTCGGACCTGCGCAACCTCGACTACGGGGACCGGGACTCGCTGGGCCTCTTCCAACAGCGACCCTCATACGGCTGGGGCACCGAGGAGGAGATCATGGACCCGTGGTACTCCTCGGCCAGGTTCTACGAGGAACTGGTCAAGTTCAGCGGCTGGGAGACCGGCGACATCAACGACGTGGCCCAGCAGGTGCAGCGCAGCGGATTCCCGGAGGCGTACCGGCAGCACGTGGAGAAGGCGACGGGGGTGGCGGGCGCGCTGCGCGGGTCGCGGCCCGAGGGCATCGCCTGCCTGAGCTTCGAGGACTCCCCCACGCCGGATCCGACGGCGTTCGAGCGGGTCCTGGGGGCCCTGGGCGAAGCGGTGACCGTCTCGGGTGAGGGCGCCTCGTGGTCGGTCGCGGCCGCCGACGAGACCCAGCTGTGGTCCGCCGCTCAGCTGGCGATCGCCAACAGCTACGCCGCCGGCCTCACCTCCGTGGTCGTCGGGGACCGGGAGTGGACCGCCGCCGCCGGCGCCTGGCGCGATGCCGCGGAACCGGCCGCAGCCGGCTCCGCGGTCCTCACGCTCGGCTGAGCCGCGCCGTCGGCGGAGTCAGTTCCGCCAGGTGCGCCACAGGTCGGCGTACTGCCCGTCGAGCTCGAGGAGCTCGTGGTGGGACCCGATCTCGACGATGCGCCCGCCCTCGACCACCGCGATCCGGTCCGCGTCGTGGGCGGTGTGCAGGCGATGGGCGATCGCGATGACCGCCCTCCCGTCGAGCAGCGCCGCCATCGACCCCTCCAGGTGCCTGGCCGAGGACGGGTCGATCAGGGAGGTGGCCTCGTCGAGGACGAGGGTGTGCGGGTCGGCCACGATGAGCCGGGCCAGCGCCACCTGCTGCGCCTGGGCGGGCGTGAGCGGCGTCTTGCCGTGACCGAGCTCCGCGTGCAGCCCGCCCGGAAGCCGCGACACCCACCCCCACGCGTCGACCGCGCGCAGGGCCTGCTCCACCTCGTCGTCGGAGGCGGTGGTCTCGCGCGCGAGCACCACGTTGTCGCGGACCGAGCCGACGAACACGTGATGCTCCTGCGTGACCAGGGCCACCTCGGTGCGGAGCCGGTCCAGCGGGAGGTCCATGACGTCGACGCCACCGACGGTGACCTCGCCCACCCGGGGCCGGTTGATGCCGGCGACGAGCCGCCCGAGGGTCGACTTGCCGGACCCCGAGGGGCCGACGATGGCCAGGCGCTCCCCGGGCACGAGGTCCACGTCCACCCCGTGGAGCACGTCGACGCCCTCCCGGTAGCCGAACCGCAGGCCGCTGCCCGTGAGCTTGGCGCCCTCCGGCTGTCCGTCGCCCGGGGTGCGATCGTCCTCCACCTGGGCCACGCCGATGAGGCGCGCGGTCGAGACGATGCCGAGCTGCAGGTGATCCAGCACCGCGATGACGCGGTCCAGCGGCCCCTGCAGCTGCGAGACGTAGAGCGCCGCCGTCGTGATCTGGCCGATGGTGACCAACCCCTCCGCATGGCCCCAGGTGCCGAGCAGCACCACCCCCACGAGAGGCAGCTGGAACGACGAGTCGACCATGGCGAAGAGCATGTTGCGCAGCGTCATGGTGTAGCGCTCGGCCTGGGCGGACACCTCGGTGTCCTCGTCCAGTTGCGCCACCCGGAGGTCGCCGAGCGCGAGCGCCTCGACGGTGCGGGCGCCCTCCACGGTCTCCGTGGTGGTGGCGTTGATGACGGAGTAGGAGCGCGACTCGGTGATGTAACCCGCCGTCGCCCGCGACAGGTAGTAGCGCCCGCCCAGCCACATGACCACCGCAGTCAGGAGCATGGGCAGCGTCAGGAGCCACGAGTTGAGGACCATGGCCACCAGGGTGGCGCCGATGAGGACGATGGAGACGATGAGCGTCGGGAACGCCCAGCGCGCCGCCGTGGCCATCTTCGACACGTCCGAGGTGATCCGGGTGAGCAGGTCACCCGACCCGGAGGACTCCACGTGCCCGAGCGGCAGCCGGAGCACGATCCGCACCACCTCCTCGCGGGCGGCGGCGAGCAGGTCGTAGCCGAGGACGGCCGAGGCGCGCCGCGCGGCGAACGTGAGCAGGGCCTGCGCGAGGATCACGCCGGCGATGATCGCCACCAGAGCGGTGACACCGGAGAGGTCCAACTGCCCGCCGGTGACCCGGTCGATCAGCCGGCCCAGCATGAACGGCGCGACGAGCCCGGCGCCGGCCGCGCCGACGTTGAGCACCACGGCCCACGCCAGCAGGGCGCGGCGATGCCCCTCGAGCATCCGGCCCAGGAACCCGACCGCCTGGCCCGAGGTGGCCACGGGGAACCCGTGCTCGGGCGAGCGCGCGTCGGCGATCACGGCCCGGGCGGTCGCGGTGCGGATGTGGTGCCGCCTGGCCAGCGCGGCCAACCGGGCGCGCGGTCCCGCTCCGCGGGGCACGTCCAGGCCCTCCTGGAGCCGGGGCTCGGGGGGCTCGGTGCGCCAGGTTTCGGCGGAGGACTCCGCCAGCAGGTGTTCACTCATCGTCATCCTCCATGCCGCGCGCGATGACGCGGTGGTAGTCGGGGTGGGTGCGCAGCTCGTCGTGGCTGCCCCGGGCGACCTCCCGGCCCCCGGCCAGCACCGCGATCTCGTCGCAGTGGCGCAGCATCAGCGGCGACGCCGTCACCACGACGGTGGTCCGGCCGCGCCGGTGGGCGGCCAGACGCTCGGCGATCCGGGCCTCGGTGTGCGCGTCGACCGCGGACGTGGGCTCGACCAGGATCAGGGTCTCGGGATCGAGCACCAGAGTGCGGGCCAGGACGAGGCGCTGCCGCTGCCCTCCGGACAGGCCCCGACCCTTCTCGTCGATCCTGCCCTGCCATCCGCCGGGCATGGCGTCGTAGATGTCCTCGCCGGAGGCGACCACCAGCGCCCGCTCGGCCTGGTCGCGGGTATGGGTCCCCCACGGGTCGACGGCGGTCTGCAGCGTGCCGGAGAACAGCCCCGAGCCCGTGTGGGACACCACCACGCGGCGGCGCAGCTCGGCCATGTCGAGCTCGGAGTAGTCCACCCCGTCGGCGGTGACGCCCCACGGCCGGGACGCCAACTCGGCGTCGGCCGCGGCCTTGCGCGCCCGCTCGGCGATCCGTTCCCGCCGCGCGGCCTTCCGCGCCCGGCCGGTGAGCTCCTCGTCGTCGTCCGTCTCGACGGCGGACTCCGGCAGGTAGCGCCCCAGCCGGTCGGCCAGCGCCGCGGAGGCGTCCGGATCCGGCGACACGATGCCGAGCATCCGCCCGGGCCGCACCACCACCCCCGATGCCTCGTCGCGCAGGACCGGCCCGTCCCCGAGGGGCGCCCCGGTGGGCCTCCAGGGCACGTCCGCGCCCAGGAAGGAGAGCGTCTTCTGCGCCGCCACAAGGCCCTGCACCCACTTCTGTGCGAAGTCGAAGAAGGTCTGCATGGGCGTGGTGAGGAACACCGCGTAGCCGAAGAAGCTGATCAGCTGGCCCACGCTGAGGGTGCCCTCGTACATCTGGCGCGAGCCCAGGTACACGAGCGCGACCAGCAGCAGGCCCGAGAGCAGGATGCTGGTGGCCTCGACGACCGCCTGCCAGGTGCCGAGCCGCACGCCGAGGGCGCGCACCTTCTGGGACTGCCGCTCGTAGTTGCGGGCGAACGTCCGCTCCCCGCCGATCCCTCGCAGGATCCGCAGGCCGGTGGCGATGTCGGTGGCCATGGTGGTCAGCGACGAGCTCTCCGTGCGCTCGGCCGACTGCGCCCGGGTGAGCGGGCCCAGCACCGGCGTCGAGGCCAGTAGCAGCACCGGAGTGGCGACGAGCACCACGAGCCCCAGCGACGGGGAGGTGGTCATCATGAGGACCGACGCCAGCAGGAAGCTGACGGCAGACGCGATGACGTGCCCGAAGGAGTCGACGGTGGCGCCGAACTGGTCGCTGTCCGAGGACGCGACGCTCAGCACCTCGCCGGTGGGGACGCGCCGGTTGAGCACGTGCCCGAGGTGGACCGCCTGCCGCGACACCCGGCGCTGGACGCCGTAGATACCGAGCAGCCACATCCGCACCGCGAAGGTGTGGAACATGATTCCGCCGACCACGCCGACGACGATGACCAGCAGGAGCAGCGCGACCCACCCGAGGGTGGCCGCGGGGTCTCCGCTGACCACGCCGGCGTCGATCGCCCGGCCAAGGAGCCAGGGGGTCAGCGCGGCGGGGATCATCCACGACGAGGCGGCGAGCGTCATCGCGGGCACGACCCAGCCGTACGACCGCATCAGCCAGAAGAGGAACCGGCTGGGCGAACGCACGTCGGGGCGCGAGTCGGCGGGGATTGCGGGCGGGAAGTCGTACCGGCCGCGGGGCGATGCATGCATGGGGAGGTCCTGGAGGACGGCGTCGGGACGTCGACGCGGAAGATCAGAGGAAGGGGACGCTCAGGCGTCACGGGTGGGGCGGGGCCCCGGCGCGGCTCCGGTCAGGCGACGGCGAGAGCGCGCAGCCGACCGGTGGCAGCAGTGGTGATCAACATCTGCATGCACCTCCTCACGGTCGACGACAACCCGCCCACCTTAGGCACGCGGTATGCGCGGTGTCAACCCGGCCCCGTCGCCCTCCCTGCGGGAGGGAGTTGAGCCTGACACGCATCTCATTGCCCACACTTGAGCCTGACACGCATGTCATGACCCCCACTTGAGCCGGAAATCGACCTCAACCACCGAAAACAGCGTTGGAACGTTGAATTCCGCGACGAGGTCGATATCAGGCTCAACGCACCACACCGAGAGCCGTGTCAGGCTCAACGCACGGCGGCGGAGCCGCGCGACGGGGGGCTAGGCGGGGTGCGACAGGCGGGCGGCGGCCGCGGCGACGCGTTCGTCGGTGGCGGTGAGCGCGATGCGCACGTGGCGCGCGGCGGCCGCGCCGTAGAAGTCACCCGGAGCGGCGAGGATGCCGCGCTCAGCCAGCCAGTCGACGGTGTCGCGGCAGTCCTCGCCGCGCGTGGCCCACAGGTACAGCGAGCCCTCCGAGTGCTCGATCCGGAAGCCGGCCGCCTCGAGGGCGGGCTTGAGGAGGGCGCGGCGGGCGAGGTAGCGCTGCCGCTGCTCCTCGACGTGGGCCTGGTCCCCCAGCATGGCCACCATCGCGGCCTGGATGGGCGCCGGCACGATCATGCCGAGATGCTTGCGGGCCGCCACCAGGCGCTGGACGACGGCGGGATCCCCGGCGACGAACCCTCCACGGTAGCCGGCGGCGTTGGAGCGCTTGGACAGCGAGCCCACGACCAGCAGGCCCGTGGCGTCGCCGTCGTTGACCCTGGGGTCCAGCACGGAGAAGGGCTCGGCGTCCCAGGCGAACTCGCCGTAGCACTCGTCGCTGGCCAGCACCGCGCCCCACGTCCGCGCGGCGGCCACGAAGGCGCGCATCTCCTCCAGCCCGAGTATCCGGCCGGTGGGATTGGCCGGGGAGTTGATCCAGATCAACCGGGCGTCGGCCGGGATCCGGGAGGGGTCGTCGAGGGGCACGGCCCGCGCCTTCGCCGTCAGGGCACCCACCTCATAGGTGGGGTATGCGCATTCCGGGAACACGACGGCGTCCGAGGGCCCGAGGTCGAGCAGGGTGGGCAGCCACGCCACCAGTTCCTTCGTGCCGATCACCGGCATGACGCCCTCGTCCGGCAGGGCGACGGCGGCCCAGCGGCGCTCCAGATAACCCAGGATGGCGCGCCTGGTGGCGGGTGCGCCCCACACCGTGGGATAGCCGTGGGCGTCCGCCGCGGCGGCCAGCGCGTCGCGCGCCAACTGAGGCGTGGGGTCGACGGGCGTGCCGACAGAGAGATCGACGATGCCGTCGGGGTGGGCGGTGGCGACGCGCTTGGCGTCGCTCAGCGTGTCCCAGGGAAAGTCAGGCAGGCGGGCCCCGAGGCCCATCACTCGCCCTGGGGCGGGAGCGCCTCGACGATGGGGTGGTCCTTGTCGATCACGCCGAGCTTCGCCGCGCCACCGGGGGAGCCGATCTCGTCGAAGAACTGGACGTTGACGTCGTAGAACTTGGCCTGCTCCTCGGGCACGTCGTCCTCGTAGTAGATGGCCTCGACGGGGCACACGGGCTCACAGGCGCCGCAGTCCACGCACTCCTCGGGGTGGATGTAGAGCATGCGATTGCCCTCGTAGATGCAGTCCACCGGGCACTCCTCGACGCAGGCGCGGTCCTTCACATCGACACAGGGCAAACCGATGATGTACGTCACTTTTCACTCCTTCAAGGGCGGACGATGACAGCTTAGCGTGCCACGGCCCGCCGGGGCCCCGCCCGCGCGACCGGCTGGGCAGGGGGGATTCAGCCCGTGGCGATCAGCCGCCCGCGGCCGCGCACGTGATGGCATCCCCCGCGCTGTACTTCCAGCTGTAGTTCTCGCGCTTGACCACCTCGGAGCCCTGGTAGAAGAGCCGCTGCCAGGTGACAGTGAAGCCCTGGATGGGGGCCTGCGGCTCGCACGGGGTGTCCGTGACAACCCGCTCCGCGCCGCTGTAGAAGCCGGACTTCACCGGCTCCGTCGAGGTCACCTTGGTGTAGGTGCGCTGGGACCAGATCTTGAACGTGAGGCTTCCACGGCTGCCAGGCGTGGACTTCGTGATGATGCCCTGGATGATGGCCGGGTACTGCGTGTCGTTCCTGAACCGCATGTCCAGCGAGCCGTAGTAGATGGTGGACTCGCGGCCCGCCGGGTACCGGTCGAAGTAGAGGCTGTGGGGCTTGTGCTCGATGTCCTCGTAGCCGGCGAAGAACCCGGCGTTGTACAGCGTCGTGGCGGCCTGCGAGATGCCGCCGCCCGCCTCCTTGACGAGCCGGCCGCCGTTGATGACGTAGCCGTCGACGTACCCGTTGGCGGCGGTGCGCGGGCCGAGCGTGTCGTTGAGGGAGAAGATCTCGCCGGGGAGGAGCACGGTGCCGTTGACCGACGACGCGGCCCGGCCGAGGTTCGTGTTGCGGTAGGCGGCGTGCGGGAAGCGGGTGGTGAACTCCCCGATCACCTCCTTCGGCGCGGCCGCCTGGGCCTCGGCGGTGGTGAACTCGGGCTCCTGGGTGGTCACGGTCACGGGGACGGTGCGGGCCGCGCCCGTCGCGGTGGCCGCGGTCTTCACGGTCTCGACGAAGGCCTCCGGATCCAGCACCTCGCCGGTCACCGAGGGAACCACGACCGGGACCCCGGTGGCGAAGCTGTAGCCGGCGTCCTTCGGGGGGTTGAGGCCGAGGGCCTCCTGCGCGCCTTCCGCGACGGCGGACAGCGCGTCGGCGTCGATGACCGGCGCGAGCTTCCCGTCGGTCACCGAGAAGGTGGTGACCCCCGCGATGGTGGCTGGCGCGATGTCCATGCTGGCGGCCTTGTAGGTGAGCGTGACCGGCCCGCTGAGGATGGGGGTGGCGTACGCGGTGACGGCCTCGTCCACCATGGCGTCGGTCACCGCGGGCGGCTCGTTCCGGGTGGCGGCCTGGGCAGAGTCCTCCCCCGCCAGGAAGGCCGTCTCGACCGCGTCCACCGTGGCGTCCACGTTCAGTTGCTGGGCGTCCACCGCCGCGGTGCGAGCGATCTGGCCGTCCGTGAACGCGAGCGTGGCGTCCACGCCCTCCACGGCGAAGTTGTCCGCCACCGCCTCGACGGCGTCCGTCAGGGCGGCCTCGTCGACCGTGCGCACCAGCGCCACGTCCTCACCCCCGACGAGGTTGCGGGCGATGTCCGCGGGGTTCCAGCTGTAGCCGCCGCCCGCCGCGCGGACGGTGGCCTCGAAGTCCGTGCTGAGGCCGCTCTCGGCGGCCGGCAGCGGGACGGCGACCGACCCGGAGCTCAGCATGAGGGGTGCGGCGGCCTCGTCCGCGAACTGGGTGCGGAGCGTCTCGACGGCCTCATCCGGGGACAGGCCGCCGATCGCGAACCCCTCCACCGAGGCCTGAGCCGGCAGTTGGCTGCCCGCGACGAAGTAGGAGGCGACGTAGCCGCCCCCCACCAGCACCACGGCCCCGACTCCGACGCCGATCGCGATCTTCGCAGACTTCTTCACATTCACCCCTCAGCGGCCAACGCCGCACAGCGACCTCAATGGTACGAAACGCCGACGACGCCCCCAAATGCCGGCGCTCAGCGCACCCGCAGCGACCAGGGCAGGCTGAGCACGCCGTGGCCGCGCAGGCCCACCCGTGCCGCGAGCCCCGCCAGGACGGACTCGCCGTCCGGCAGACCGACGCCGCCGGCGGAGGTCTCGCTGGACGTGGCGGGCCTGATCAGCGCAAGCACCCCCGAATCCCCCTGGTGGGCCAGCTTGACGTCATTGGGATCCAGCCCCGCGAGCGCGCACGCGCGCTCCACCGCGACCCGCCGGCCCCCGATGTGGTCCACGAGCCCGCGGTCCTTGGCATCGGCACCCGTCCAGACCCGCCCTCGGGCGAGGGCCTCCAGCTGCGCGTACTCCATGCCCCGGTCCTGCGCGGCGAAGGTGGTGAAGTCCAGGTAGACCCGGTCCAGCCAGGCGTCGAGGCGCGCCCAGTCCTCGTCGGAGAACCGCGAGGCGTCCGACAGGAAGGATGCTCTCTCCCCGATGGGGATGGCCTCGCGGATGAGTCCGAGCTTGTCGTAGAGCCCCTGGGTGACCATCTTGCCGCCCAGGACGCCGATGGAGCCGGTGAGCGTGGCGGCGTGGGCGACGATCTCATCGGCCGGCATGGCCACGTAGTAGCCGCCCGAGGCCGCGACATGGCCCATCTGCGCCACCACCGGCTTGCCTGACTCGCGCAGCCGCAGGACGGAGCGCCTGATGAAGTCCGAGGCGACGGCCGACCCGCCCGGCGACTCGACGTCGAGGATCACGGCCCTCACGTCGTCGTCGCGCAGCGCGGCGCGGAGGTGCTCGTCGACGACGTCCGCCCCGGCCTGCTCGCCGCCCATGGGGCTGCGCTGACCGCGACCGGTCACGATGGCGCCGCGGACGGAGACCACCGCGACCTTCGCCTGCCCCCGCTGCAGCTTCCGCTTCAGCGCGGCCTTCGAGGTGTAGCGCTGCGCGAACAGCAGATGCTCGGGCCGCGCGTCCCATGCCTCCAGGGTCTCGGCGTAGGCCTCGTCGCGGTAGCCGATCCTGTCGATCAGTCCGAGCTCGAGCGCGCGCTCGGGCGTGACCGGCGCCCCGTTGACGCCCTCCCACACCTGCTCGGCCGACAGCCCTCGACGGCGCGCGACGGCCTCGACGATCCCGTCCACCAGCGACTGGCCCAGGCGCGTCATCATCTCGCGGTTGGCCTCGGTGACGTGATCTGCCGCATAGCTGTCCGCGGCGGTCTTGTACTCGTGGCGCTGCCCGAACTGCGGCTCCACGCCCACCTTCTCCAGCAGCCCACGCAGCAGCGTGATGTTGAGCTCGACTCCCCCGATGCTCAACATGCCCGTGGGCTGCACCCAGATCTGGTCCGCCGCGACGGCGAGGCGGTAGGCCGCGAGGCCGCCGGACAGCTCCCCGAAGGACTCGGCCCAGGCCATGGTCTGCTTCTTCTGCCCGAACGTCTCGACCAGGCCGGCGATCTCCTCGATGTGGGCCAGGAGGGTCTGCGACGGTACGGAGTGCACGATGAGGCCGACGACGCGGGGGTCATCGGCCGCGTCCGCGAGATGCTGGCGGAGCGCCCCGAGGGTGGCGCTGTTGATCAGCTGGATCGCCTGGACGGGGTTGGTGGGCCTGGCCACGAGCACCCCGCGGGCCATGTCGAGTTCCAGCACGATCGGCTTGTCACCGACGAGATTGCCCACCACATCCTTGATGCCCATGCCGCCCAGCATAGACGCCGCCGGCGGCGCCCCCTCGGATGAGGAAACGCCGCCGGCAAGCGGTGGAGGTGCGGCTCAGAGGACCGACTTCGCGGTGGCCACGACGTTGGCCACGGTGAAGCCGAACTCCTCGAAGCACTTGTTGCCCGACGCCGACGCGCCGAAGTGCTCGATGCTGACCGAGGCACCCTTGGCGCCGAGGTACTTGGACCACCCCATGGCGATGCCGGCCTCGATGCTCACGCGGGCCGTGACGGCCGCGGGCAGGACGGACTCCTTGTACTCGGCCGTCTGCTCGTCGAACCACTCCTGGCAGGGCACGGAGACCACGCGGGTGGCGATGCCCTCGGCCTGCAGCGCCTCCTGCGAGGCCAGCGCCAGCTCCACCTCGGAGCCGGAGGCCAGCAGGATCACGGCCACCTCACCGTCGGCCTCGCTCACCACGTACGCGCCGTTGGCGACGCCCTCCGCGGAGGCGAACTTCTCGCCGCGCGGGATGGTGCGCAGGTCCTGGCGGGACAGGATGATGCCGGCCGGGCGGTCCGAGCGGCGCAGGATCTCGCCCCACGCGACGGAGGTCTCGTTGGCGTCCGACGGGCGGACGACGTCGAGGCCGGGGATGGCGCGCAGCGAGGCGAGGTGCTCGATGGGCTGGTGGGTGGGGCCGTCCTCGCCGACGCCGACCGAGTCGTGGCTCCACACGAACACCGTGGGGACGCCCATGATGGAGGCGAGGCGCACGGCCGGGCGCATGTAGTCGGCGAAGACCAGGAAGGTGCCGCCGTAGGCGCGGGTGAGGCCGGAGAGGTTGATGCCGTTGAGGATGCCGCCCATGGCGTGCTCGCGGATGCCGAAGTGCAGCGTGCGGCCGTAGGGGTTGCCGGGCCAGTCGTGCGTGACGCGCTCCTCGGGGAGGAAGCTGGGCTCGCCCTTCATCGTCGTGTTGTTGGAGCCGGCCAGGTCCGCGGAGCCGCCCCACAGCTCGGGGAGCTGGGACGCGAGCGCGGAGAGCACCTCACCGGAGGCGGCGCGGGTGGACTTCTTGCCCTCCTCGAACACCGGCAGGCTCAGGTCCTCGGGAAGCTTGCGGGCCGCGGCGCGCTCCAGCAGCGCCACGCGCTCCGGGTTGGCGGCCGCCCAGGCGGCGTACTTCTCGTCCCAGGCGGCGCGGGCCGCGCGGCCGCGCTCGGCAGCGTTGGCACGGGCGCGGTCCACGACGGCCTGGTCCACCGCGAAGGGCTCCTGCGGGAACTTCAGTGCGTCCTTGAGGGCGGCGATCTCGTCGGCGCCGATCTTGGAGCCGTGCACGGCGTGCATGCCCTGCTTGTTGGGCAGCGGCCAGCCGATGACGGTGGTGAGCTTGATGAAGCTGGGCTTGTCCGTGACGGCCTTCGCGGCCTCGATGGCCGCGTACAGGGCGTCCATGTCCTCGCGGTACTCGGTGCCGCCGTTGGTCCAGTCCACGCTCTGCACGTGCCAGCCGTAGGCCTCGTAGCGGGCGTTGACGTCCTCGGTGAACGAGATGTCGGTCTCACCCTCGATGGTGATGCGGTTGTCGTCGTAGATGAGGGTCAGGTTGCCCAGGTTCTGCGTGGCGGCCAGGGAGGAGGCCTCGGACGAGACGCCCTCCTGCAGGCAGCCGTCGCCCGCGATCACGTAGATCTGGCGGTCGAACACCGACTCGCCGACGGGGGCCTCCGGGTCGAAGAGGCCGCGCTCGCGGCGGGCGGCCATGGCCATGCCGACGGCGTTCGAGATGCCGGCGCCGAGGGGGCCGGTGGTGCACTCCACGAACTTGGTGTGGTGGTACTCGGGGTGGCCGGGCGTCTTGGAGCCCCACGTGCGCAGCGCCTTCAGGTCCTCGAGTTCAAGCCCGAGGCCGCCCAGGTAGAGCTGCGTGTACTGCGTCAGCGACGCGTGACCCGCCGACAGCACGAACCTGTCGCGGCCGAGCCAGAGGTCGTCGGTGGGATCGGTGTTCATCACCTTCTGGTACAGAAGGTAGGCCACCGGCGCGAGCGAGATGGGCGTACCGGGGTGTCCGTTGCCAACCTTCTCGACTGCGTCGGCGGCGAGGATGCGGGCGGTGTCGACGGCTCGGGAGTCCTGTTCGGTCCACTCAAGGGTCACGTTTTCAGTTCCTAACTGTGATCTGCGACGAGCGGGCATGGCCGCGGCGCCGATGTGCAGGATCACAATATCCTGTGCCCTTCCCCGGATCGCGGCGGTTCCCACCTGTTGCCGTGGGTCCACGCCGAGGTTGGGCAGATGCTCAGCGCTGGGCGGCCGTGAGGGGCGGATCGGCGGACCAGGGGAAGACGATCCACTCGTCGGTGCGCTTCCAGACGAAGTCGGGATCGACGAGGGTGCGCGACTTCGCGAAGAGCACGGCGCTGCGCACGTCCGCCCCGAAGCCGCGCAGCAGCTTGATCACCAGCCCCAGGGTGCGGCCGGAGTCCGCCACGTCGTCGACGACGAGGATCCGCTTGCCGGCGATGGACTCGGTGTCCATCATCGGCGCCAGCAGGATGGGGTCCGGCAGTGTCTGCTCCACGTCGGTGTAGAACTCCACGTTGATGACGTCGGTCAGCTTGACGCCCAGGGCGTAGGTGAGGCCGCCCGCAACGGGCATGCCGCCCCGCGCGACCGCCACGATGATCGACGGTTCGAACCCGGACTCCGCGACGAGGCCGGCCAGCTCGCGCTGCGCCGCCCCGAACCCCTCCCACGTCAGTATCTCCTTGTGGGTCAGATCGCTCGCGTCAGCGTGGAAAGCCATGACGACATGCTAGTGGCCGCGCGGTGCGCGGTCACAGCAGCTGGGTCATGAACACCACGTCGAGCCACCGGTCGAACTTCCGACCCACCTCCGGCAGGCGCCCCGACTCGACGAAGCCCAGCTTGCGGTGGAACGCCAGCGAGTCCTCGTTGGCGCCGTCGACGACGCCCACCATCACGTGCACGCCCCTTCCCCTCGCGTAGTCCAGGAGGGCCAGCATGAGCATCCGCCCGCCGCCCGCGGCGCGGCGGCCCGATCGGATGTAGACGCTGTGTTCGACCGTGTGCGCGTAGCCGGCCAGGGGGCGGAACGGGCCGTAGCTGGCGTAGCCGATGACCTCGCCGTCGTCCTCGAGCACGAGGACCGGAAAGTCCGCGCCGGTGAGCCGCTCGAACCACGCCCGTCGGTCGGCCACGGTCACGGGTTCCAGCGCGTAGGAGGCCGTGGTGCCCACGCCTGCCTCGTTGAAGATGTCGGTGATGGCCGGCAGGTCTCGGCTCTGGGCGGGACGGATGGTCGGCATGGTGCCATCGTATGGGCTGCTGGGCGGGTGTCGCGGGGGTAGCGTGACGGGCATGACCATTCACGAGCTGCACGGCACCTGGGGGCGGGGGCGCGTCGCGGAGCTGGGCGCCTGCGTGCTGTCCTGGGAGCCGGCCGGCCACGGCGAGGTGCTGTGGATGTCCGGAGAGGCCCGGTTGAGTGTCGGGCACATGTGGCAGGGCGGGATCCCGGTGTGCGCGCCGTGGTTCGGGACGGGCCGCGCGGGGGCCGACGTGCCGTTCAGCCACGGCCTGGTGGCACGCGTGCCCTGGGCTCTGGACCTGCTGGAGCAGAGCGACGACGGGGCCCGGGTGGTGCTCACGCTGGACTCCCCCGGCGTCGCGCACCTGCCCGGGGCCGAGCTCTACCCGCCGGATCTCGCGTACCGCCTGGACGTGCGGATGAGCCGGGAGCGGCTCACCGTCGAGCTCACCGTGGCCAGCCCGACGCGCGACGTCGTCGTGGACTGCGCGCTGCACCCGTACTTCGCGGTCGACGCCCGAGGCGCGTCGGTAACGGGCCTGGAGGGAGTGCCGTTCCGCGACTTCGCCGTCGACGCGGCCGTGGCGGTGGAGGACGTGCCCGTCCCGGTCGGGCGGCACCTGGACCGCGTCTACTCGGGCGCTCCTGACCTGACCCTGCGGGACCCGGTGCGCAGCATCGCGCTCTCCGCCGACGGCGCGGCCAGCGTGATCGTGTGGAACCCGGGCCCCGGTGGCCGCGAGGTCGCCAGCGGGGAGTGGACCGCGTTCGCCTGCGTGGAGTACGGCTGCGTGCAGGACAACGCGGTGAACATCCCCGCGGGCGGTACCCACACGGTCGCGATGCACGTCGAGGTGTGAGCAGAGCCAGGCAGGTTCGGGGTCCTCGGCGTTCAGTTCCACGTCAGCTACAGCAGCGGCGCGATCTCCCCCGTGTAGAGCGGGGCGAGCGTCGGATCCGTCCCCCCGAGTGCCTCGGCGGCCGATGACCAGCGCACAGCGTCGATCTCGGCCGCGGGATGCACGGGGCCGACGACGGCCTCGGGCCAGGCGAAGACGTGCGCCACCACGGTGTGGTCCGGCTCGTTGGCCGCGGCCGCCTCGAACAGCCCCAACGGCACCAGACGCCGGTGATCCAGGTCGAGGCCCAGCTCCTCGCGGACCTCGCGGGCGCCGCACTGCTCAGGCGTCTCCCCCTCCTCGGGCTTGCCCCCGGGGTTCATCCACATCGTCGTGCCGCGCTTGCGCACGAGCAGCACGTTGCCGGAGGGGTCGCGGAGCACCACCGCCGTCACGTGGATGCGTCGCTCCATGCGCGTGAGGCTACCGCGTTAGGCTGGCTGGACCGAAGCGGGAGGGATCGACGTGACCAGGGCTCTGATCGTTGTGGACGTGCAGGTGGACTTCTGTGAGGGGGGCGCGCTCGGAGTGGAGGGCGGCAACGCGGTGGCCGAGGCGGTGGCGGCGCTGCTGGCCGGGGATCACGGGTACCGCCGGGTGGTGGCCACGCGCGACCACCACATCGATCCTGGGGCACACTTCTCCGACACCCCCGACTTCGTGGACAGCTGGCCGCCCCACTGCGTGGTGGGCACCCCCGGGCAGGAGCTCCACCCGGCGCTGCGGGAGTTCGGCTTCGACGCCGTGTTCGACAAGGGCTCCTTCGCCGCCGCGTACTCAGGGTTCGAGGGCACCGTGGGGGGTGGGGACGACGGGACCGGTCTGGCGCAGTGGCTGGGCGAGCACGGCATCACGCACGTGGACGTGTGCGGCATCGCAACCGACTACTGCGTGCGGGCCACCGCGATCGACGCGGCGCGCGAGGGCTTCGAGACCCGCGTGCTCGGCGGCCTCGTGGCCGCCGTTCACCCGGCGGGCACCTCTCGGGTCGTCGAGGAGCTCGCCGGGGAACGCGTCGCCTGGGTGGACGGCGGTCAGAGCTGAGCGGGGATCAGCCCTGGACGTACTTGATCAGGTGCTCCTGCTCCGTCTGCAGCTGGTCGATGCGGCTCTTGACGATGTCGCCGATGCTGACGATGGCCACGAAGTGACCCTCCTGCACCACCGGCATGTGGCGGGTCCGGTACTCGGTCATGGCCGCCGCGACACTGGCGATGTCGTCGTCGGGGACGCACACGTGCACGTCGCGGTCCAGGATCTCGCCGATGCTGGCCTCCAGCGCCGCGGCCCCGCGCTCGCCGAGGGCGCGCACCACGTCGCGCTCCCCCGCGATGCCGGTGACCGTGTCACCGTCGTCGGTGATGACGACGGCGCCGATGCGATGGTGGGTCATGAGTTTCACGAGGTCCGCGACGCTCTGGTCAGAGCGGGCGGTGATGACAGTGGAGCCCTTGCTGGCGATGACGTCGTTGATGCGCATGGCTCACGGTATCGCCGCAGGTGGGGGGCGCGGTAGAGATCCCGCCGAATGTGGCGGGTCGTCTACCAGTCCTGCGCCACCTTGGCCCGTCGTGCCTCGTCCTCGTCGTCGATGCTCTGGTCCATGTCGAAGGCGGGCAGCGCCGACGCCGGCACGTTGACGATCTTCGCCGGCACGCCCGCGACGGTGGTGTGGGGCGGCACCTCGTGCAGGACCACCGAACCGGCGCCGATCTTGGCGCCCTCGCCGACGCGGATGTTGCCCAGCACCTTGGCGCCGGCGCCGATCATCACGCCGCGGCCGATCTTGGGATGCCGGTCTCCCCCCTCCTTGCCGGAGCCGCCGAGGGTGACCTCGTGGAGCATGGAGAAGTCGTCCTCGACCACCGCCGTCTCGCCGATCACCACGCTGGTGGCGTGGTCGAACATGATCCCCTTCCCGATCCGGGCGCCGGGGTGGATGTCGACGGCGAACACCTCCGAGATCCGGCTCTGCAGGTAGAGCGCCAGGGGCTTGCGGTCGTGCATCCAGTAGAAGTGCGCCACCCGGTAGGCCTGGATGGACTGGAAGCCCTTGAAGTAGAGCAGCGGGTTCGCGTAGCCGGGGCACGCGGGATCCCTGGAGACCACGGCCTGCAGGTCCGCGCGGATGGCGCGCTGGATGCACTCGTCGTCGAGGATCACATCGTGGATGATGTCGCGGAGGCTGAGCGCGGGCAGTGTGGTGTTGTCGAGCTTCGCTGCCAGGATCAGGCTGAGTGCGTCCTCCAGGTCCGGCTGGCTGAGGACGACGGTGTGCAGGAACCCGGCGAGCAGCGGCTCGTGGGCCGCGGCCTCCGCGCATTCGCGCTTGATCGCGTCCCAGATCTGGTCGTCGGGGACGATGCGGCTCGGATCCATGCGGAACTCCTTGAATTGCTGTCTGACGCCTGCAACGGTACCCACCGTCGGTTCCGACGACGCGTCAGTCCGCTGACGGCGAACCCTCCGCCGGCGGCAACGTGATCACGACCGAGCCGGACTCGAGGTCGAGCGGCTTGGGGCCCGGAGCTCCCTGGTCCTCCTCGACGACGAGGATCTTGTCGAGGTCGCGCTGCCGCCGGACGTACTCCAGCCCCGGCTGGAAGATCGACATGAAGTCCGTCACCCGCACACCTCCCTGTGGTTCATCCCACTGTAGGCGTCACAGGCTCAGATCACGCGCACCGACAGGACGCCCTCGATGGCGCGGATCTCGGTGGCGAGGGACTCGGGGACGGCGCCCTCGACGTCGATGACGGTGTAGGCCAGCTCGCCGCGCGACTTGTTGAGGAGGTCCGCGATGTTGAGCCCGGCGTCGGCCAGCAGCGTGGAGATGCGGCCCACCATGTTGGGCACGTTCGCGTTGGCGATCGCCAGGCGCATCGTCGACTCTGAGCGGGCGAGCACGGCTTCCGGGAAGTTCACCGAGTTGGTGATGTCGCCGTTGGCGAGGTAGGCGTGCAGCTGCGCGGCGGCCATGACGGCGCAGTTGTCCTCGGCCTCGCCGGTGGACGCCCCGAGGTGGGGCGTGGCGACCACGGCCGGGTGGTGGTTGAGCAGCGGGGAGGGGAAGTCGCAGATGTAGCCGCGCAGCCGGTGCCGGTCCAGCGCCTCCACCACGGCCTCCTCGTCGACGATCGCCGCGCGGGAGAAGTTGAGCAGCAGCGCCTTGGCCTTCATGAGCGCCAGGCGGTCGGCGTTGATGAGCCCGCGCGTGCCCGCCACCAGGGGGACGTGCAGCGACACGGCGTCGGAGCGCCTGAGGACCTCCTCGATGGAGGTGGCCTGCTCGACGGTGGCCGACAGCTTCCAGGCGTGGCCCACCGTGATCTGCGGGTCGTAGCCCAGCACGCGCATGCCCAGGGCTGCGGCCGCGTTGGCCACCTGGACGCCGATGGCGCCGAGTCCGATCACGCCGAAGACGCGGCCGGGGAGCTCGAACCCCACGAACGCCTTCTTGCCCTTCTCCACGAGCTCCTCGACCTCGTCGGGGGTCCCGTCGAGCGACCGGCTGAACTCGACCGCCTGCACGATGTTGCGGGCGCCGACCAGCAGGCCCGCCAGCACCAGCTCCTTGACGGCGTTGGCGTTCGCGCCGGGGGTGTTGAAGACCGGGACTCCCCGGGCGCTCAGCTCCGCCACCGGCACGTTGTTGGTGCCCGCCCCGGCGCGGGCGACCGCCAGAACGGACGCGGGGATCTCCCGGTTGTTGAGGTTGGCAGACCGGACCAGCAGCGCGTCCGGGTCCGCGATGTCGGAGGCGACCACGTAGAACTCAGCCGGGAGCTGCGCCAGCCCGTGGGCGCTGATGGCGTTGAGGGTCTGGACCCGGTAGGTCACGTCAGGCGTTCCGGCGCTCGTAGTCGGCCATGAAGTCGATCAGCGCGTCGACGCCCTCCATGGGCATGGCGTTGTAGATGGAGGCGCGCATGCCGCCGACGCTGCGGTGGCCGGCGAGGTTCGTCAGCCCGGCGGCTGCGGCCTCCGCCACGAACGCCTTGTCCCCCTCGGGCTTGGCGGTGACGAACGGCACGTTCATCCAGGAGCGCGAATCGGCGGCGACAGGGTTGGAGTAGAACTCCGAGGCGTCGATGAAGGAGTAGAGCTTCTCCGCCTTCGCCGAGTTCCGGGCGGCCATGGCCTCGAGCCCGCCGAGGGACTGGACCCATTCGAGGATCAGCCCGAGCAGGTAGACGCTGAAGGTGGGCGGCGTGTTGAGCATCGAGTCGCTCGCGGCCATCTGGGCGTAGTCGAAGATCGACGGCGTGGTGGCGCGGGCGTGGCCCACGAGGTCGTCGCGCACGATGACCACGCACAGCCCGGCCGGGCCCATGTTCTTCTGGGCGCCGGCGAAGATCAGGCCGAAACGCTCGACGTCGACCGGCCGCGACAGGATGGTGGAGCTCATGTCCGCCACCAGGGGCACCGCGCCGCCGTCGGGGACGTAGGAGTACTCGACGCCGCCGATGGTCTCGTTGGGCGTGTAGTAGAAGTACCTGGCCCGCGGATCCACCTCGTAGCTGCCGGCGGCGGGCGTGGTGGTGTAGTTCGACGCGGCCTCGTCGGCGATGACGTCGACGGTGAGCCCCTGCCGCTTCGCCTCCGAGATCGCCTTCTTGGTCCACTGCCCGGTGTGGAGCACGTTGATGAGGTCACCAGGCGCGGTGAGGTTCATGGGGATGCCGGCGAACTGCCCCATGGCGCCGCCCTGGAGGAAGAGGACGCGGTAGTTCGCGGGAACGCCCATGACCTCCCGCAGGCGCTCCTCGGCGGCGGCCGCGCAGGCCACGAAGTCCTTGCCGCGGTGGCTGACCTCCAGCACGGACATCCCCGACCCGAGCCAGTCGGTGAGCTCGGACTGGGCACGCTCGAGGACGTCGAGCGGAAGCATGGCAGGACCTGCGGAGAAGTTGTAGACGCGCACGGGCCCAGTGTGTCAGTGCGCCCGACGGAGATCGCACCGGGTCCAGCGGATGGATCGACGGCGGCAACGCGCCGGATCAAGTATGTTCTGCCGCGTGACGAACTTTTCTCAGGCGGACGAGGCAGGCTACTTCGGGCGGTTCGGCGGCGCCTACCTCCCGCCCCACCTCGTCGAGCCCATCGCCGAGGTGAAGGCCGCCTACGCCGAGGCCCGCAACGACCCCGCCTTCATGGAGGAGTACGCCCACCTCCTCAAGGCCTACGTGGGGCGCCCGTCGCTGCTGCACTTCGCCGAGAACCTGACGGAGCACCTGGGCGGCGCCAAGGTCTACCTCAAGCGCGAGGACCTCAACCACACCGGGTCGCACAAGATCAACCACTGCCTCGGCGAGGGCCTGCTGGCCCGCCGCATGGGCAAGAAGAAGCTGATCGCCGAGACCGGCGCCGGCCAGCACGGCGTGGCGCTGGCCACCGCGGCCGCGCTGCTCGGCCTAGAGTGCGAGATCCACATGGGCGCCATCGACGTGGCCAAGCAGCACCCGAACGTGGTGCGCATGCAGCTGCTCGGTGCCAAGGTGGTGGAGGTCACCGAGGGCGGCGCGTCGCTGAAGGAGGCCGTCGACTCCGCGTTCTCCACCTACGCGCGCGACTTCGAGGACACGTTCTTCGGCATCGGCTCGGTGGTGGGTCCTGACCCCTACCCGTCGATGGTGCGCGACTTCCAGGCCATCGTCGGACGGGAGGCCCGCGCCCAGATGCTGGAGGCGGAGGGGCGCCTGCCTGATGCTGTCGCGGCCTGCGTGGGCGGCGGCTCCAACGCGATGGGCCTGTTCACGGCGTTCCTCGACGACGAGGACGTGGCCCTGTACGGCGTCGAGCCGGCGGGGCGCGGCGTGGAGGTGCTCGGCGAGCACGCGGCCACCATGACCACCGGCACCGACGGCGTCCTGCACGGCATGGCCACCAAGGTGATCCAGACGGCCGGGGGCGAGCCCGCCCCGGTGCACTCCATCGCCTCGGGCCTGGACTACCCCGGCGTGGGCCCGCAGCACGCGTTCCTGCAGGAGTCGGGACGCGTCACCTACGTGTCGGCCACCGACGCCGAGTGCCTCGACGCGTTCCAGCTGCTGTGCCGCACCGAGGGCATCATCCCCGCCCTGGAGAGCTCCCACGCGGTGGCCCACGCCATGCGCCTGGCGCCGTCGATGCCGAAGGACGCGATCGTGCTGATCAACCTGTCGGGTCGCGGCGACAAGGACGTGGACTACGTCGCCGAGGTGCTCGCCGCCCGCTAGCCGCCCAGTCTCGACGGCACGAGGGACTCCCCCCGGCGATCACGACCTGCTCTTCATAGAAGGCGACCGCAGGTCCACTCGATGTTGAATCTCAGCAAGCCGCTCCGTCGGCGTGAAGACGTGCCACAGCGTCCAGCCATCGTTGCCGAACGCGGGCTGCAGAACCGCCAGGATCTGCTCCATGCCCATCGACTCCTGCCACGCAGTCACCATGACTCGGGAGCTGCCCTCGGTGTGGATCGCGTATCCGTCACGGACCCAGCCGTCGTAGACCTGCTGTGCCGCGTGAGTGGTCACTGGACTGTCGAAGGTGGTCCACGTGGCATGGAACTCCGCGACGCGCACCACCTCGACCATCCGCCAGCCACCCTCGGGGTCTCGGGCAACGCGCAACGTGTCGGTGACCACCAACGGAACCTCGATCGCGTTGTTCTGGGCGACGACGAGCCCGGTCTTTCGATCCAGCCACCGTCCCCACAGCCACTCACCCGCCATCGCAGCGTCTTCCAAGGGGCGGTACTTCAGTCGGAACTTGAGGAGGTCAGGATGCTGCTCATTTCTCATTCACCCAGCATGGTTGGCGCCACTGACAATTCCAGCCGCGCCGACCGCGTGCACGCAGGGCTGCCGTCGGCGACTACTAGGTGGCGGTTCTGGTGTCGTAGTCGGCACCAGATCCGCCAGCCAGCCAAGCCGGTCGCGCAGACCGTCCACCGCGGCACACTGGTGGCCATGATCGAACTGCGCACCACCATCGTCGCCTTCGGGCCTGCCGGGGCCATCGAGTTGACGGACGAGGAGTCCGCGGCGGTGTCGCCGTCGAAGACGCCGCCGGTCGTCGTGACGATCGGCGACGCGTCCGCCCGGCTCCGGATCACCCGCATGGGCGGGACGGCGTGCATCGGGCTGAGCAGGGCGGCGAGGGCCGCACTCGGGGTGGAGATCGGCGACGAGGTGGACGTGACGATCGCCGCGGACGAGGCGGAGCGGACCGTCGACGTGCCCCACCCGTTGGCCGATGCGCTGGCCGCCGACGCTGCGCTCCAACGGGCCTGGGACGCACTCAGCTACACGCGGCGCAAGGAGCTGGCCCGCGGGATCGCGGAGGCGAAGCAGGAGGCCACGAGGGAGCGGCGCCTGGCCAAGGCTCTGGAGGAGCTCGGGAACCTCTCCTGACGCGGAACCCGATGGGTCTGGCGCAGCCCCACGATCATCGGCGGATCTCAGGGAACCGGAGCCCTTCTCGCGAGGCTCGCGCTGGCGGCAGGACACAGCGTCACGGTCGTCTCCCGCGGCGGAAACGGGCCCGACGGCGCGCGGATCATCGCCGGCAACGCGACGGAGCCCGAGGTGTGCGCCGAGGCGGTGACCGGCGCGGACGCTGTCGTGATCACCGTCGGCGCCGCGAAGGGCATCCGCCACCAGCGCGCGGCCGTGACGCGAACCGTCATCGACGCCATGCGGCGGGCCGGGGTCCGCAGGCTGGCCGTCCAGTCCTCCGTGGGCGCCGGAGGATCCGCGTCACAGCTGCCGGGCGTATTGCGCTACATCACCCCGGTCGTGCTGGGCGGCCCGCTGGCCGACCACAACGAGCAGGAGGCGGCTGTCACCGGCTCCGGCCTGGACTGGACGGTGGTGCGCCCGACCGGACTCACGGACAAGGCGCCGCAGGGCTCGTGGCTCGCGCTGGAAACCACCAGCGGCCAGAAGCTGCTCGGCACCGTCCCCCGGGCGGATCTGGCGGCCTTCATGCTCGAGGTCCTCGGCGACGACGCCACGATCGGGAAGGCCATCGGCATCAGCAGCCCCCCACCGGCGGGGTGACGGCCCCGCTCGAGGTGGGAGCGATCACCTCGAGTCCCGCCGCCCTCGCCGCGTCGCTGAGCCGTTGGTCGTAGGTGAGGACAGCCTGGCCGACGTACATCAGCCCTCCTGGGTCTCCCATGTCGAGCACTCCCGATGTCGACTCAAGAGAACCCGGTTCCCGTCGAGCGTGAGCACCAATGCATAGACACAGTGGGGAGCCGCCCCCACCGGGTGAACGGCGGTCTCGACGCCACCCACGTCAGGATGCCTGGGCGAGCGGCTGGATCGCCGCGACCTTGTCGCGTAGCGCCCGGCGCTCGATCCGCAACTCGTAGTGCGACTGCAGATTCATCCAGAACTCCTCCGAGGTGCCGAAGTAGCGGGCCAGACGGATCGCAGTGTCAGCGGTGATGCCCCGCTTGCCGTGCACGATCTCGTTGATCCGTCGCGGCGGGACGCCGATGGCGACAGCCAGCTTGTTCTGCGTGATCCCGAAGCCCTCGATGAAGTCCTCCATCAGGATCTCTCCCGGGTGGATCGGTTCGATCAGGTCAGCCTCAGTGGTAGTCGACGAGTTCGACATCTTCTGCACCTCCTTCTCTCCAGACGAAACAGAGACGCCACTGCGCGTTCACGCGGACGCTGTGTTGCCCACGACGATCGCCGACCAGTCGCTCCAGCCTGTTTCCTGGCGGGATCCTGAGATCCTCGACGTCGCGCGCCGCATGGATCAGCTCGAGCTTCCGGAGAGTCGACCGCTGCACGGCCCGGTCGACGCCCTTGACGTACTGCTCATGCCAGATGCGCTCGGTGTCCTTGCTGCCGAACGACCTGATCACTCGACCAGAATATAACGACGTTCGTCAATAACGCTAGACGTTAAACCTGAACTCGACCACGTCGCCGTCAGCCATCACGTAGTCCTTGCCCTCGAGGCGCATCTTGCCGGCCGCCTTCGCGGCGGCCTCGGAGCCCGCGGCCATCAGGTCGTCGAAGCCGATCACCTGGGCCTTGATGAAGCCCTTCTGGAAGTCTGTGTGGATGACGCCGGCAGCCTCCGGGGCGGTCGCGCCCTTCGGGATGGTCCACCCGCGCGACTCCTTCGGGCCGGCGGTGAGGTAGGTCTGCAGGCCGAGGGTGTCGAAGCCGACGCGGGCCAGCACGTCGAGCCCGGGCTCCTCGACGCCCATCTCGGCGAGGAACTCGCGCGCCTCGTCCTCCTCCATCTCGACGAGCTCCGACTCGAACTTGGCGTCGAGGAAGATGGCCTCCGAGGGCGCCACCAGCTCCCGCATCCGGGCCTTGAGGTCCTCGTCGCCCAGCTCGTCCTGGTCGCAGTTGAAGACGTAGAGATAGGGCTTGGCGGTGAGCAGGAAAAGGTCGCGCAGTTCCTCGACGTCGAGGCCGGCCGCGCGGACGCCCTTGCCGGACTCCAGCGCGTCCTTGGCGGCCTGGTAGGCGGCGAGCTTCGGCTGCGACTCCTTCTTGATGCGCGCCTCCTTCTCGACGCGCGGCAGCGCCTTCTCGACGGTGGCGAGATCGGCGAGGATCAGCTCCGTGGCGATGGTGTCGATGTCGTTGGCGGGATCCACCTTGCCGTCGACGTGCGTGACGTCCTCGTCGTCGAAGACCCGGGTGACCTGGCAGATGGCGTCAGCCTCGCGGATGTTGGCCAGGAAGGCGTTGCCCATCCCCTCGCCCTGCGAGGCTCCCTTCACGATGCCGGCGATGTCGACGAAGCTCACGGTGGCCGGGATGATCCGCTCGGAGCCGTAGAGCTTGGCCAGCTGCGCAAGGCGCGGGTCCGGCACGCCGACGACGCCGACGTTGGGCTCGATCGTCGCGAACGGGTAGTTCGCCGCGAGCACGTTGTTGCGGGTGAGCGCGTTGAACAGGGTCGACTTGCCGGCGTTGGGGAGACCGACGATCCCGATGGTGAGTGCCACGAGGGACGAGCTTACCGGCCCCGGCGTCGCGGTCCGAACGGGTGGGCCGCCGTCGCCGGCGCCGGCCCGACGAGAAGGGTCAGGCGCCCGCCCAGTAGGCGCGCATCGCCCGGGCCAGGTGCCACGGGTCCTCGACGCCGCACATCTCCCGCGCCGAGTGCATGCTGAGCAGGCCGGCACCGACGTCGACGGTGGTGATCCCGAGCCGGGTGGCCGTGATCGGGCCGATGGTAGAGCCACACGGCACGGCGTTGTTGGACACGAACGGCTGGGTGGGCACCCCCGCCTCGGCACAGGCCCGCAGCCAGATCGCGGCGCCGACGGCGTCGGTGGCGTAGCGCTGGTTCGCGTTGATCTTCAGCAGGGGCCCGCGGTTGGGCAGCGGGCGGTTGACGGGGTCGTGCTGGCCGGGGTAGTTCGGGTGGATCAGGTGGCCGCAGTCGGCGGAGACGCAGCTGGAGCGGGCGAGCATGGCGCGGGTGGCGTCGAGGCCGAGCCCGTACCCGGCTGCGATGCGCTCAAGGACGTCCTGCAGCGGGGGCCCACCCGCGCCCGTCGCGGTGTCGGAGCCGACCTCCTCGTGATCGAAGGCGGCGAACACGGCGATGTCGCGGCCGGGCGCCAGGCCGTCGACGGCGGTCAGCGCGGCATGGGTGGACAACAGGTTGTCGAGGCGGGCCGAGGCGAGGAACTCGCGCTCGAGGCCGATGACGGCGGGCGGCTGGGTGTCGAAGGCGAACAGGTCGTGGAACGCCACCTGGCCCGGCTCGACGCCGGCGAGCCCGCACAGATGGTCCAGCAGCGACCCGCGCAGCTCGACGGCGAGCACCGGCTGGGTGTGCGCCTGACGGTCGAGCTTCAGCCCGTCGTTCGCGCTGCGGTCGAGGTGGATCGCGAGCTGCGGGATCCGCGCGATCGGGCCGGTCTGGACCAGGTGCACCGAGCCGTCGAGCGTGACGAGCCTCCCGGCGATGCCGAGGTCGCGGTCCAGCCACGAGTTGAGCAGCGGCCCCCCGTAGACCTCGACGCCGAGCTGCGTCCAACCGACGCTCTGGATCAGGGCCCCCGGCTTGACCTTGAACCCGGGGGAATCCGTGTGGGTGCCGACGATCCGGAACCCGACGTCGGCGGCCAGTCCGTCAGGCGCCACCCACGCCACGACGGCGCCGTCGCGCACCATGAACCGCCTGCCGGTCACGCTGCCCCAGGCACGCCGTCCGTCCACCTGCTCGAAACCGGCGGCCCTCAGCCCGGCGGCGACCCGCTCCGCAGCGTGGAACGAGGTGGGTGACGCGGTGACGAAGCCGGAGAGGTGGTCGATGTGGTCCTGGGCGGTGGCGAGCATGGCCTCTACGGTAGCCCGACCGCTCCGGGCGCCCGCTCCGGGCGCCCGCTCCGGGCCGGTGCCGGAGTGGCGGCGGGAAATTGTCGGTGGCCCCTGATTGAGTGGACGCATGGACGTTCTCGCCATCGTGCTCAGCCTTCTCGCCCTTCTGGCCGGCGCCGTCGGCGGCTACCTGCTCGGGCGCCGCCAGTCCTCCGCGGACGCCGGCCGGCACGCCCGGACGGAGGAGCTGCTGGCCGTGTCGTCGGCCCGGCAGGAGACGTCCCGAGCACTTGAGGAGGCCAGCCGCGCGCGCGCCGAGGCGGCAGCGGTGAAGGCCGAGGTGGCGCAGCACCTTGCGGAGAAGGCCGAGCTGCGCACCGTGGCGGTGGACGCGCAGCGTCTGGTGGCCGAGGCCCGGAGCGAGACCGCGGGTGTCGCGGCCCAGGTGGCCGGGCTCACCGCACAGCGGGACGCGGCGGTGCAGAAGGCTGCCGAGCAGGCGGCGGACAGGGAGGTCCTCCTGGCCCAGTTCAAGGCCTTCTCGGCGGATACCCTGGAGCGCCAGGGGAAGCAGGCCGACGAGGTGGCCGCGCACCGGCTCAAGGCCACCGAGCAGCTCGTCGGGCCGTTGACGGACGGTCTCCGCCAGCTGCAGGACAGGCTGCAGGCCGTCGAGAAGGACCGGGTGCGGATGGCCGCCGAGCTTGGCGAGCAGGTGCAGGCGGTGCGCCTCTCCGGAGACGCCATCCGCCGCGAGACGCTCAGCCTGAGCAACGCGCTGCGCACGCCGCAGGTGCGCGGCGCCTGGGGCGAGCGGAGCCTCAAGCGGATCGTCGAGATCTCCGGCCTCACGGAGCGGTGCGACTTCGACGCGCAGGCCACCTACACCTCCGACGACGGCCGGTTCAGGCCGGACATGCGGATCAACCTGCCGGCAGGCAAGGTCATCTTCGTGGACTCCAAGGTGCCGCTCAGCGCGGTCCTCGAGGCCTACAACACGGAGGACGAAGACGCGCAGAAGGCGCACTTCAAGACGTTCGCGGCCCACGTGCGCAAGCACATCGACGACCTCTCCGGCAAGCACTACTGGCAGCTGGACCTCGGCTCACCCGAGTTCGTGGTGCTCTACCTGCCCTCGGACGAGTTCTACCGGCTGGCGCTCGAGCAGGAGCCCGAGCTGCACGACTACGCCACCAGGCGCCAGATCGTCCTCGCCTCCCCCGGCCTGCTCATCCCGCAGCTGCAGATCGTCGCCAACGGGTGGCAGCAGGTCGCGCTGGCCGAGACGGCCGGGCAGGTGTCGAAGCTGGGTCGCGAGCTGTACGAGCGCCTCGCCACGCTGGGCCAGCACTTCGACAAGCTCGGCCGCTCGCTCGGCAGCGCGGTGTCGCACTACAACAAGGCAGTCGGCGCGGTGGAGACGCGGGTCATGGTGTCGGCCCGCCGCTTCAAGGACCTCGGCGTCACCGGAGGAGAGCTCCCCGGGCTGGCGCCGGTGACGGAGACCGCACGGGAGATCGCCGTGCCGGAGATGCTGGAGTTCGAGGACCTGCGCAGCCTGGAGCTGGCCGCGGTCACCGAGGAGAAGGACCTGCTGGACCAGCCCCCGGTCCGTCAGCTCCGCCGTCGCACCGGCACGGCCGACGGCTGACCCGCTGCCTCAGCCGGATGGGCCACGCGTCATCGACGTGTGGGCTCAGGGGAGCCGGCCGGGGCGCCCACGCTGGTCTCGGCGGGCGTCGGAGGCGCGTCTTCCCTGGGGGACCACGGTCTGGACAGCAGGATCCCGGCGCACACACCGGCGGCCACCAGCGCCAACGACCGGGTCAGGATGCGGGCCCAGTCCGGCCCGTCGCCGCCCACGCTGTCCGGGACGATCGGCTCGGGGTTCGGGTCCCAGGAGGCGCGGACCACGTGCTGCTCTCGAGGGGCCGACACGGCCGCCGGCCGGGTCGCCGTCATCGGGGTGGGGGTCCCCTCGTCGGGTCCCAGCCCCCAGGTCCACGGCTCGGCCCGTGTCTCCTGGGGGGAGGCAGCGCTGCCGGGGCGCCTGAAGGCGGCGTCGTCGTGGGGCGCGTGGGGACCCATCCAGCCATGGTGCCACCCGCGCGTCCCACGATCCAGGGGCCGGCGGGGCGCGGTTGACGCGTCCGGCCGCAGACCGGCGACAATGGGCGGGTGACCGCATTGTCAGACCTGGCCGCCCAGATTCCCCCTGCCGTCGACCGACTCGGAGGGATCGCGGACCGCACGCCCGTCCAGCTGAACGCCCGGCTCTCGAAGGCGACGGGGTCCCAGATCTGGCTCAAGCGCGAAGACCTTCAGCCCGTCCGCTCGTACAAGCTGCGCGGCGCCTACAACCTCATGGCCCAGCTCACCGACGAGGAGAAGCGTGCGGGCGTGGTGTGCGCGTCGGCCGGCAACCACGGGCAGGGCGTGGCGTTCTCCGCCGCGGCGCTGGGCATCCAGGCCACCGTCGTAGTGCCCCACACCACCCCCCGGCAGAAGCGGCAGCGGATCCTCGAGATCGGCCACGGCTTCGTGGACCTGGTGCTCCACGGGGCCAGCTACGACGACGCCTCCGAGGAGGCCGCCCGCCTGGCCGCGCACGGCAAGATCCTGGTGCCGGCGTTCAACGACCCACGGACCGCCGCGGGTCAGGCCACCGTCGTGGTGGAGGCCTTCGACCAGCTGGGCTTCGTGCCCGACGTGGTGGTGCTCCCCGTCGGCGGAGGCGGGCTGCTCGCGGGGGCCGCCGCGTGGCTGCGCACCACCCATCCCGAGGTGCGGATCATCGGGGTGGAGCCCGAGGGCGCGCCCTGTGTCGCGGCCGCCATCTCGGCCGGCCGTCCCGTGGTGCTGCACGACATCGACACCTTCGTCGACGGCGCGGCCGTCAAGCGGGTGGGAGACTTCACCTTCGAGGTCATCCGCGAGGCTCGCGTGGAGCTGACCAGGGTGCCCGAGGGCCAGGTGTGCTCGGAGATGCTGGACTTCTACCAGACCGACGGCATCATCGCCGAGCCCGCCGGCGCACTCGCCGCCGCCGCGCTGCCCACCGGCGGCGTCGGCCCGCGGGTGCAGATCCCGACCGGGTCACGCGTGCTGGTCCTGGTCTCCGGCGGCAACAACGACGTGTCCCGCTACGCCGAGGTGGTGGAGCGCTCGCTCATCCACGAGGGCCGGAAGCGCTACTTCCTCGTCGACTTCCCGCAGCAACCCGGCGCCCTGCGCATGTTCCTGGACTCGGTGCTGGGCCCGGAGGACGACATCACGTACTTCGAGTACGTCAAGCGCAACAACCGCGACACCGGGCCCGCCCTTGTGGGCGTGGAGCTCGGCAATCCCGGGGACTACCCGTTCCTGCTCCAACGCATCGACGAGTGCGGCATGACCGCAGAAGAGGTGGCCTACGACAGCCCCTTCTTCCGCTTCCTCACCTGAGGCGTCAGTGCTTGACGGCGCGGCGCAGGTCCTTGCGGAGCTCCGGCGGCAGCGCGAACTGCAGCGTCTCCTCGGTCAGCCGCTCCTCCACCGCGGGCGGGAAGCCGCGACCCTGAAGGTAGTCCAGGACCCCCTGCACCAGCACGTCCGGCACGGACGCGCCCGAGGTGACGCCCACGCTGTTGACGCCCTCCAGCCAGGCCGGGTCGATCTCGTCGGCGTTGTCCACGCGGTAGGAGGCCTTGGCGCCGGCCTCCAGCGCCACCTCCACCAGGCGCACGGAGTTCGACGAGTTCTGTGACCCCACCACGATCATCAGGTCACACCCGGGGGAGATCTGCTTGACGGCCAGCTGGCGGTTCTGCGTGGCGTAGCAGATGTCGTCCGACGGGGGGTCCATGAGCAGCGGGAACTTCTCCCGCAGCCGGCCGACGGTCTCCATGGTCTCGTCCACCGAGAGCGTGGTCTGGCTGAGCCACGCCAGGCTGCCGTGCTCCGGCAGCTCGAGGGAGTCCACGTCCGACGGCGACTGCACCAGGATGGTCTGCTCCGGGGCCTCGCCCATGGTGCCCTCGACCTCCTCGTGGCCGGCGTGGCCGATGAGCAGGATCTGGGTGCCCTCCGAGGCGAACCGCCTGGCCTCGTGGTGCACCTTCGTGACGAGCGGGCAGGTGGCGTCGATGGTCTTGAGGCCACGATCGGCGGCCTCGGTGTGCACGGCGGGAGAGACGCCGTGCGCGGAGAACACGACGGTTGCGCCGGTGGGCACCTCGTCGAGCTCCTCCACGAAGATCGCCCCGCGGGCCTCCAACGTCTCGACGACGTGCTTGTTGTGCACGATCTGCTTGCGGACGTAGACCGGCGGACCGTACAGGTCCAGGGCCTTCTCCACCGTGACGACGGCGCGGTCCACGCCGGCGCAGTATCCGCGGGGGGCTGCGACGACGACGCGCTTGATGGCCGGGGCTTCAGTGGTCATGGCGCCCAGTCTAGGTGGTGCCTCGCCGGTACCCTAGCCGCATGCATTCCCCCCAGCTCCACGCCGTCGGCTTCGACGTCGACTCCATGGACACCCTCGTCAAGTCAGCGTTCGACGCCGGCGTCCGCGGAATAGACACCGCCCCGGGCTTCGACCTGGTGGGCACCTACACCGATCCCAGCGGTGCCCGACTCAGCTTCGTCAAGCGGGAGGGGCAGGGCGTCAGCACCACCGGCGCCCTCGTGGCCGACACGACCTACCGCGCCCAGGTGGTGCGCTTCACGGACCTGCTGGCCCGCGTCGCCCTCTACGGACCGGATGCGCCGGGGCCGCTGCTCGCGCAGTTCGTGGCCCTCGTCGACGACCCGGTGGCCTACCCGCAGCACGAGCTGCGCGCCGGCGGCCAGTACAGCGTTGTGGACGCGCTGCGGGTGGGGGCGCTGGCCATCGAGGTCACCGTCTACGAGGACGCGGCCGCGTTCGACGCCTCACCCGAGGCCACGCCCGGAGGCGACCTGCGCATCCCCGCGCACGCGCTGATCTCCCCGAGCCTCATCGCGCTGCAGGCCGCGGCCATCCCGGCCTCCGAGGCCTCCCCCGCCCTCCTCATGGGCGTGGAGGTGCTGGGAGTGGAGACCAGGCGCAACGTCCTCACGGGCGTCGACTTCCAGTACGTCACCGGGAGGAGCGCCATGCCGATCTCCTGCGCGGTGCCCGCCGAGCTGGGCGTGGCCGTCGGCAACGTGATCCACGGCACCTGGTACGCCACCTGCTCGTCCGGCATCTGGGACTGAGCGGCCCCGCATGGCGCTGGAGAGTTCCTCGGAGAAGCCGCAGCCGCTCGGCCGGGTGATCATGGCCACCAAGGACTGGGTGGGCCGCCTCGGCGAGGTGTGGGTGGACGCCCAGGTGGTGGAGATCAAGCGCCGCAACGCCCCGACGCAGTTCCTCACGTTCCGCGACCGCGTGGCCGACATGTCGGCACAGGTCACGGTCTCCACCGTGGTGCTCGACGCGGCCGGACCCCTCCCGGAGGGGTCCAGGGTCACCGCCCGGGTCAAGCCCAGGGTCTGGGAGCGCAACGCGTCGCTGAGCCTGGAGTGCCTGGAGATCCAGGTGGCGGGCGAGGGACGGCTCCTGGCTCAACTGGAGCAGCTCAAGCGCAAGCTGCAGGCCGAGGGGCTCTTCGACCCTGCCCGGAAGCGCCGCCTGCCGCTCCTGCCGAGGATGATCGGCCTGGTCACGGGCAAGGACTCGGACGCCGAGCGGGACGTGGTCACCACCGTCGGCAGGCGCTGGCCCGCCGCCCGCATCCGGACGCGGCACGCCCTCGTCCAGGGCCCCAACTCCTCCGAGTCCATCATGCTGGCCCTCGCCGCGCTCGACGCCGATCCCGAGGTGGACGTCATCATCCTCGCCCGCGGCGGCGGGTCACTGGAGGACCTGCTGTCCTTCTCCGACGAGGGCGTGGTGCGCGCCGTGGCGGCCGCCCGGACCCCGGTCGTCACGGCCATCGGGCACGAGCGCGACGCCCCCATCGTGGACCTCGTGGCCGACGTCCGCGCCTCCACCCCCACCGACGCGGCGAAGCGGGTGGTGCCGGACCACGCCGCCGAGACCGACGCCCTGGCGGAGGCCCGCGCCCGCCTGGGTCGCGCCGTCGCCACCCGCATCCTCGAGGCGCAACGGCAGCTCGACCAGCTCAGGTCGCGGCCCGTCATGGTCGACCCCACCAGCGCCTTCGCCGCCCACTACGACCGGCTGAGCCTGCACCGGCACAAGCTGACCGCGGCGATCGAACGGCGGCTGCGCGACGAGGAGTCGCACCTCCGCTCGGCGGTGAGCTCCATCCGGGCCCTCTCGCCCAAGCGCACCCTGGAGCGCGGGTACGCCGTCCTGGTCGACGACGCGCACCGGTCGGTGTCGGCCGTCACGGACACCGCGCCCGGCGCTCGCATCCACGCCTACCTGGCCGACGGGTCACTCGCCCTGGACGTCGTCGCCACCACCCCCGAGGGAGAACGACCGTGACAGACCAGCAGCTCACCTACGAGGCCGCCCGCGACGAACTGGTCGAGGTGGTGCGCCGGCTCGAGTCCGGTGGCGCCTCGCTCGCCGAGTCCATGGAGCTGTGGCAGCGCGGCGAGAAGCTCGCCGAGATCTGCCAGGGCTTCCTCGACGGCGCAAAGGACCAGGTGGCGAAGGCGCGGCCCGCCGCCCAGTGACCTACGCCTCGACGAGGACCTACGCCTCCACGAGGGTGGCCGCGAAGGCCTCGAGCTGGGTGAAGTCCGTATCCGCCGTGACGATAGAGGTCACCTCGTCGGTGGCGTGCACCAGGCTGCGGGTGCGCCCGTCGCTGCTCTCGTAGCGTTCCCACGTCCGCCCCGCGAGCTCGACGGTGCCGCCGACGGCCCGCCCGTCTCGGGTGGTGGTGGAGACGAATGAGCCGATGGCGCCGTCGCGCTGCTGCACGCCGAAGTAGATCTCGTCCGGGGAGAGGTAGCCCACCTGCCACCAGTTGCCGGCCGCGGGCTCGCTGGTGATCCAGGGGTCGCCCTCCTTGGCCCAGGCCACCCGGGCCGCGATCCAACCATCGCCCGGCTCCTCGGCCCTGAGGAGGGGGTAGGGGGACTCGGCCAGGGCCCTGGTGAGGGTCCCGGTGACGTCGACCGGCTCGGGCCTGGGCTCCGGGGTGCTGGTGAACCACCACACGATGAGCGCGATCGGCACCAGCAGCACGGACATCGAGATCACCATGTCGCGCGAGCGGGTGTTGCGGTTGCGGCCTGCCATGCGCGCCATCGTCCCACGGCCCCGCCGCGGGGACAAAGCGGCCGTCAGCGGCCGAAGCGGCGCTCGCGCTGCGAGTAGGCGCGAAGCGCGCGCACGAAGTCCACGCGCCGGAAGTCCGGCCAGAGGGCCTCGCAGAAGTAGAACTCGCTGTGCGCGGACTGCCACAGCAGGAAGCCGGAGAGGCGCTGCTCGCCCGAGGTGCGGATGATGAGATCCGGGTCCGGCTGGCCCTTCGTGTAGAGGTGCGCCGAGATCTCGTCGATCTCGAGGGTCTCCGCCACCTCGGCGAGCGTCGCCCCCTCTGCCGCCCGTTCGGCCAGGAGGGAGCGCACCGCGTCGCGCAGCTCGTGCCGGCCACCGTAGGCCACCGCGACGTTGACGTGCATGCCCCTGACCCACGCCGTCGAGTCCGACGCCGCCTGCAGGCTCGCCGCGACATCCTCGGGCAGCAGGTCCAGGGCGCCGACGGCCTGGACCCGCCAGCGCTTCGTGGCGGCCAGGTCCTTCACCAGCTGGCTGATCACCTCCAGCAGCGGCGTGAGCTCGTCCTCCTCGGCGCGCTCGAGGTTGTCGGTGCTCAGCACCCACAACGTGATGACGGGGATCCGCGTCTCGTCGCACCACTCCACGAACTCCAGCAGCTTCGCCGCGCCGGCCCGGTACCCGGCGACGAGGGGCTGGCCGGGGGCGTTCATCCGCGCCCAGCGCCGGTTGCCGTCCGCCAGGACCGCCACGTGCCGGGGCAGGGTCTCCTTGTCCAGGTACCGGAGGACCTGGCGCTCGTAGCTGGCGTACAGCCAGCGGGGCGGCCACCAGCGTTCGACGAGGGGGCGTACCGCTGACATGCGAAATACAGTAGTGCCAAGTTGGCTTCACGACGCCGTAGGAGTAACCTACGGAACCGTAAGTTACTCAACCGTAGGTAAGTGCATGAGCGACATCGCAGAGCCCCCGTTCACCCCCAGCCCCTCCCCCGCGAAGCCGAAGCTGCGCGGGTGGCTCCACCTCGGCATGGCGCCGGTGGCCTTCATCATCGGGTTGGTGTTCACGGTGTTCGCGCCCACGCTCACCGCCCGGATCGGCTGCGGCATCTACACCCTGGCCGCCGTCCAGCTGTTCGGCACGAGCGCCGCCTACCACCGTGGCACCTGGTCCCCGCGGGCCAACGCCCTGTTCAGGCGGATCGACCACTCCAACATCTTCGTCTTCATCGCCGGCAGCTACACACCGCTCGCCCTCACCCTGCTGGAGGGGTCCTCGCGCGTGACGCTGCTGGTGCTCATCTGGAGCATCGCGATCCTGGGCGTGCTCTTCCGGATCCTGTGGCTGGGCGCGCCACGCTGGTTGTACACGTTCCTGTACCTGGCCATGGGGTGGGCGGCGGTCGGCTGGCTGGACCAGTTCTGGGCGGCCGGCGGCCCGGCCGTGGTGCTGCTGATCGGGGCGGGCGGCCTGGTCTACTCGCTCGGCGCCATCGCGTACGCCACCAAGCGGCCGCAGCTCTCGCCCACCTGGTTCGGCTTTCACGAGGTGTTCCACGCCTGCACCATCGTCGCGGCCCTGCTCCACGCGATCGCAATCGGGCTGGCCGTCTTCGCCGTCTGACCCGCGCCGGGTGAACAGTAAGTTACAACCGTGTGATTTTCTCGGGCCTGGGCCTTCTGCTGGGCCGCCAGGGCGGTTATTGTCGGGCCATGGAGATCCACTCCATCCAAGCCACAACGGTCCTCTAGCGAGCTTCGGGGACCGACGCGGTGAGCGCGGCCCCGGCGAAGGGAGCAATCGTGCTCAACGCGTCACACCAGCAGGCTTCCCCCACCGCTGCACAGCCAGACACGGCGATCAAGACCTACGTCGTCGATACCTCCGTCCTCCTCTCCGACCCCAAGGCGATGCTGCGGTTCGCCGAGCACAACGTGATCCTCCCCATCGTGGTGATCACCGAGCTGGAGTCGAAGCGCCATCACCCGGAGCTCGGGTACTTCGCCCGCTCCGCGCTGCGGCTCCTCGACGACCTGCGCATCGAACACGGCAGGCTGGACACCCCGATGGTGACCAACGACCAGGGCGGCAACCTGCGCGTGGAGCTCAACCACAGCGACCAGGACTCGCTTCCGGTGGGGTTCCGCCTGGGGGACAACGACACCCGGATCCTCGCCGTCGCCCTCAACTACGCCAACGAGGGCCACGACGTCGTGCTGGTCTCGAAGGACGTGCCGCTCAGGGTCAAGGCCGCCGCCGTCGGGCTGGCCGCGGAGGAGTACCGCAATGAGCTTCCGCTGCAGGCCGGGTTCACCGGGATGGCCAGCGTGGACGTGACCACCGACGAGGTGTCCGCGCTCTACGAGGACGGCCACACCGTCATCGGGCAGGCGGCCGCGCTGCCCACCCACACCGGCGTGGTGCTGCACGCCCCCGGGTCGAGCGCGCTGGGGCGCCGGATGCCCGACGGCTCGGTCAAGCTGATCAAGCACGACCGCGAGGTGTTCGGCATCCACGGCCGCTCGGCCGAGCAGCGGGTGGCACTCGATCTGCTCATGGACGAGTCGATCGGCATCGTGTCCATGGGCGGCCGCGCGGGCACCGGCAAGTCCGCGCTCGCGCTGTGCGCGGGACTCGACGCGGTGCTGGAGCAGCGCCGGTACAGCAAGGTGATGGTGTTCCGGCCGCTCTACCCCGTCGGCGGCCAGGACCTCGGCTTCCTCCCCGGCACCGCCGGCGAGAAGATGGCGCCGTGGGGCCAGGCGGTGTTCGACACGCTCTCGTCGGTCACCAACAAGTACGTCATCGACGAGCTGCTCGAGCAGGAGATGATCGAGGTGCTGCCGCTCACCCACATCCGCGGGCGGTCGCTGCACGACGCCTTCATCATCGTCGACGAGGCCCAGTCGCTGGAGCGCAACGTCCTGCTCACCGTGCTGTCACGGGTGGGACAGAACTCCCGGGTGGTGCTCACCCACGACGTGGCTCAGCGGGACAACCTCCGCGTCGGCAGGCACGACGGCATCGTCGCGGTGATCGAGAAGCTGAAGGGCAACCCGCTGTTCGCCCACGTGACGCTGACCCGCTCGGAACGCTCGCCCATCGCCGCCCTGGTGACCGACATGCTGGAGGTCGACGAGCTCGCCTGAGCGCCAGAAAAGAAAAGAAAAAAGATCGGATCCGGTGCATCCGTGGGCGGGGGTCCGTTCGAAGTACTCAGTGTCAAGGCGATGGTCGCCTGAACAGCACTTCGAAAGGACCACTCCCATGAAGCTCTCCCGCCTCTTCGTCGCCGGCTCCCTCGCACTGGCCGCCACCGTCGGCTCCGCCGCCCTCGCCCACGCTGACGACCACACCTCCACCATCTCCATCCTGCACGGCGTCCCCGACGCCACCGTCGACGTCTACGCCAACGGCGCCGCGCTGCTGACCAACTTCGCCCCGGGCACCCTGACCGATCCGCAGGAGCTGCCGGAGGGCACCTACGACCTGAAGGTCGTCGCGGCCGGCGCAGGCGCCGACGGCGCCGCGGTGATCGAGGCCAACGACGTGGCGGTCCCCGCCGGCGCGAACATCACCATCGTGGCCCACCTCAAGGCCGACGGAACCCCCACCCTCACCCCCTTCGTCAACGACACCTCCGCCTCGGACAAGGGCGCCCGCCTGACGGTGCGTCACGTGGCCGCGGCCCCCGCCGTCGACGTCCGCGCGGGTGGCGCTGTCGCGGTCCCGGGCCTGGAGAACCCGAAGGAGGCCAAGCTCAACATCGCCGCCGGCACGATCGCCGCCGACGTGGTGGCCGCCGGCACCGGCACCGTCGTCCTCGGCCCCGCCGACCTCGACATCAAGGCCGGCATGAACACCATCGTCTACGCCTGGGGCTCGCTCGAGGGCGAGAACCTCGCCCTCGCCACGCAGACGGTCAAGCTGACCACCGGCATGCCGAGCACCGGCGCGGAGGGTCCCGCGGACACCTCGTTCCTGGCCCTCACCGCGGCGTCGCTCATGATCGCCGGCGTGGCCACCACCGTCGTGGCGGCTCAGCGCTCGCGGGCCCGCAGCAACTCCTGACCCCCCCATCAGCGGCTCCCGTCCCTCCACATGGTTCCCAGGGGCGGGAGCCGCGCCCCGTGTGACCCGTCCAGGGCGGGCGGTGTGCAAGACTGGGCCCGTGATCGTCGAAGCTCCCACCACCCCCATCGGGGTCCTGGCCACACGCTTCGCGGCCGGTGACGAGTCGGCGCTTCAAGAGGCGTACGCGCGGTGGTCGCGGCTCATCCACACCATCGCACGCAGCTCCCTCGGCTCCGCAGATGACGCCGACGACGTGACTCAGCAGGTCTTCATCGCAGCCTGGAGCTCCAGGGCCAGCCTCAGGGCGAGCGACGAGTCCCTCCCGGCATGGCTCATCGGCATCTGCCGGCTCAAGGTCATCGACGCCCTCCGTGCCAGGACCCGCGCGTTCCGCAAGGACGAGGCGATGACGCAGGAGGCGCTGGCCGGGGATCCGCCCATCGAGGCGGCACGGGTGGACGAGGTGATCGACTCGGTCATCATCCACGACGCCCTCGCCGCGCTGGGAGACCCACGGGCAACCATCCTCCGCCTGGTCTACCTCGAGGACCGCACCCACGACGAGGTCGCCAGGCGGCTGGACCTCCCGCTGGGAACCGTCAAGAGCCACGTCCGCCGTGGTCTGGAAAGATTGAGAGCAGTGTTCGAGGAGGTGGATGCAGCATGACCGGGCGCGACGAGTACCCACTGGCCGATGTCGCGGACCGCTTCCGCCGCGCCGCCAGGTCCGAACCCGTGTGGTCAGATCCCGCCCCCGGCACCTGGGACGCCATTGCGGCGGCCACCGGGGTCGCGCCGGCGCCCGCCGCTGCTTCCCCTGCACCCGAACCCGCCACCACCACCCCGCCCACCGGCGGCATCGGCCGCCGAGCCTGGCTGTTCGGGGTCGGAGGCCTGCTCGTCGGCGCCGGCGCCGGTCTGGCCACCGGCTGGCTGACCGGTGGCGACGACGTCGGCGAGGCGGTCCGGCGCGCCGTGCTCACCCCGCTCGACGCGCCGGACGAGGAGCTCGGCCGCGCCGAACTGCTCCGCCGCAGCGTCGGCTACAGCCTGGCCGTCGAGGTGCCCGGCGGCGTGGCCAACCCGGACGGCTACGTCGAGGTCTGGCTGATCAACACGGACCTTGCGCGCATGGTGTCGGTGGGCGTGTTCGCTGCCGACGAGGTGGGCCGGTTCGCCATCGACGAGTCGCTCATCGAGGCCGGGTACCTCATCGTCGACCTCTCCAACGAGCTGTTCGACGACGAGCCCCGGCACTCGGGTGACACCATCATGCGCGGCGAGCTGCTCACCTGACCGCTCAGACGCGGGTCCAGAGGGGCGTCTTCAGCTCGTTGTAGTCGGTCACAGGGTCGAAGCACACGGTGCCGCGGCACACGTAGACCGCGCCGTCGGCCCGGTTCTCCAAGTGGGTTCCCCACCCGTCCGCCCCCTCGGGGGCGGTGAGCACGGCCGATCCGGGTGGTGCCAGGCGCCACGCGGCGCGGGCGAGCTCGGCGAACGGGTCCGCGCTCACCACCACCGCGACACCGGGCTTCAGGCCCCGGCGCGCCTCGTCCGAGACCAGCAGGTCCGCCAGGGCCGCGCCCGCGAAGCGCGGCGTCTCGGCCACGGCCGCCCAGGTGGTGCGGGCCGCGCGGTCCGCCCGCTCCACGAGCTCCGGGCGCTCGGCCAGCAGGCCCACCAGGCGCAGCGCCGCGATCAGCGAGGACGTCCCGCTCGGGGTGACGTTGTCCGTCAGCGACCGCGGCCGGTCGAACAGGCCGGAGTCCGCGGCGTCGTAGAAGCCTCCGTCCTCGTGCCCGAACAGTTCCACGGCCCGGCTCACCAGTGCCTCGGCGCGGCGCAGCCACACCGGGTCACCGGTGGCACCGGCCAGCAGGGCGAACGCCTCCGCCACCGCGCCGAAGTCCTCCGCGACCCCGAGGCCAGGGCCGGCGACCCCGTCGCGCGAGGACCTCCGCAGGTCCCCGTCGGCGTGGTGCACGGCCACCAGGTGCTCGGCCGCGCGCAGGGCCAGCTCGAGCCAGCCCTTCTCGTCGAAGATCAGTGCGCCGGTCACCAGCGAGGAGATCATCCACCCGTTCCAGGCGGCGACCACCAGCGTGTCGGAGCCCGGCCGGAAGCGCGTCGAGCGTTCCTCGAGCAGCAGCCGGCTGACCTCGTCGAGCTTGGCGAAGTCCGGCCTGCCGCGCAGCTGGAGCGTCGACAGCCCGTCCTCGAAGGTTCCTCCCCTGGTGACGTGGAAGACCTCGGCCGCCCACTCGCCCAGCTCGGCGCCGAGCACGTCGTCGAGCAGGTCGGGGTTCCACAGGTAGAAGATGCCCTCGTGGACCGCGCCGCGGATGTCGCACGAGTCGGCGTCGAGCCCGCTGATGAAGCCCCCGTGGTCGGTGACCATCTCCCGCTCGAGCCATTCGACGATGCCGTAGGCCGTGCGCTCGAACAGTGCCCTGAGCCCCGAGTCGTGGTCTGCCGTGCGGCGCCAGCCGCGCACGTAGGCGCCCAGCAGCAGGGCGTTGTCGTAGAGCATCTTCTCGAAGTGCGGGATCACCCAGCCCGGGTCGACGGCGTAGCGGTGGAACCCGCCACCCACCTGGTCGTGGATGCCGCCGCGCGCCATCGCCTCCAGCGTGCGCTGCGCCAGCTCCAGCGTGCGCGGGTCCCCCTTGACCAGGAGCGCGTCGATCAGGGTGGGCGCCGGGAACTTCGGCTGGGACCCGAACCCGCCGTGGATGAGGTCGAAGGAGGCCTCCACGTCGTCGACGGCCTTGCGGAGGTCCGGCGCGGCCTCCGGCGCCGGGATCTCGTGCCCCGTCAGCGACTCGACGATGTAGCGGGCAGACCCCAGCACCTTGTCGCGGCGGGAGTGCCAGGCGTCCGCCATCGCCTCGAGCACCTGGCGGAACGACGGCTGGCCGCCCTGGGCCTCGGGCGGGAAGTAGGTTCCGGTGAAGAAGGGCTCGCCCGCCGGGGTGAGGAAGGCCGTCATCGGCCAGCCGCCGGCGCCCCCGTTCATCGCCTGCGTGGCCACCATGTAGAGCGCGTCCACGTCCGGGTGCTGCTGGCGGTCCACCTTGATGGCCACGAAGTGGTCGTTGATGAGGCGCGCGATCTCCGGGTTCTCGAAGGACTCGTGGCTCATCACATGGCACCAGTGGCACGACGCGTACCCCACCGACAGGAGGATGGGCCGGTCCAGCTCGACGGCGGAGGCCAGCGCCTCGGGTGACCATTCCCACCAGTCGACGGCCTGGTGGGCGTGCTGGAGCAGGTAGTCGCTGGCGGACTGGGAGAGGCGGTTGACCATGCGCCCAGCCTAACGGCCGCCTGGCGGCCGGGCCGACGGGGTACCCGCCCCCGGTATGCACGGCTCCTTGGGCGGGTCGGTCACACTGGGAGCATGAGCGTCGAACCGGCCCAGAAGCCCAGTCTCTCCCGCGCCCTCGTCGTCGTCGGAGGCCTCCTGGCCGCGATGTGGGCCATCGAGGTGGTCGACGTGCTGACCCTCAACAGCCTGGACTACTGGGGCATCGAGCCGCGCCAGACGGGGGACCTTCCGAACATCCTGGTGGCGCCGTTCCTGCACTTCGGATGGGGGCACCTCATCGGCAACTCGCTCCCGTTCCTGGTCCTGGGCGTGCTCACCTACCTCGCGGGGGTGGTGCGGTGGGCGGTGACGAGCGTCACCACCGTGCTGAGTTCCGGGCTCGCCGCCTGGCTGCTGTCGCCCATCGGCACCATCACCGCCGGCGCGTCGGGCGTGATCTTCGGCTGGCTGGCCTACCTGCTGGTCCGCGGCATCTTCACCGGCAAGCCTGGGCAGATCGCCATCGCGGTGGTGGTGTTCCTGCTCTACGGCTCCGTCCTCTGGGGCGTGTTCCCGACGGCGCCCGGCGTCAGCTGGCAGGCGCACCTCGGCGGCGCCGTCGGCGGCGTGTTCGCCGCCTGGTACCTCCACAAGCGCTCGCGTCGCGCGGCTAGATGAAGAACTCCGGCACGGTGGGGATCTGCCGGAGGCCGGCGAACAGGTCGTTCTCGGGGATCATGGTGGGCACCTTGGAGATCACCAGCTGGTAGTCCTCCGTCGGCCACCCCGCCTGCTGGATGGCCAGCGGCACCGCGAACCACGGCCCGTCGGGGTCGATCTGGGTGGCGTGGGCGCGCAGCGCCTCGTCGCGGACGGGGAAGTACTTCGAGCACTCGATGAATGTGGTCAGCCGCCCGAACGAGTACGGGTCCTCGTCGCGCGCCGGCACCTGGTAGTCCAGGCCGTGCTCGTGCATGGCCAGCTCGAGCATCTCGTAGCGGCGCCGGTGGAAGCTCATGTGGTAGTACAGCTTGGCCGCCTGCCACGGCTCCCCGTGCTCCGGCCACGCCGCCGGATCCGCGGCTGCGCGGAAGGCCTCCACGGTGATGCGGTTGCACATGATGTGATCCGCGTGCGGGTAGCCGCCCCGCTCGTCGTAGGTGGTCACGACGTGGGGCCGGAACTCCCGGATCACCTTGACCAGGCGCCCCGCCGCGACCTCGGGGTCCACCAGCCCGAAGCATCCCTCGGGCAGCGGCGGCGGGGGGTCGCCCTCAGGGAAGCCCGAGTCGACGAACCCCAGCCACACCTGCCGGATGCCGAGGATCTCGCGGGCCCGCTCCATCTCGCGGCGCCGGATCCGGAAGATGTCGGCCTCCACCTCCGGGTCCCCGGCCAGCTTGGGGTTGAGGACGGAGCCCCGCTCGCCGCCGGTGCAGGTGGCCACCATCACCTCGACCCCCTCGTCGACGTACTTCGCCGTCGTGGCGGCGCCCTTGCTGGACTCGTCGTCCGGGTGCGCGTGGACGTGGAGCAACCGCAGTTGTGTGGGCTCAGGCGCGGGCATGCCCCGTATTCTGGCAGGCCGTCCCGGGGCCGACGGCGGGGGCAGGGCACAATGGACCCGTGACCAGCCAGGACGAAGCCCGCATCGCCGCCCGCTACCCGCGGCGCTCCCCCGCCGACTACCTGCTCGCCGGCATCGCGGGGCTCGCGGTGCTCGGGGCGATCGTCCTGGTCATCGTCACCGGCGTGGTGCGCGCCAACCCGCCCGTGGCCGCAATGGTCCGAGGGTTCGACGTGATCAGCCCCACCAAGGTCACCGCGGAGCTCGTGATCCAGCGCAAGGACCCGGCCACCCCAGTCGAGTGCGAGATCTACGCGCAGGCCACCTCGTACGAGAAGGTGGCCGAGCAGAGGGTGGACATCCCGGCGGGCACCGAGACCCTCACCGACGTCCTGGTCAACCTCACCACGGTGAAGGAGGCAACCAGCGTCAGCATCGAACAGTGCCGCACAGTGGGCTGATAGGGTTGCTGAATGTCTGAAACTTCTACCGACGTGATCTGGCTCACGCAGGAGGCCCACGACAAGCTCGAGGCCGAACTCAACGAGCTGAAGACCGTGGGGCGCCCCGAAGTGAGCGCCCGCATCGCCTCCGCCCGCGAAGAGGGCGACCTCAGCGAGAACGGCGGCTACCACGCCGCCCGCGAGGAGCAGGGCCAGATGGAGGGCCGCATCCGCCAACTGGAGGACCTCCTCCGCCGAGCCCAGGTGGGTGAGCCCGAGGGCGCCCACGACGAGGTGGCGCCCGGCAAGGTCATCACCGTCGCCTACGACGGCGACGAGTCGGACACGGAGACCTTCCTGCTGGGATCACGCGAGATCCTCGGCACGGACTCCTCCGTCGACCACGCAGTCTCGCCGCAGGCCCCCCTGGGCGCCGCGGTGCTGGGCAAGAAGCTCGGCGACGAGGTGCGCTACGAGGCCCCCAACGGCCGCGAGATCATGGTGGTCGTCACCAAGATCGAAGTCCTCTAGCCCAAAGACGACGATGGCCGCCGCCCGGTGTGGGGCGGCGGCCATCGTCGTCGTCGGGCTCAGGCGCCCAGCAGCCTCGCCGCCACCTCGGCGCTCAACTCCCCGCGCGCCACGCGGGCCAGGATCTGGTCCTGGGCCGAACCGGTCGGGGGCACCTCTTCGCCGTACTCCCCCGCCTGGTCGCTCTCGGGGGGCAGGTCGGGCTCGGGCTGGGCCTCGGCTTCGCCGCTGGGGGTCAGCCCAAGCTTGGCCAGCACGGCGTCGAGCCGCACGCGGGCCGTGGGGTAGGACACCTGGAGGTGCTTCTCGACCTCGCGAAGGTTACCGCGGGAGCCGAGGAACACCCGCAGCAGGCTGAGGTCCGCCTCGGTGAGGGCGCAGAAGTCGCACCCGGCGAACTCCCCCGCGATCTCCGTGCCGCACTGGAGGCAGCCCTTGCGGATGGTGATCAGCGACTCGCCGCAGACGGGGCAGTCCGCGGGCGCGTGGTACAGGTGACGTCCGGTCATCTCACTCCTCCGACTTGATGGTGGCCATGCCCATGACGACGGCGACGTCGAGCCGCGCGGAGCCGTTGCCGATGACGTACTCGTCCACGCCCTCACCGCCGCCGGGCCAGGTGATCCGCCCCAGCCGCGCCTCGCCCCGGATGGTCACGTTGGCACCCTTGGTGAGATGCACGGTGAGGGTGCCTGACTCCACCCGCAGCCGCGAGCGTCCCATGCTGATGGGCCCGCTGACGCTGATGCCGCCGGCCTGGCTGAGCAGGTCCTCAACCTCGTGCACGTCGTCGAGGCTGGAGCCGCCGGCCGTGACCCGGATCCGGCCCAACCGGGGGACGCCGATGGTGCGCAGGCCGCCGGTGGTGACCTCCGCGTCGACGATGAGCGAAGGGTTGACCCTGATCGTCAGCTCCTTCCCGAGGCCGATGTCGCGGAGGTCGTCCAGATTCCGTGGCGGCCGGATGAGCGAGAAGCCCTGGAAGCTGGGGCCGAACTCGCCGGTGGAGTTGACCTCCATGACGGTCCCGACGCGGCGCAGCACGTGGGGGCCGTCGATGGTCAGCGTCGAGACCGTGGGATCGCCCTCGATGCGCACGCGGCGCCCGACGGCGGTGACGGCGACGCGTGCCAGCCCGCCCGCCTTGGGTCCGCCGCTCGCTGCGGTGTCGTGCACGGGGCCTGGTTGGGCGCTCGCGGCGGCCTTGGCCGCCTCGATGCGGCGGCTCGCCTCTGCGGCGTCGATGCGGCCGGCGGCGAGATCGTCCAGGATCGGACCGATATCGGGGTTCGTCATGCGTCAATGGTAATCCTGCTTTCCATTCCGGAAAACCCCGCTTGCCATTCGCAGGGGTGGGAGCAGGTGTTTCCCTGGCCGTTCCGTGCGGCGGGCGCGTGTGTCAGAGTGTGGCCATGCCGAAGCCCCTGACAGAACTCATCGCGCCGGACTGGGCACAGGCCCTGGCCCCCGTCGAGGATCGGATCTCCGCCATGGGCGCCTTCCTCCGCGACGAGATCGCGGCCGGGCGCGGCTACCTTCCCGCCGGCCCACACATCCTGCGCGCCTTCAGCCGCCCCCTGGCCGACGTGCGGGTCCTGATCCTCGGCCAGGACCCATACCCAACGCCGGGCCACCCCGTCGGGCTGTCCTTCTCCGTGGCGCCGGACGTGCGGCCCCTCCCCGGGAGCCTCGTCAACATCTACCGCGAGCTCGCATCGGACCTTGGCATCCCTGCCGCCACGCACGGCGACCTCTCCTCCTGGTTCGACCAGGGAGTCCTCCTGCTGAACCGGGTGCTCACCGTGCGCCCGGGCGCGCCCGCCTCACACCGCGGCAAGGGCTGGGAGGAGGTGACGGGCCGCGCCGTCGAGGCGTTGGCGGAGCGCGGGGGCCCGTTGGTGGCCATCCTGTGGGGCAAGGACGCCCAGACCGCCCGGCCCCTCCTGGGGGGCGTGCCGGTCATCGCGAGCGCCCACCCGTCGCCGCTGTCCGCCCGCACGGGCTTCTACGGGTCGCGGCCGTTCAGCCAGGCCAACCGCCTGCTCGAGGAACAGGGCGGAACACCAGTCGACTGGCGCCTCCCCGATCCCGTCGCGGCGGGGTGAGGTTGCCCTCCCCGGTTAGCATCGAGTGCATGGAGATCGACGTCCTCGCCTGGCTCAACGCCCGCCTCGGCAAGCCTGAGATGGTGGATGAGTCCGCGGCCCTTCCCGGCCGAAGCACCCCCGTCCTCAGCCCCATGCCCACCCACGAGGTCCTCGGCCTCCCGCTCGACGAGGTGCCGGACGGCTGCCAGGTGGCCTACTTCGCGCTCGGCTGCTACTGGGGCGAGGAGCGCCTCTTCTGGGAGACCGACGGGGTGGTCAACACCGCCGTCGGGTTCATGGGCGGGTTCACCCCCAACCCCACCTACAAGGAGACCTGCACCGGCCGCACCGGCCACACCGAGACCGTCCAGGTGGTGTTCGATCCGGCCCGCGTCTCCTACGACGAGCTCCTGCGGCTGTTCTGGGAGAACCACGACCCCACGCAGCTCAACCGCCAGGGCAACGACGTGGGCACGCAGTACCGCTCCGCCGTGTTCCCCGTCGACGACGCGCAGCGGGAGGCCGCGGAGCGCACGCGCGCGGAATTCCAGGAGCGGCTCACGGCCGCCGGCTACGGGCAGGTCACCACAGAGATCACGCCCGGGCAGCGCTTCTTCTACGCCGAGCTGGAGCATCAGCAGTACCTCCACAAGAACCCGAACGGCTACTGCCCCAACCACGCCACCGGCGTGAGGTGCGGCCCGCGGGACTGACCGACGGCGTCTCCTACACTGGCGCAGTGAGAACGTGGCGGATCGGGATGGTGGCGCTTGTCGCCGTCGTCGCGGGCTGCACCGCACCCGCCCCAGGCCTCACGGGCAGCGCCACCGCGACGCCGGCCACGCCGTCGGCCAGTGCGAGCCCCAGCCCCGCTCCCTCCTTCACGAGCAGCCCCGTCCCTGACGCGGACCTCCCCCTGGACTTCGCGGTCTCGCAGCCTCTGGTCGACGGCGCGGCCCGGGCCGTGGTCGAGGAGCTGCACCGCGTCGCCGGCGGCCTGCCCGTCCTCAAGGTGGACGTGACCGCCGAGGCCGCCACCCTGAGCGCCCTGCTCCCCGACAGGTCGGTCGCCACGTACCAGTGGCGCGACGGCGTGATCGACCGGGTGGACTCGGACGTGCAGTACTTCGAGCAGGCCACCTTCGACCCGCACGACTTTCCCCTGGAGTCGGTGGGCCGCATGTTCGACGTGGCGGACCTGCGCGGGGTCAGGGGGGATCTAGTCCTCCAGATCGTCGACTACCGCGAGGGCCAGGTCCTGATGACCGTCACCTCGCGCCCCGAATCCGAGGCGGTCTTCTTCAGGCAGGACGGCTCGGCCGTCGCGGTGCTCGGCGTGACGGGCGTGGCGGACATCACCGAGGGGATCGCGGAGGTGATCGGCGGGTCGACGCAGGCCTACGCCGTCGGCTTCGCGCTGACCCGCGGGTACTGGGCCGACGTTCCCGACGCCGAGGAGGGCGTGGTGCTGAACCGGGCGCGCGTGGGGGCGGTTCCGGTGTTCGAGACGCGGCGCTCCGAGACGCCCACGCTGGCCACCTTCGACCCGGCCCTCATCGATCCGCCCTCGCTGGCCAAGGCTGTGGCCCAGTTCCAGGACTCCCCCGAGCAGCAGTGCGACGTGCTGATCGACATGAGCCTGCAGCGCTCCGCCCCCGTCGCGCGCGTCGACTGCGAGGGCGACGTCCACTTCGCGGACCTCGAGGGCCGCGACATGACCGCACTCGTGGGCTGAGTCCCTACTGGCCCAGGTCGTCGGTGGAGAACGTGTCGCACACGTTCGGGTCGCCGCTGTTGAAGCCCTTGGCCACCCACAGCTGGCGCATCTCGGAGGATCCGTGGGTCCAGCTCTCGGGGACCACGCGGCCGCCCTGCTGCTGCTGGATGTGGTCGTCGCCGACGGCGCGGGCCGCGTCGACGATGCGGTTGAGGTCGTCCTGGGTCACGGACTCGATCACCGAATCCGGATCCTTCAAGGTGTTGGCGAACCAGACACCGGCGTAGCAGTCCGCCTGCAGCTCCAGGCGCACCTGCCCCGAGGTGGGGCCGGTGTCGTTGCCCATCGAGCGGGCCCGCTGCATGGTGCCGGTGAGGTTGGAGATGTGGTGGCCGTACTCGTGCGCCACGATGTAGGCCTCCGCGGCGTAGCCGCCGGCGGCGCCGAGCTGGTTGAGCAGTACGCCCATGAACTCGGTGTCGATGTAGACGGTCTGGTCCCCGGGGCAGTAAAACGGGCCCATCTCGGAGGAGCCGGTGCCGCAGGCCGTGGCCACCTGGCCGCTGAACAGCTGCGTGGTGGCCGGGGTGTAGCCCTCGACCACCTCGCCCCAGTAGTTGTTGATGGCGGTCACGTAGGCGGGCCACCGGCAGTTGGGGTCGCGGTCGACGTCGGCACCGGTCTGGCAGTTGGGGTTCTGCTCAACCTGCTCCGGTTGCGCCTGCCCACCGCTCAGGATGTCGTCCGGGTTGATCCCGAGGTTGCCGCCGCCGAAGACGAGCATCAGCAGCATGATGATGAGGCCGCCGATGCCCCCGCCGACGGCGATGCCCCGGCCTCCACGACGGCCACCGCCCCCGCCGCCGTAACGGACGTTGGCGTTGTCGATTCGGGCGTTGTCCCGGAACTCCATGGCGCGCTCCCCTTCGTCGGTCCAGCCATACTAACCGCGCAGCCCAGGTCGCGGCGGCCGAACGGGCCCGCGGCCAGCGTCTAGACTTGTCCAATGCGCGTCGTGGGGGTCACCAGTCCTGTGGGGGCCCCGGTGATCAGCTACCACGTGGAGCACGGGCAGCACCCGAGGGTCACCATGTTCGACCACGGGTACGTGCCCATCCGGCCACTGGCCGCCACCATGCACGACGGCGAGATCATGTTCACCTGGCTGGTGCGCGAGGTGTGCGCCGCGGATCACCGGCCCCCTGAGCGTCATACGGTTTACGTGGCCCCCTCGCGGGAGACGCCCCGCCAGTACCAGCGGGTGGGCGCGTACGCGCTGGTCATGTCCGACCGCGGCATCCTGGGCACGATCAACTCCGCGGTGACGGCCGCGCCGGGCACCTGGGCGCTGCCTGGTGGCGGGGTCGATCCCGGCGAGTCGCCGTCGGACGCGGTGCTGCGCGAGATCTACGAGGAGACGGGCCAGGAGGTCGTCATCGACCGCGTCCTGACCCTGGAGTCCGAGCACTGGGTTGGGCGTTCCCTGGCGGGCCGGCTGGAGGACTTCCACGCCCTGCGCGTCATCTACGGCGCCACATGCACAACACCCAGCGACCCCGTCGTCCACGATGTGGGTGGATCGACCGAAGGGGCCGGCTGGGTGCCGACGCGCACGTGGCGCTCACTGCATTGGACGAACAGCTCGCGGACGCTGCTGTCGCAGTTCGCCCGCAAGCTGAGCCGCCCGGTCAGTTCCTGAAGTAGCTCATGATCCGCAGGATCTCGGTGTACAGCCACACCATGGTGACCGTGATGCCGAGGGCCGCGCGCCACGACTCCTGAGCCGGGGCCTGTGCGGCGATGCCGCGCTCGACCGAGTCGAAGTCCACGACGAGGCTGAGGACCGCCAGGATGACCGCGAGCACGGAGATGCCGATGGACAGGAGTCCGGCGCCGGAGCCGATGTCGCGCATGCCGAGGTCGATGCCGAACAGCGCCAGGACCAGGTTGAGCAGGAACACGCCCGCCAACGACGCCGTGGCGATGAAGACCACCTTGCGGAACTTCGCGGTGACCCGGATGTTGAAGAACTTGTACGCCGCCAGGGTGGCGCCGGCCGTCACGAACGTGGCGAGCACGGCGGAGACCACGATGCCGGGGTACATCATCTCGAACAGCAACGAGAAGGCGCCGACGAAGACACCCTCGATCACCGCGTAGAACAGCACGCCCCCGATGGGGAGCTTCGCGCGCCCCGCCACCATCAGCACCGTGACGAAGCCGACGAGCGCCGAGACGATGACCGCCGGGTACAGCAGCTCGAGGGGGAGGAACATGAAGGTGGCGATGGCGGTCACGAGGACCACGCCGAGCATGATGGCCGTCTTGGCGATCACGTCGTCAAGGGTCATCACGCCGCCGGTGCGGACCGGCTGCTGGTAGGGGGCCGTGGTGGGCGGCGGGTACTGGGAGTACTGCGCCTGCGGGTCATAGCCGTACGTGGGCTGCTGCGGGGCAGCGTTGCGGGTGAACGCATCGGGGCGACCGATGATCGGATTTGCCATGTCACTTGCTCTTTCTGGGTGCAACCCAAGGAGGAGGCTGTTGTCATCCATGGTAGCGAGCGCCGCAACCATCCCCGCGGTTCGCCCACTGGGGCACGCCGATCCGCCGCGCGTGCCACCATCGGAGCATGGGCACCCCGCACACCGCGACACTCACCTTCCTCGGCGCGGCCGGCACCGTCACCGGCTCGAAGTACCTGCTCAACCTGGACGGGCGGCGGATCCTCGTCGACGCCGGCCTCTACCAGGGCGAGAAGCAGTGGCGGCTGCAGAACTGGGCCGGGCTGCCGGTCGACCCGGCCACCATCAGCGACGTGCTTCTCACGCACGCGCACGCGGACCACTCGGCCTACCTCCCCGCGCTGGTCAAGCACGGCTTCCGGGGACCGATCTGGGGCACGGAGGCGACGATCCGGCTGGCGGAGATCGTCCTACGGGACTCCGGCAAGCTGCAGGAGCAGGCCACGAGGGACGCCGTCGCCGGGGGCTACTCGAAGCACGAGAACCCGAAGGCGCTCTACACCTCCGCCGACGTGGAGGCCACGCTGCCGCTGTTGCGCCGCGTCGGGTTCGACGAGGACCTGGACCTGGGCGGGGTGGTGGCCCGCTGGGTGAGGGCTGGGCACATCCTCGGCTCGGCCAGCGTGCACGTGAGCTTCGGGGACCGCAGCGTGCTGTTCTCCGGGGACCTCGGCCGCCACGACCACCCCATCCTCAAGGGGCGCGAGACGCCGCCCGCCGCCGACGTGGTGCTGTGCGAGTCCACCTACGGAGACCGGGAGCACCTCGAGCCGGAGCTGCCGCACGAGCCGTTCGCCGCCGCCATCCGCCGCACCATCGGGCGCGGGGGTCAGGTGGTGGTGCCCGCCTTCGCGATCGACCGCACCGAGACGGTCCTGCACGCCCTGGTGCAGCTGACCCGCGCCGGGCGCATCCCGCGGGTCCCCGTCGTCGTCGACGGCCCGATGTCGATCGCGGCGCTGGCGGTCTACGCCGACCAGTCCCTGGGTGAGCTGGACGAGGACATCACGCTGGCCGACTTCACCGATCTGGACCTCAGCGAGGCGCGGGAGGGTCGCGACTCGAAGAAGCTCAACCGCCGGACCGAGCCGATGATCATCATCAGCTCCTCCGGCATGGCCGAGGGCGGGCGGGTTCTCTACCACCTGCAGCGGCTGCTCCCGGATCCCCGCAACACGGTGGTGCTGACGGGCTTCCAGGCGGAGGGCACCCGGGGCCGGGCGCTGGAGGAGGGCGCCCACTCGGTGAAGATCAACGGGCACTACGTGCGGGTCAAGGCCGAGATCGTCCGGGACCACGAGTTCTCCGTGCACGGCGATGCCTCGGACCTGATCGACTGGCTCCGCGCCCTGGGACGGGAGCCGGAGACGGTGTTCGTCACCCACGGCGAGCCGGCCGCGGCCGCCACCTTCGCGCGCCGGATCGAGGACGAGCTGGGCTGGGTGGCGGTGGTGCCCCGCTTCGGCGAGGTGGTGAGCCTCCTGGCCGACGGCGTGGACCCCGAGGACCTGGACCTGACGGAGTGAGGTGCCCCCGGCGGGACTCGAACCCGCACTGAAGCGGGTTTAAGCCGCCTGCCTCTGCCAATTGGGCCACGAGGGCGCGACGACGAGTCTAGCCATCGCCCTCCGGGAGGCATGCTTCCCGCTGCCGCTAGGGTGGGAACCGTCCACCCATCGGAGGGAGTCGGCCTTGACTACGTTCTTGATCATCGGTGCCGTCGGTCTGGCGCTGGTGGCCGCCACCCTGCTCATCGGTGACGTGCTCGACGGCGTGCTGGGCCTCGACGCCCTCGACAACGATCTGTTCTCCCTCTCCAGCATCGCGGCCTTCGTCGGCGCGTTCGGGTTCGGCGGCGCCATCTCGCTCGCTCTGGTGCCCAACACCCTGCTGGCCGTCGTGGTCGGCGGCGCCATCGGCTCCACCGCGTCCTGGGGTGCGGTGCGGCTCACGCGCGCGCTGCGCTCCGGCGAGGACTCCTCGACCTTCCGGTCGCAGTCGATGATCGGCCACCCCGCGCGCGTCATCACCGCCATCCCGGAGACCGGCTTCGGCGAGGTGCAGCTGGCCGTCGGCGGCCACGTGCGGAAGCTCAGCGCCACCGCCGGCCGCCCCGTCGAGGCGGGCACCGAGGTGTGGATCTCGGCCATCGTCTCCCCCACCGCCGTCGAAGTCACCCCCACCGACGACTCCCCCACCGCCATCCCCTGACAGAAGGACCACCGTGCCACCACTCCTGATCCCCATCGTCGGGCTCGTCGCCCTCCTCCTCCTCGTCTTCCTCCTCATCGCCAGCCGCTACAAGGTGGCCAAGCCCAATGAGGCGTTCCTCATCACAGGCCGCAAGGGCAAGGAGGTGCGCAACCCCGAGACCGGCCTGGTGTCGACGGACCTCAGCGGCCAGAAGGTGGTCATGGGCGGGGGCGTCTTCGTCGTCCCCTTCATCCAGCGCCTGCACGTGCTGGACCTGTCGTCGCGGCGCATCATGGTGACCATCCGCAACGCCGTGTCCGGCCAGGGCATCAAGCTCAACGTCGACGGCGTCGCCATCGTCAAGGTGGGCGGCAACGAGGACTCCATCCGCGCCGCCGCGCAGCGGTTCCTGAGCCAGCAGGAGGAGATCGAGACCTTCACGCAGGAGACGCTCGCGGGCTCGCTGCGCTCCATCGTCGGCTCGCTGACCGTCGAACAGATCATCCGCGACCGCGCCGCCTTCGCGCAGCGCGTCACCGACGAGTCCGAGTCCTCCCTCACCGGCCAGGGCCTGGTGCTCGACACGTTCCAGATCCAGGACATCACCGACGACGGCACGTACCTGTCGGACCTCGGCCGGCCGGAGTCCGCGAAGCTGGGCCGGATGGCGGCGGTGGCCGAGGCGGAGGCGCGCCGGGAGGCCGAGCAGGCGCAGATCGCGGCGGAGCAGGAGATCGCGATCGCCAACCGGGCGCTCGTCCTCAAGCAGGCCGAGATCCAGGCCGAGACCGACGCGGCCCGCGCGCAGGCGGCCGCCGCCGGCCCGCTCGCTCAGGCGGATCGCGACCAGTCCATCCTGATGGAACAGGAGAAGGTGGCCACGGCCCAGGCCGCGCTCAAGGAGCGGCAGCTCGACTCCGAGGTCCGGCGCCCCGCGGACGCCGAGCGGTACCGCATCGAGACGGCGGCCGAGGCCCAGCGCAACGCGGCCATCTTCGAGGCGGAGGCCCGCAAGGCGGCCTCGATCGCCAACGCCGAGGCCGAGGCGGAGAAGGCCCGCCTCAGCGGCGTGGGCGAGAAGTCGCGCCGCTCGGCGCTCGCCGAGGCGGAGGCCATCGAGGGCGCCCGACGCGGCGAGGCAGAGAAGGCCCGTCGCGTGGCGGAGGCGGACGCCGTCCGCGCCGAGGGCGAGGCGCAGGCCGCCGCGGTGCTCGCCGTGGGCCAGGCGGAGGCCGAGGCCATGGACAAGCGCGCGGAGGCGTTCGCGCACTACAACGAGGCCGCGGTCCTGCAGATGCTGATCGAGGTGCTGCCGCAGATCGCGGAGAAGGTCGCGGCCCCGATGGGCAACATCGAGACGCTCACCGTGGTCTCCACCGAGGGTGCCTCCGCCGTGCCGAAGGCGGTGGCCAGCAACATGATGCAGACCCTGCAGCTGGTCAAGGACACCACGGGCTACGACCTCACCACTGTGCTGGATAGCTTCGTCCAGAAGGAGCAGAGCACACGCACCCTAGAGGGCTAGCCGACAGGTCAACCGGCTCTTCACAGAAGGCGGTGGATTGGGGTCTGAACCCGCCTGCGTCGAGTAGGCAGAGGGCGATGTCGTTGACAATGCTTCTGAAGCCTCTGGCGGTGCCTCGGAGGTGTTCGAGGAGGCCGTTGATCGCTTCGGTGGGGCCGTTGGATGTGCGGGGGTGGTCGAAGAACGCGAGGATGTCGTCGCGGCGTCGATGAAGGGTTTGGCCCAGGACGCGGAGTTCGTCGAGGCCGGCGGGGACTCCTGTCTTGATGGTGTCGATGAGTCGGGTCATGATCTTCTTCCCCTCGGCGGGGTCGGCGGCTTGGTAAGCGTCGATCACGTCCTGGTCGGCGAGCACTTTGGCGAGCCGGTGCTGTTGCTTCTCGGTGAGCAGCCCAGCGCGGGTCCGGGCGACCCGACGGATCCCGTAGAGCGAGTGCCCGAAGCGGCCCCGATGCCTCAGGGTCTCTTGTTGGACGTGTTGTCGGCAGCACCCCGCTCACGCTGCTGCACACCTGCGCGATGAGCCTGCACGCACGCCGGGATCGACACCGCGAGCATCGCGCTCTGGCTCGGGCACGCGAATATCACCACCCGAGCTACCTCCACGCCGACCTCGAACTCAAACGCCGGACCCTGGAACGCGTCACAGCGCGTTCCTCAAGAACCGCTGAACCCGCACGGTTATGTTGACCGACTCGGGCCCCAACCCGCGCTGGAGAAGGCTCCCCACGGCGCCGGTCAACATAAACCGGAGGTCGACATACCATCGCCAGATCGCTGCTCGAGACCGGCGGATTCAGACCTCGACTACACTCTGGATTGAGATGAGCCTATCATCGAGGCATGGTCAGGACACCCCCTGGACTCACCCCACGTCGAAGTGCGGTCGCAGGCATACTGGTCTCGGCTCTCCTAGCTTTCGCTCTCGCGGCAACTCCTTTGGGTGCGGACGCTACAGAAGCTCAACACACCTTCACGAACGCGACTCCCAGCTACGCGATCACCGATGGGAACGGAACGTTCAGCGCGCAAGGCAGGCCCTCAGCGCCCGCGGGCAACACCATGACATGGAGTCACCGAGTGTCGCCCTATTTGCAGAGCATCGCGACCAGCAATAAGAACTGCAGCGCGGGGCACATGCAACTTCCCTACCACGATAGTCACAACGTGCCCATCAGCTATCTTTGGCACTCATCCGTCCCTGGGAATCGGGTCAACACGAACTGCACACTCTGGGGTTCATGCACATTCCGTGTCGCGGTGAATGGTCGGCCCGGCACGGCAACATTGGGTTTCAACTTCCGCTATAAGTTCTACAACAATCAGATGCAGCGCGTTGGTGAAACAGATGGGAGCTCGGCTCGCAGCGACACCGGCTATTCCACGCTAGAAATCCAATGGGACAACTAGTCTCTGGCCATATTTCGAGTTGGGACGACGACCGAGGCACCGGTGAGATCACAGCGTCGGACGGGACGATCGCATGGGTGCATTTCAGTGAAACGGGATGCGCGTCATGGGATCTGCCTGTGGGCACCAGAGTGAATTTCGAACTGTGGCCCTGTGATCACGAGGCGGGCTATTCCTATCACGCCCGCAATGTGGCGGCCGTGGACCAGCCCTCGCCCATTCGATCCGAGTTCGACCCTGATGCATTCATGTCCACCCTGTCCATCGAGTGGGACCGCTAGTGGCCTGTCGTTGAGGCATGTTTACGTTTCCGGTTGATTCGGTCAAGAATCTGGTCGGGAGTCTTGGTCCACATGAATGGGTGTTTGCGTCGGTTCCATCCGGTGATGAAGGTGCGGATCTTGCCTGTGAGGTCGCGGACCGAGGTGAAGGTCCCGCGTCGGATGGCTTGGCGTTCGATGATGCCGAACCAGACCTCGACGAGGTTGAGCCACGAGCCGGAGGTCGGGGTGAAGTGGACCGTGATCCGGGGGTTGCCGGCGAGCCAGTCGCGGACCTCGGCCTTCTTGTAGGTGGCGTAGTTGTCCATGACGAGGTGCAGTTCCTGGTCGGGGTAGGCGCGGGCCACGTGTTTGAGGAAGCCGAGGAACTCCTGATGCCGGTGCCGGCCTTTACACAGGCCGGTGACTTTCCCGGTGGCGATCTCCAACGCTGCGACCAGGGTGGTGGTGCCGTGGCGGACGTAGTCATGGGTGCGTTGCTCGGCGTGGCCCGGCGCCATGGGCAGTGTCTTCTGGGTCCGGTTCAAGGCCTGGATCTGGAACTTCTCATCCACGCACAGCACGATCGCGTTGTCGGGGGGTGCGAGGTACAGGCCGACGACGTCGGTGATCTTGGCCACCAGCTCCGGGTCAGTGGAGAACTTGAAGGTCTCCGCCTTCCACGGGCGGACCCCGTATTCCTTCCACACCGCGGCGACGGTGGCGTGGTCGACTCCCAACCGTGGGGCCAGCAGCCGAGATGACCAGTGCGTGACCCCGAGACTGGCCGGGGGCGGGTCCAGGGTGGCGGCGAGGATCGCGACCCTGTCGACCTGCAGGGGTCGCCCCGGGCGGGGCTCGTCAGCCAGACCACGCAGACCGCGCTCGGCGTAGCGGTCTCGCCACAGGTTCACCGTCGGCCTCGACACTCCGACGGTGTCTGCGATCACCTGGTTCCCGACCCCGTCAGCGGCCAGCAATACGATCCTCGCCCGCTGCGCGGTCGAGGCCATCACCGTCGCCGCCCGGGTCAGCCGTTCCAACTCGACCCTGTCACCGTCACGCAATTCCAGTGCCGGGGCTGTCCTATTCGCCATGCACCAATTGTCCCACCCAACCGTAAAGTTATATCACCGACACACCACTAGCTTGGCTTATGTGCTAACCGCCCAGCAGGCCCAGCGCGATGCCGTCGAGGATGTCGGTCTCGCTGACCAGCACCGCACCGCCGGGCACCCGACGGGAGATCTCGTCGAGGATCAGGCCGCCGGCGCCCAGCACGGCCGCGCGCAGCGGATGCATGCAGGGCTCGGCCGCCGTCTCGGCCGCGTTCTGGCCCAGCCAGCGGCCCACCGTCGCCTCGATGTCGGCTCGGGCCAGCAATGTCTCGTGCACGGCCTGCCGGGAGTAGCTCTGCAACCCCAGGACCGAGGCCGCGACACTGGTCACCGTGCCCGCGACACCGATGGCCGACGCGAGCCCCGAGAAGTCCACTCCGGCGCCGTCGAGCAGGCCGCCCACGTAGGCGCGCGCGGCGGCCACCTCGTCGACGGTGGCCGGATCAGACGGCATCATGCGTTCCTTGACGCGCACGGCGCCGATGTCGAGGCTGATGGCAGACCGGATCGTCGGCCCCTCCTCGACGACGATCAGCTCCGTGGAGCCCCCGCCGATGTCGAACACCAACGCTGGAGTGTCGGCGTGGACCCCGCTCAGCACCCCCCGGGTCGAGAGCAGCGCCTCCTCGTCTCCGGAGATCACGTCCACCTCGACGCCCAGCCTCCCCCTCACCAGCGCCTCGAAGGCGTCCCGGTTGGACACGTCCCGGGCGGCCGAGGTGGCCACGAACCGCAGGTCCGTGGCGCCGTGGCGGGCGATGAGTCCGGCGTACTCCTCGAAGATCACGTCGGCGCGGGCGAGGGCGTCCGGATGGAACTCGCCCGTCGCGTCAACCCCCTGGCCGAGCCGGGCGAGCCGGACCTCGCGGGCCAGTTCGACGATGTCGCCCTGCTCGGCGCGCAGGATGAGGAGGCGGATGGAGTTGGTGCCGCAGTCGACGGCGGCGACGGTGGTCATGCGTCCTCCGGGAGGCAGGGGGTGGTCCAGAACTCGCCCAGCAGGGCGAGGGCCTCGTCGCCGAGGGGGTTGACGCCGGGCCCGGCGGCCAGCGCGTGTCCGACGAGCACATGCAGGCACTTCACGCGGGCGGGCATGCCCCCGGCGGAGATGCCGTCGATCTCCTCGACGTGGCCGAGCTCGGCGCGGTCTGCGAGGTAGGCCTCGTGGGCCGCGCGGTAGCGGGCCGCCAGGTCCTCGTCGACGGCGAGGCGCTCGCTCATCTCGGCCATCAGGCCCGACGCCTCGAGCGTCGAGCAGCCCGCCACTGCGCGTTGGCAGGTGAGGTAGTAGGTGGTGGGGAACGGGGTGCCGGTGGGGAGGCGCGGGTGGGTCTTGACCACGCCCGGCCTGCCGCACGGGCAGCGCCAGGCCACCTCAGCGACGCCTCGCGGCTCGCGCCCGAGCTGCGCCTCGATCACCGCCAGGTCCGCGGCGCTCACCCCGCGCTCAGAGGCCTCTTGGGTGGTGGGTTCTGTCACGACTGCCTCCTTCCGACGCCCGAGCCTAGCCTGTCGCACCTCCCCCAGCCCCTGGCGGCCACCCTCGTTGAGCCGGAAACTGCCCTCGACGACTCGCGTTGAGCCGGAAACTGCCCTCGACGCGCAGAAACACTCAATTCCGGCCATTTCGGGGTTTGAGATCGATTTCCGGCTCAAGTGGTCCCCACGAGAGGCGTGTCAGGCTCAAGTGGTCCCCACGAGAGCCGTGTCAGGCTCAAGCGGTCCCCACGAGAGCCGTGTCAGGCTCAACGCACTCCCCCCGGCGGGGCGAGGCGGAGGGTCGGGAGGGTGCTATCCCTCGGGCTCTGGTTCGGGGGCGACGGTGCGGTCGGGATCCGCGGCCGGAGCCGGCTCCTCGACGGGCGCATCGGCAGCCGCGACGGACCCCCACATCCTCTCCCACCACAGCCCGGATTCGGTGTTGTCGCCGGTGTCGATGGTGGCGCCGTCGAGAGGCTGCCCGTCGGCGCCGATGACCCGGTATCCCACCTCGCCGGGCATCACCCAGCCGAGCCGGACCCGGGCGACGGAGCGCACGTACTGGGGATCCTCCCACCGGTTGAGCTTGTCCTCCAGGTCCGCGATCTGCTCCTGCTTCGCCGCGATGTCCACCTTGACCGCCGCGATCTCCTGGGACTGCGCGAAGTACACGCGCAGCGAGTGGGCCAGGACCAGGGCGAGTCCGGCGATGACCACGCCGAGGACGGCCAGCCGCCACGTCGCGGAGAGGGCCCGCTGGGCCCGCGGGACGATACCCGGGCCGGGGTCCATGGCGGCCTGCACCTCGGGCTGGGCCAGCGGCTCGACGCGCGGGCGCTGGCCACGCTCCCCCGGACGCGCAGTGGTCCGGGTGCGCGGGGTTCCGCGACCCGGACCACTGGTGGTCGGCTTGTTCCGAGGAGTCTGAGGCACTGATCCAGTGTGCCGGATCAGGCCCTCAACTCAGCCCTTGAAACGCGGGAAGGCCGAACGGCCGGCGTAGACAGCCGCCTCGTCCAGGTCGTCCTCGATGCGAAGCAGCTGGTTGTACTTGGCCACGCGGTCCGTGCGCGCGGGGGCGCCGGACTTGATCTGGCCGCAGCCGAGTGCGACGGCGAGGTCCGCGATGGTGACGTCCTCGGTCTCGCCCGAGCGGTGCGACATCATGGTGCGGTAGCCGTTGCGGTGAGCCAGGTCGACGGCGTCGATGGTCTCCGACAGCGAGCCGATCTGGTTGACCTTCACCAGGAGCGCGTTGGCGGTGGCGGTGTCGATGCCGCGCTGCAGGCGGGTCACGTTGGTGACGAACAGGTCGTCGCCGACGATCTGCACCTTGTCGCCGAGGCGGTCCGACATGGCCTTCCAGCCGTCCCAGTCCTCCTCGTTCAGCGGGTCCTCGATGGAGACCAGCGGGTAGGCGTCGACGAGCTCGGCGTAGTAGTCGATCATCTCGTCGGCCGTCTTGGTGGCGCCCTCGAACGCGTAGCCGCCGTCCTTGTAGAACTCGGACGCCGCGACGTCGAGCGCAAGGGCCACGTCTGCGCCGGGCTCGTAGCCGGCCTTCTTGATGGCCTCGAGGATGAGGTCCAGCGCGGCGCGGTTGGACTCGAGGTTGGGGGCGAAGCCGCCCTCGTCGCCGAGGCCGGTGTTGAGGCCCTTCTCCTTGAGGACGGACTTGAGGGCGTGGTACACGCCCGCGCCCATCTCGACGGCCTGGGCGAAGCTCTCGGCGCCGATGGGGGCGATCATGAACTCCTGGATGTCGACGTTGGAGTCGGCGTGCGACCCACCGTTGAGGATGTTCATCATCGGGACGGGCAGGATGTGGGCGTTGGGGCCGCCGACGTACTTGTACAGCGGCAGGCCGGCCTCTTCGGCAGCGGCGTGCGCCACGGCGAGCGAGACGCCGAGGATGGCGTTGGCGCCGAGCTTGGCCTTGTTGTCGGTGCCGTCGAGCTCGAGCATGGCCATGTCGACCAGGCGCTGCTCGGAGGCGTCGATGCCGAGGATCTCCTCGCCGATCGCCTCGGTGACGTTCTGGACGGCCGTCAGGACGCCCTTGCCGCCGAAGCGGCCCTTGTCACCGTCGCGGAGCTCAACGGCCTCAAAGGCGCCTGTGGAGGCACCCGACGGGACGGCGGCGCGGCCGCTCGCACCCGAATCAAGCTCGACCTCGACCTCGATGGTCGGGTTGCCTCGGGAATCGAGGATCTCGCGGGCCTGGATGAATTCGATGGATGCCATGTGCTCCCTTTCAAAGAGTGGTTCTCTTTCGTCGCCCAGCCTAGCTTCCACAGGGGGTAAGGCAGCGGCGGGACGGCTTAACTCTCCGCGCTGCGGACGCGGTCCTCGAGTTCGCGCAGCGCCTGCCTGGCCGCCGCGTCGGCGTCGATGCCGTGCGCCTGCGCGCGGGCGACGAGCGCGATGATGGCGCGCCCCACGCCCTCCTCGTCGAGCGGTTCGTCCGCGAGCTCCACCGCGACGCCGTGCGACCGGCTGCGGGAGATCACCTTGTGGGCGCGGCCGAGCACGCTGAGCGACTCGGCGATGCCCTCCAGCGCGGAGGATCGGCCCTTCTCGGCGCGCTTGCGTTCCTCCCACGACTGCCACATGTCTGCCGGGACGTCCTCGTCGCCGAACACGTGCGGGTGGCGGCGGACCAGCTTGTCGGCGATGCCGCGGGCCACGTCGTCGAGGGTGAACCGGCCCTCGTCCTCGGCGATCCGGGCGTGGAAGTAGACCTGGAGCAGCAGGTCACCCAGCTCCTCCTGCAGCTCGACGTCGTCTCCGGTCTCGACGGCGTCCACCACCTCGCACGCCTCCTCGATGAGGTGGTTGAGCAGGGAGCGGTGGGTCTGCTCGGCGTCCCACGGGCACTTGACCCGCAGCTCCGCCATCACCCGGCGCAGCCGCTCCAGCTCAGAGGTCATCTGGTGGGAGGCGCTCAGGACGGGAGGACCGACATCGAGCCCGTGCCGGTGACGCCCTCGCCCGCCGGATCCCACTGGCCGTAGCGCGGGTTGAGGTCCACCTCGACCGCCTCGAACATCTCCTGGAGCTTCGCGATGTCCGCGTCCTCGCCGAGCTTGGAGACCAGGATCTGCAGCTTGGACCCGGCGGCCGCGATCCTCGCGCACTCGGGGTCGTTCAGGGCGGGGCTCTCGCCCGCGGTCTCCCGCAGGACGGCGAGCGCCTCCTCGTCGGTCACGGTCTGGTCCAGGTCTGCCGCGATCTCGACGGCGACGGCGCCGAGGATCTCCGACATCACCAGCGTGCGGCGGTCCACCTGGTCCGGGCCGATCCCGGCGGCCTCGCAGCCGGCGACGACGCGGTCCACCTGGGCCTCCGTGACGCGCGTGTCGCCCACCTGCACGGCGGTGCTCGGCATGGGGCTGCAGCCGGCGAACAGGGCCGCGGCGGCGACCAGCGGGACAACGCGCTTGAGCAACATGTGGGACCTCTCGAGAACCTGCCTGTGGTGCCGCGCGGGCACCGCGGTCAGCCTAGCGCATGCCACTGAGAGCCCCCGCGGGGGCAGCCGGGCGGGTCCGGCTCAGCCGAACAGCTGGGTCAGCAGCGTGGTGGCCCAGCCCAGGTGGTCGCCGTCGGGCTTGGGCACCAGCATCTGGTCCTGGGCCGGCTTGAGCGACGCCCCCGGGTAGAGGCGCTGGAGCCGCACCTGCCGCGACTCCGGGAGGTGCACCGGCGAGAACCGCACCACCTTGCCCTGCGGGACGATCTCCTGGATGCCGTGTGCCCGGGCCAGCATGCGGAGGCGGGCCACGCCGAGAAGCGCCTCGACGGGGGCCGGCGGCTCGCCGTAGCGGTCCGCCATCTCGGCGCGCACGGCCTCCAGGTCCACCTCCGTGCGGATCTCGGCGATCTCCTTGTACATCTCCAGCCTCAGCCGCTCCGAGGAGATGTAGTCCTCCGGCAGGTGCGCGTCGATGGGCAGCTCCACCCGCATCTGCGGCTCGGCCTCGGTGTCGTCGCCGCGGTAGCTGGCCACGGCCTCGCCCACCATGCGCAGGTACATGTCGAACCCGACGCCCTCGATGTGGCCGGACTGGTCCTCGCCCAGCAGGTTGCCGGCGCCGCGCAGTTCGAGGTCGCGCATGGCGATGGCCATGCCGGCGCCCAGGTCCGTGTTGGCCGCCATGGTGGCCAGCCGCTCGTGCGAGGTCTCCGTCAGCGTCTTGTCCGGCGGGTAGAGGAAGTAGGCGTAGCCGCGCTCCCGGGACCGGCCGACGCGGCCGCGCAGCTGGTGCAGCTGGGACAGGCCGAGCGTGTCGGCCCGGTCGATGATGAGGGTGTTGGCGGTCTGGATGTTGAGGCCGGCCTCGATGATGGTGGTGGAGACCAGTACGTCCGCCCGCCGCTCCCAGAAGTCCAGCATCACCTGCTCCAGCCGCGACTCGCTCATCTGGCCGTGCGCGGTGACCACGCGGGCCTCCGGCACGAGCTCGCGCAGGTGGGCCGCGGTCTTCTCGATGGTGCCCACGCGGTTGTGCACGAAGAACACCTGGCCCTCGCGGGCGAGCTCGCGGCGGATGGCCGCCTTCACCTGCGCGTCGTCGTGCGGGCCGGCGAAGGTCAGCACGGGGTGGCGCTCCTCGGGCGGCGTGGCGATGACGCTCATCTCGCGGATGCCGGTGATCGCGATCTCGAGCGTGCGCGGGATGGGAGTGGCGGACATCGACAGCACGTCGACGTTGACCCGCATGGCCTTGAGCCGCTCCTTGTGCTCGACGCCGAATCGCTGCTCCTCGTCGATGATCACCAGGCCGAGGTCCTTGAACTGGACCTCCTTGCCGAACAGGCGATGGGTGCCGATCACCACGTCGACGCGGCCCGTGGCCAGGCCGTCGATCACCTTCTTCGCCTCGGCGTCCGACTGGAAGCGGGAGAGCTGCGCCAGGTGGACGGGGAAGCCCGCGAACCGCGACGCGAACGTCTGGTAGTGCTGCGTCACCAGCAGCGTGGTGGGCACGAGGACGGCCACCTGCTTGCCGTCCTGCACCGCCTTGAACGCGGCCCTCACCGCGATCTCGGTCTTGCCGTAGCCCACGTCGCCGCAGATGAGCCGGTCCATGGGGACGAGCTTCTCCATGTCCGCCTTGACCTCGGTGATGGCGGAGAGCTGGTCCGGGGTCTCGACGAAGCTGAACGCGTCCTCGAGCTCGCGCTGCCACACGTTGTCCGGGGCGAAGGCGTGGCCCTTGGTGGCCTGCCGGGCCGCGTAGAGCTTGATCAGCTCCGCTGAGATCTCGCGGACGGCGCTGCGCGCCTTCGCCTTGCGCTTGGTCCAGTCCGCGCCCCCCATCTTGTCCAGGGTGGGCGACTCGGAGCCGACGTAGCGGCTGAGCTGGTCCAGCTGGTCCATCGGCACGTAGAGCCGGTCTCCCGGATGCCCGCGCTTGCTGGCGGCGTACTCGACCACGAGGTAGTCCCGCACGGCCCCCTGCACGGTGCGCTGCACCAGCTCGACGAAGCGGCCCACGCCGTGCTGCTCGTGGACGACGGGGTCCCCCGCTTTGAGCTCGAGGGGCTGGATGGTGGCCTTGCGACGGACCGGGAGCTTGCGCTCGGCCTTGTCCGTGACGCTCTGCCCGGTCAGCTCGGCGGCGGTGATGACCTCGATCCTCGCCTCGTCGGCCCGCCAGCCCTGCCTGAGCGTCGACAGCACGACGGACACGCGCCCCGGCGCCGGCGGCTGCGCGAGGTCGTCGACGGCGGCGGCGATGCCCGCCTCACCGAGCACCTCGATCATCCGGGCCGCCAGGCCGCGACCCTCGACGCAGAGGATCACGCCCCACCCGTCGGCCAGCTTCGCCGCGATGTGCCGGGTGGCCACCTCGGTGTCGCCGCGGAAGGACTCGGTGGTGGTGACCTTGACGGTGCGGGAGTGGACCGAGGCGGCGTCGTAGGCGTGCGGCTCGTCGTCTGCCGCGAACGGGGACATGGACCACCAGCGGTGCCCGATGCCCAGCGCATGGTGCCGGACGTCGGCGAGGTTCCAGTAGGCGGAGGCCCCCAGGTCCACCGGCGACTTCCCGCCCCCCGCGGCGGCGGCCCAACTGGCCTCCAGGAACTCCTGGCTGGTCTGCACCAGCTCCGCGGCGCGCGCGCGGATGAGCTCGGGCGAGCTCGCCAGCACCAGTGAGTCCTTCGGCAGCACGTCGACGAGGAGCTCCAGCCCGTCCACCAGCACCGGGGTGAGCGCCTCCATGCCCTCCACGGCCTGGCCCTCCGCGATGCGGCCCAGCATGTCGCCGAGCTCGGGGTGCTCGGCGGCCAGGCGCCTGGCGCGGGCCCGCACCCCCGTCGTGAGGAGGAGCTCGCGGCACGGGGGCGCCACGACGGTGTCCACCTTCTCACCGGTCGAGCGCTGGTCAGCGACGGTGAAGTACCGGATCTCGTCGATCTCGTCGCCGAAGAAGTCGATGCGCACCGGGTGCTCGGCCGTGGGCGGGAAGACGTCGACGATCCCGCCGCGCACCGCGAACTCGCCGCGACGCTCCACCAGGTCCACCCGGTTGTAGGCGGCGCCGCTGAGGTCCGCCAGCAGCGTGGACAGCGGGTACTCCTCCCCCACCGCGAGCCGCACGGGCGCCATGTCCGCCAGCCCCTTCACCTGCGGCTGCAGGACCGAGCGGATGGGCGCGACGACCACCTGCGGCGGCGGCTGCTCGCCCTTGCCGGAGAGCCGGCGGAGCACCGCGAGCCTGCGGCCGACCGTGTCCGCCCGGGGCGAGAGCCGCTCGTGGGGAAGGGTCTCCCAGGCGGGGTAGTAGGCCACGGCCTCCTCGCCGAGGAGGCCGGCGAGCTCGGCGGTCACCTGCTCGGCCTCGCGGTACGTGGAGGTGATGAGCAGGACGGTGCGCCCCGACTCCTCCGCGATGGCCGCGGTCAGGAGCGGGAAGAACGGCGGGACGGCGGTGACGTCGAGCGTGGTGACGCCTGAGCGGCGCGCGTCCGCGAGTGTCGCGGCGAGGGCATGGTCCTGTTCGAGGGCGCGCAGCAATCCGGGAAACTTCACTGGATCATCCTTCCACGAGCTCCAAGGACGCCCCGCGCGGCGGGAGCTCAGGAGTTGAAGCGGTTCTGGGTGGCCACGAGGCCCTCCCGCACCAGCAGCTCGACGGCGTCCGCCGCCACCGCGGCGTCGACGCGCATGCCCTCGAGGTCTGCGGGCTTCATCTTCGCCAGCACCCAGGCGGCGGCGTCCTGCCTGCCCGGCGGGCGTCCGATGCCGACGCGGACGCGGTGGAAGTCGCCCGTGCCCAGGTGCGCCCGGATGGACTTCAGCCCGTTGTGCCCGTTGTCCCCGCCGCCGGTCTTGACCCTCAGCCGGCCGGCGTCCAGGTCCAGCTCGTCGTGGATCGCGATGACGTGGGACGGCTTGATCTTGTGGAACGCGGCCAACGACCTCACCGCGGAGCCCGAGTCGTTCATGTACGTGGTTGGCTTCGCGAGCACCAGCCGGATCGGCTCCGGGCCCGGCAGCGTCACGGTGGCCACCTCGGCCCGGTGCCGCGAGTTAAGGGAGAACGACGAGCCGTAGCGGTCCGCGAGGTCCGCTACGGCCCAGAACCCGACGTTGTGCCGGGTGAACTCGTAGGCCGGGCCCGGGTTCCCGAGCCCGACCACGAGGAAGGTGGAATCGGTCACTCGGCCGCGGCGGCGCCCTCGGCCTCAGCCTCGGCGGAGCCCTCACCGAGGTCCTGGACCGGGGCCTGCGTGACGCTGACCACCACGACGTCGCCCTCAACTGCGGCCTCGACACCCTCGGGGAGGGTGATGTCGGCGACGCTCAGGTGCGAGCCGATGGCCAGGTCGTCGATGGAGACGTGGAGCTCGTTGGGGATGTCGGTGGCCGGGGCCAGGACGGTCAGGCTGTTGAGCTCGTGGTTGACCAGCGCGCCGCGGACGGCCTCACCGGAGAACACGATCGGCACGTCGACGGTGACCTTCTCGCCGGCCTTCACCAGCACCAGGTCGATGTGCTCGATGGAGTGCAGGATGGCGTGGCGCTGGACCTGCTTCGGCAGCGCGAGGAACGGCTTCTGGCCCTCGACGGTGATCTGGAGCAGCACGTTGGCCTGACGCAGCGCGAGGAAGGTCTCGCGGGCGGGCAGGGCCAGGTGGACGGGATCGGTGCCGTGGCCGTAGAGCACGGCGGGGGTGGAGCCGGCGCGACGGAGGCGGCGCGAGGCGCCCTTGCCGAACTCGGTGCGGGTGGTGGCGGTCAGGTTGACGTCTGCCATGGAAGAACTCCTCAAGCTTGGATATCTGCGCGTGCGGGCGCCCAGCGAGGATTGGCTAGTCGATCACGGACCCCTGGGGGTCCCTCGCCAGGCAGCCCGGCAAGCTTACCCCAGCCGTCGGGGCCGGGCGAATCGGCCTCAGAGCACGAACTGGGTGGGGCGCGGCGCGTCGAAGCTCCTGTCGCCGCGGTACATCTCGACCGACTCGCGCAGCGCCTTGAGGAAGTAGGGCGGGAAGTCCATGCCCTTCTCGTTCGCCCAGAGCAACTTCGCCTCGAGCCGCCCGATCTCGCGGGCGTAGATCTCGATCTCAGCGTCGATGCCCAGCTCGGCCATGACCCCGCCGAACTCCTTCTGGTAGTACTTCACGTAGTCCACCCCCACCATGGTGAACGACTTCGACCTCAGCAGCCTGGTCACCTGCACCTGCCAGGGCTTGAGCTCCCCGTCCTGGACCATCTTCTCGGCGCTCATCCGGTAGAAGGCGAAGTGGCCGGGCTCCTGCTGCTTGATGGGGTGGATGATCGTGTTGACGATCGCCGACTCCCCCATCCGGGTGAGCTCCTTGATCAGCGACGAGTAGGCCAGCACCGCCTGCCGCTCCGTCGACGCCCCGGTCAGGTAGTACAGCATCCGCGAGATGTCGTGGACCGGCTCCCAGTGCGCCAGCGCCCCGAGCAGCTTCATCCGCAGCGGAATGGTCATGAACGGTGGCTGCGGCTCCATGCCCAGGTCCCCCTGGAGCTGGTCCAGCAGGTAGCCGTGGGCCATCTCCTGGTCGTACCAGACGTCCTGGTAGAAGATCCGGTCCACCTCGCTGACGTTGGGCAGGAGGGTGAGCAGCTCCAGGACGTTGCGGTCCACCTCGAGCTCCACGCGGGCGAGGTAGTCGATGACGTGGGCGAAACGCGCCCGCACCGCCTCGGGGTTGCGCACGGTCCGGTCCACAGATCCCAGCCCGATCGGCGGGTGCTTGTCCCCCAGCTGGAGCACGAAGCTCCTCAGCGAGGCTTCGGTGATCGTCGCGGCCATGGCACTCCTCCCAGGGACTGGCTCCAGCATGGCGGATCACCCCATGCCCGGGCCACCTCGTCCACCCTCCGGGCCCGTCGTCAGCGGGCGACGCCCGCGGTGGAGGAGCGCTCGATCAGCTCGGGCCTGATCACATGCCGGGTGATGGGGCGGGTGGGGTCGGCCAGCTCGTCGAGGAGGATCCGGGCCCCGGAGGCGCCCATCTCGTCGCCGTGCTGCGCGACGGTGGTGAGCGTGACCGGCCCGCCCCAGGCGTTGATGTTGGCGTCGCAGCCCATCACCATCACGTCTGCGGGGACGCGGATCCCTCTGTTGGCCAGCACCTGGACGATGGCCATCCCGGTGAGGTCCGCGACGCAGATGACCCCGTCGGGGCGCTGGTCCGCCGGTGTCGCGGCGAGCGCCAGCCCGGCGGCGATCCCGCCCTGGACCTGCAGGTCGTCGACGAACAGCTCGGTCAGCTCGACGCCCGGGGCCTCCGCCACGGCCCGGCCCACGCCCCGGCGCCGCTCATCGGCGGGCTGGAGCGACTCGCGCACGTTCACGAACGCGAGCCGACGGCAGCCGCGGGCGATCAGGTGGGTGGCCGCCAGGTAGCCCACGTGTTCGTTGTCCACCAGGACGCAGGACCAGGTGGCGCCGGGGGTGTCGTGGTTGAGCACCACCACGCGGCGGCCGTGCGAGGCTAACCGCCCGATGTCCGCCCAGGGGTCGAACTGCGGGGCCAGCAGCACGCCCGCCACCCGGGTCTCGTCGAAGTAGTCGAGGTGCTCGCGCTGCTGCGCCTCGTCGGTGTCGGAGTCGGTGATCACCAGCTGGTGGCCCCGACGACGCACCTCGGACTGCGCGCCGCGCGCGATGTCGACGAAGAGGCTGTTGCTCAGGTCGAACACGTTGAGCCCGATGGTGTGCGACGTGGCCCCGACGAGGGCGCGGGCGTTGAGGTTGCGCACGAAGCCCAGGCGGTCGATGGCGGCCTGGACCCGCTCGACGGTCTCGGGCCGGCACCCCTGAGGACGGTTGAGCACATTGGACACCGTGCCGAGAGAGACGCCGGCCTCGCGGGCCACGTCGTTCATGCTCGGGAGCCTGCCCGGCCCCTTCCCTGTCATGGCAGAACCCTAGACCCTGAGGCCCCCCGATGAAACGCTTCACGACTTTTGGGAATCTGCTTGACGCGGGTGGACGGCGGGGTCCACCATGGACATGAAACGTTTCATGGCGAAACGTCCGTCTCTCACCGTCGAGGATCACAACCATGAGTAGAACCACGCGGCTCCGAATCGAGAACCGCCCCATCTCCGCCGCCGTCCTCGGGCTCGGCGACCCGGCCCCGCGCCTGTCCTGGCAGGTCGTCGACGCGCCGGACGGCTGGGTCCAGTCCGCCTACGCCGTCGAGATCGACCGTGACGGCGCCGTCGTCACCCACGAGGAGGAGTCGGCGGACCAGCTGTTCGTGCCCTGGCCGCAGGCGCCGCTGGCGTCGCGGGAGCGCGCCGTCGTGCGCGTCCGGGCGCGCGGTGCGGACGGGCAGTGGGCCGCGTGGAGCGAGCCGGTGGCCGTCGAGGCCGGCCTGCTGGCCCCCGAGGACTGGCAGGCGCGCTTCGTCTCCCCGGTCACGCTGGGCGGCATCCTCACCCCGGCCCCCCTGCTGACCACGGCCTGGCAGCTCCCCGCGGGCATCGTCAGCGCGCGGCTGCACGTCACCGCCCACGGCCTGTACGAGATGAGCCTCAACGGCACCCGCGTCGGCGACGAGTATCTCGCCCCGGGATGGACCACCTACGGCCATCGCCTGCGCTACCAGACCCACGACGTCACGGACCTCCTGCGCGAGGGCGCCAACGACGTGAGCGCCCTGCTGGGCAACGGGTGGTACCGCGGCCGCCTCACGTGGGGCAACCGCCGCGCCCTCTACGGCGACCGCCTGGCCCTGCTCGCCCAGCTCGAGGTCCTCACCGAGGACGGCACCCGCCACGTGTTGGGCACCGACGCCACCTGGCGCGCGCACACCTGGCGCGTCCTCGCCGACGACATCTACGACGGCTGCACCACCGACCTGCGCATCACCGGGCCGCAGGGCGACGACGCCGTCGAGGTGGTCGACGCCGACCTCAGCCTCCTGGTCTCCCCCGACGGCCCGCCGGTGCGCATCACGCAGACCGTGCCGTCGAAGACGATGTGGCGCTCCCCCTCGGGCGCGCTGTTGATCGACTTCGGCCAGAACGTGGTGGGCTGGGTGCGCCTGACCGTGCGCGCCGAGTCCGGCCGCGAGGTCGTCGTGACCCAGGCCGAGGTGCTCGAGCACGACGAGCTCGGCATCCGCCCGCTCCGCACCGCCAAGGCCACCGACACCTACTACCTGGCCGGTACGGGCGACGAGGTCCTCGAGCCCACCTTCACGTTCCACGGCTTCCGCTTCGCCCGCGTCGACGGCGTGGCTGAGTCCGAGATCGTCTCGGTCGAGGCGGTGGTCATCCACAGCGACATGGAGCGCACCGGCTGGTTCGAGTCCTCCCACGAGCAGCTCAACCAGCTCCACGAGAACGTGGTGTGGGGCATGCGCGGCAACTTCCTCGACGTGCCCACCGACTGCCCGCAGCGCGACGAGCGCCTCGGCTGGACAGGCGACATCCAGGTGTTCACGCCCACGGCCGAGTTCCTCTACGACGCCACCGGATTCCTGCGCTCCTGGCTGCGCGACCTGGAGGCCGACCAATTCGACGACGGCGGCGTCCCCATCGTGGTGCCGAACGTGCTCGGAAACATGGTGGCGACGGCCTGGGGCGACGCGGCGGCCATCGTGCCCACCGTCCTGCACGAGCGCACCTCCGACGAGGCGGTCCTTGCCCGGCAGCTCCCCAGCATGCGACGGTGGGTGGAGTTCCTCGACAAGGCCGCCGGCGACGACGGCGTGTGGTCCGGCGGCTTCCAGTTCGGCGACTGGCTGGACCCCACCGCGCCGCCGCACGAGCCCGCCAAGGCCAAGGCGGACCCCGACGTGGTGGCCACCGGCCACGTCTACCGCAGCGCCGACTTCACGGCGAAGGCCGCCGCCGTCGTCGGCGACGCCGACACCGAGGCGTACGCCCGCTCCGTGGCTGACAGGGCCCTGGCAGGGTTCCGCCGGGAGTTCGTCACCCCCGGAGGCCGCATCCTCAGCGACGCGCAGACCGTCTACGCCATGGCCCTGGTGTTCGGCCTCCTCGACGGCGACGACCAGCGCGCCGCCGCGGCCTCCCGGTTGGCCGACCTGGTGCGGATCTCGGGCTTCCGGATCTCCACGGGCTTCGTCGGCACTCCCCTGGTGACCGACGCGCTGGCCGACAACGGCCACGTGGAGACCGCCTACCGTCTGCTGCTGCAGACCGGGTGCCCCTCGTGGCTCTACCCGGTGACCATGGGCGCCACGACGATCTGGGAGCGCTGGGACTCGATGCTGCCCGACGGCACCATCAACCCGGGCGAGATGACGTCGTTCAACCACTACGCGCTGGGCGCGGTGGCCGACTGGCTGCACCGCACCGTCGCCGGCCTCGCGCCCGTCGAGCCGGGGTACCGGCGGATCAGGATCGCGCCCAGGCCGGGCGGCGGGCTGACCCACGCCCGGGCCCGCCACCTGTCGCCCTTCGGGGAGATCTCGGTGGGGTGGCGCCGCGAGGGCGACGAGGTGGTGGTCTCGGCCACGATTCCCGCCGGCGTGACCGCGGAGGTGGACCTGCCTGGGACCGCCGTCGAGGTGGGCTCCGGGACGCACGAGTGGCGCGTGTCGCTGCCCGAGCCGGTCTACGGCCCGCCCGCCACGGTGCGCGAGCTCATGGACGATCCCGCCCGGTGGGACCGCTTCGTGGAGGGCACCATCGCGGCGCCGCTGAGGGGCATGGTGCACTTCACCGACGAGGCCTCGGTGGCCGACCGCATGGCGGCCCATCTCGACGACTCCGTCGAGGTGCTAGTGGACGCCTTCACCCTGGGCGGTAGCGACGGCGGCCGGGACGAGATCCTGGCCGTGGTGCGCGAGAGCCTCACCTGACGAACCGCAGTTGGCTACGGCCGACGCTCCCCGGCGTCGGCCGTGACCAAACTGATACCTACAAAAGCTTGACAGGCCCAGGGCCGACATTTTAACCTTTCAACATGCAGATGAAACGTTTCATCTGATTGAGTCCAACGGAGGGCACTACATGAATCTCAAGAAGACCGGAATCGCCAGCATGGCGATCGTCGCGGCCGCCGCGCTGGCCGCCTGCAGCCCCGGATCGCTCGGCTCCACAGACGACCCCACCACCTCGGGAAGCGGCGCCCCCGCCGCTGAGGCCGTCGAGATCACCCTGCTCGTCGACAACTCCGAGACCTCGCTCAACACGGCGCAGGCCATCGCCGACGGCTTCAACGCCGCGCAGGCCGAGGTGGTCGTCGAGGTCGAGACCCGCCCGCAGGGCACGGACGGCGACAACGTCGTCAAGACCCGGCTCGCCACCGACGAGATGAGCGACGTCTTCTGGTACAACTCCGGATCACTGCTCCAGGCGCTCGACCCCAACACCACTCTGGTGGACCTGTCGGGCGAGGCCCTCATGGACCGGGTGGACGACGCCTTCAAGCCCGCGGTCAGCAGCGGCGACGCCATGTTCGGCGTGCCCGTCGGCCAGGCCATGGGAGGCGGCATCCTCTACAACAAGGCCGTCTACGCCGACCTCGGCCTCGAGGTGCCCACCACGTGGGACGAGTTCATGGCCAACAACGAGAAGATCAAGGCCGCCGGCATCGACCCGGTCATCCAGAGCTACGGCGACACCTGGACCTCCCAGCTGTTCATCCTGGCCGACTTCCACAACGTGACGGCCGTCCAGCCCGACTGGGCCGAGAAGTACACCGCCAACCAGGCCAAGTACGTCGACGAGCCTGCCATCAAGGGCTTCCAGCGCCTCGAGGAGGTCTACAAGGCCGGGTACATGAACGAGGACTTCGCCACCGCGAAGCTGGACCAGGCACTCAACCAGCTCGTCACCGGGTCCGGCGCGCACTACCCGATGCTGTCCTTCGTCATCAACACCTACGTGGGCCTGTCCGACGACGCGGCCGAGAACATCGGCTTCTTCGCCCAGCCCGGTGACGACGCGGCAGACAACGGCCTCACCGCCTGGACCCCCGCCGGTCTCTACATCCCCAAGACCACCGAGGGCGACAAGCTCGAGGCCGCCAAGAAGTTCGTCGACTGGGTGGCCACGCCCGAGGCCTGCGATGCGCAGACCGCAGCAGTGACGCCCACCGGCCCGTACCTGGTCAAGGGCTGCGAGCTGCCGACGGACCTCCCGGCCGCCGTGGGCGACCTGCAGGTCTACTTCGACGAGGGCAAGGCCAGCCCGGCGCTCGAGTTCCTGTCCCCCGTGAAGGGCCCGAACCTCGAGAAGATCACCGTCGAGGTGGGCTCCGGCATCCGCTCGGCCGCCGACGGCGCCGCCCTGTACGACCAGGACGTGGAGAAGCAGGCCCAGCAGCTGGGCCTCGAAGGCTGGTGATCCACCCCGGCGCGTGAGCCGGATCGCACCCGCGGAGGGTGGGGGTTGTTCGCTCCTCCCCCACCCTCCTCCCCCGTTTCACACACACTGAAACCAGCGGCGCCGACGCCGCCCACGACGACGTGACATTCAGCCAGCCAAGGAGCCTTCCGTGTCCGCCACCTCTACCTCCGCGCGCCCGGCCACCGAGCCGCGCCAAGGCGCCAAGCCGCGCATCTCGCCCGTGCACATCGACAAGAGCTACCCGCTGTGGTTCTTCCTGCCGGGCGGCATCGTCTTCATCGCCCTCTTCATCGTGCCTACGGCCCTGTCCTTCTACTTTGCGTTCACCCGCTGGACGCTCTTCAAGGCCACCTTCGTCGGGTTCGACAACTTCGTCACCTTCTTCAGCGAGCCAGGCCTGGTCGGCGCCCTGGTCAACACCCTCATCTACGCGTTCGTGACCTCCGGCTCCAAGGTGGTGCTGGGCATGCTGCTCGCCGTCGTGCTGGTGCAGCACATCTGGGCGCGCGGATACCTGCGATCGGTGACCTTCTTCCCCGTGCTGGTCTCCGCCGTGGGCGTGGGCCTGACCTTCCAGGTGCTGCTCAACCCCACCTCGGGCGTGGTCAACGCCGCCCTGGGCGTGGTGGGCATCGAGGGGCCGCGCTGGCTCGTCGACCCGAACATCGCGCTGCTCACCGTGGCCGCCATCGACGTGTGGAAGGGCATCGGCCTGGCCACCCTCATCTACATCGCCGGGCTCGTGGCCATCCCGCAGGAGTACTACGAGGCGGCCAAGGTGGACGGCGCCAGCGCCTGGGACATCTTCCGCAACATCATGCTGCCGCTGTCCTTCCCGGCCACCTCGACGGTGATCATCCTCTCCCTCATCGGCGGGCTGCGGTCCTTCGACCTCATCTGGACCACCACCCAGGGCGGACCCGGCTTCGCCTCGGACGTCATCGCCTCGGTGATCTACAAGCAGTACCAGGCCGGCTTCTACGGCCTCTCCACCGCTGGCAACGTGATCCTCTTCATCGTCGTGACCGCGATCATCTACCCGCTCTCGCGGTGGCTCAACTCCAAGGAGGTGGCCCAGTGACCAAGATGAGGCCAATCGGCTACATCATCGGCATCATCGGGATCGCCCTCACGAGCGTGATCTTCCTGCTGCCCTTCGCGTTCATCCTGCTCACCGCCATGAAGCCGCAGCAGGAGGCAAACCTGCTGCAGTTCTCCTGGCCGGAGCAGATCGTGCTGTGGGAGAACATCGTCACGGTCGTCCAGACCCGGGACTTCATGCTCATCATCGCCTTCATCAACTCCACCATCCTCACGGTGGCCAGCGTCACGCTGATGGTGATCTTCGGCGCGATGATCGCCTACGTGCTCCAGCGCCGCAAGAGCTGGCTCAACCCGTGGATCAACGGGCTGGTCCTCGCCGGCCTCATCATCCCGCCGGCCGTTGTGCCCACCATCTGGGTGATGCAGACCCTCGGCATCTTCAAGACCCTGCCCGGCCTGATCCTCATCGAGGTGGCGTTCGGCCTGTCCTTCACCGTGCTCATGATGCGGGCGTTCATCGCCGGCATCCCCAAGGAGATCGACGAGGCCGCCATCGTCGACGGCGCCGGCCCCATGCGGCTGTTCTTCCAGGTGATCCTTCCGCTGCTGCGCGGCGTCATCGTCACCGTCGTGGTGGTGCAGTCGGTGTTCGTGTTCAACGACTTCCAGAACCCGCTGTACTTCCTTCCGGGGGATCAGAACGCGACGGTGCAGCTGACGCTGTTCAACTTCCAGAGCCAGTTCAACACCTCGTACAACCTGCTGTTCACCAACATCCTGCTCATCACCATCCCGCCGCTGATCATGTACATCTTCTTCCAGCGCCAGATCGTGGCCGGCATGACGTCGGGGGCGGTGAAGGGATGACCAGCGCGGCGGGGTCGCCGTCGCGGCAACCTCGTCGCGCACGGCCCCACGGGCTCCGGCGCGTACAGTATGCGCAGCCCCCGGAGACCGATCGGAGTCAGGTGAACCCCCTTCCGCGCCTCAGCATGCGTGACGTCGCCGACAAGGCGCGGGTGTCGATAGGCACGGTCTCCAACGTGGTCAACAACCCGGAGCGGGTGCTGCCCGCCACGAGGGAGCGGGTAGAGGAGGCCATCCGCACGCTCGGCTGGGCACCCAACCAGCAGGCGCAGGCCCTGCGCGCGGGCAAGAGCCGCGTGATCGGCCTCGCCGTCATGGACGTCGCCAACCCGTTCTTCGCCGACGTCCTCCGCGGCGCCCAGGGCCGGCTGGAGGAGGCGGGCTACGCGGCCACCATCGGCGACTCGGACAACCGCCCGGAGCGCGAGGCCTCCGCTCTGCGCTCCTTCCGCGACCAGCGGGTGCGTGGCGTGATCCTCGGGCCCATCGGCGCCACGCCGCCGGAGGTCGAGTCCCTCCTCCAGACGCGGATCCCCACCGTCCTGGTGGACCGCGCGCACGGCGGGACGGGCTGCACCGTCGGCGTCGACGACGAGGCGGGCGGCCGGATCGCCGCCGAGCACCTCATCGCCCAGGGCCACACCGCGCTCGCCTTCGTCGGCGGCCCGTCGACGCTGGCCCAGGTGCGGGACCGCCGCGAGGGCGCCGAGGGCGCTGCCGCCGACGCGGGGGTGAGCCTCCTGGCGGTCTCCGTCGACGCGCTCGACTTCGCCTCGGGGAGGGCGGCAGCCGAGCAGCTGGCCCTGCTGCCCCCCGCCGAGCGCCCCACGGGCATCTTCTGCGCCAACGACATGATCGCCATCGGGCTGCTCCAGGGCCTCGTCGCGGCCAGGATCCGGGTCCCGCAGGACGTGGCCATCGTCGGCTACGACGACATCGACTTCGCCGCCGCGGCCGCCGTGCCCCTGTCGTCGGTGGCGCAGCCCCGTCGCGAGCTCGGCGCGACGGCGGCCGAGCTGCTCCTCGAGGAGATCGACGACCACGAGTCCGGGCGCGAGCACGAGCACCGCACCGTCACCTACACCCCCACCCTCGTCCCCCGCGCGTCCAGCATCTCCTCATGAGCACCACACGCGGATCGCGGGGGCGGCATTGACCTCTCACACTCATAGTTGTATCGTTTCAATAGCTCATACTGAAACGATTTAATCGCGCAAGGAGGCGCCTCATGATCAGCACCATCAGCAAGCAACTCGAGGACCAGGTGATCGAGGTCCCGTCCTGGGCCTACGGCAACTCCGGCACCCGCTTCCGCGTCTTCGGCACCCCGGGCACCCCCCGCACCATCCAGGAGAAGCTGGCCGACGCGGCCCAGGTGAACCTCTACACCGGCCTCTCGCCGAAGGTCGCCCTGCACTACCCCTGGGACAAGGTCGACGACTGGGCCGCGCTCAAGTCCTACGCTGCGGACCTCGGCGTCGAGTTGGGCACTGTCAACTCCAACACCTTCCAGGACGAGGCCTACAAGTTCGGCAGCCTCGCGCACAACGATCCGAAGGTCCGGCAGATGGCGATCGACCATCACCTCGAGTGCCTCGAGATCATGACCGAGATCGGTTCGCAGGACCTCAAGATCTGGCTCGCCGACGGCACCAACTACCCCGGCCAGGGCGACATCCGCCGTCGTCAGGACTGGCTGGCGGACTCGCTGGCCAAGATCTACAGCCAGCTCGGGGCCGACCAGCGGCTCGTGCTGGAGTACAAGTTCTTCGAGCCGGCGTTCTACCACATGGACGTCCCGGACTGGGGCACCTCGTACGCGCACGTCAACGCGCTGGGCGACCGGGCGCTCGTCTGCCTGGACACCGGCCACCACGCGCCTGGCACCAACATCGAGTTCATCGTCGCCCAGCTGCTGCGCCTCGGGAAGCTCGGCTCGTTCGACTTCAACTCGCGCTTCTACGCCGACGACGACCTCGTGGTGGGCGCTGCCGATCCGTTCCAGCTGTTCCGCATCCTGTGGGAGGTCCGCCGCGGCGGCGGCTTCGACCCGGCCACCGGCGTCGCCTTCATGCTCGACCAGTGCCACAACATCGAGGACAAGATCCCCGGCCAGATCCGCTCCGTGCTCAACGTCCAGGAGATGACGGCCCGCGCGCTGCTCGTCGACGCCGACGCGCTGCAGGCGGCCCAGGACCGCAACGACGTCCTGGGCGCGCACGCCATCCTCATGGACGCGTTCTACACCGACGTGCGGCCGATGCTTGCCGAGTGGCGTGAGGGTCGCGGCCTTGCCGCCGACCCGATGGCGGCCTTCGCGGCCTCCGGCTACCTGGCGAAGATCGCCGAGGAGCGCGTCGGCGGGGCCCAGGCCGGCTGGGGCGCCTGATGCCGAAGCAGTCCGTCATCGCTGTGGACCTGGGGGCCACCAGCGGCCGGGTGGTGCTGGCCACGTTCGTCGACGGGCGCGTCTCGCTCGACGAGGTGCACCGGTTCTCCACCGCCGCCCGGCAGACCGACGACGGGCTCCGGCTCGACGCCGTGGCCCTGTTCGCCGAGATCCAGGCGGGCATCGGCCGCGCCATGGAGGCCGCCCCGCACGGGGTGGCCGCGCTCGGCATCGACTGCTGGGCGGTCGACTACGGCCTCCTCGGCGATGACGGACTGCTCGAACTCCCCTTCAATTACCGCGACCCCCGCACCGAGCGGGGGCGCGCCCTGGTCCGCGAGCGGATCTCCGAGGCGGAGCTGTACTCGCGCGTCGGCCTGCAGGACGTGCCGTTCAACACGGTCAACCAGTTGGCCGACGACCTCGCCTCCGGCCGCCTGGAGCGCGCCACCCGCTTCCTCATGCTGCCCGACCTGCTGGGCTACTGGCTGACCGGCCGGGAGGTGGCCGAGCGCACCAACGCCTCCACCACCGCCCTGCTCGATCCGCGCACCGGCCAGTGGGACTGGAAGCTGATCGACCGCCTCGGACTCCCGGCACGGATCTTCGCCGACGTGGTGGAGCCGGGCACGGTCGTCGGCGAGATCGTCGCCGGGCCCGCCGCCGGCGTGCCGCTGGTGGCCGTCGGCTCGCACGACACCGCCTCGGCGGTCGTCGGAGCGCCCCTCGAGGCCGACGATGTGTTCATCTCCTCGGGCACCTGGTCCCTGGTGGGCATGGAGCTCGACGCCCCGATCCTCACTGAGGAGTCTCGGCGGGCGAACCTCACCAACGAGGGCGGCGTGGATTCCACGGTGCGCTACCTCAAGAACGTCATGGGGCTGTGGATCCTGTCCGAGGCCGTGCGCCACTGGGCCGCTCAGGGCCGCGAGCTGTCCGTGCCGGACCTGGTCGAGGCGGCCCGCGCGGTGACCGACGCCCCCCACTTCGACGCCACCCACCCCAGCCTGCTGCCCCCCGGCGACATGGTCGGCCGCGTCAAGGCCCTGGCCGGCGGCGACGAGCGGCTCGAGGACCCGGCGGTGTTCACCCGTGCCCTCATCGAGTCGCTGGCCGACGCCTACGCCGACGTGGTCGACGAGCTCGCCGCGATCACCGGCCGCACCCCCCGTCGCCTCGTCATCGTCGGCGGCGGCTCCCAGAACCGCCTGCTCTGCCAGCGCGCCGCGGACCGCACCGGGCTCCCCGTCTCGGCCGGCCCGGTCGAGGCGACGGCGCTCGGCAACTGCCTCATCCAGGCCCGCGCCGTCGGCATCCTCGGCGGCACCCTCACCGACCTCAGAAAGACCGTGATGGCCTCCACCACCGTGACCCAGTTCCTCCCCCGCCCCGAGAAGGAGCTCGCCGAGATCACCGCGCTCTCCAACGAGTTCGGCGCCAACCCCAGCTTCGTGCGGGCCGGCGGCGGCAACTCGTCGGCGAAGGCCGACGGCGTGCTGTGGATCAAGCCCAGCGGCGTCTCGCTGGCCTCCATCACCGCCGAGGACCTGGTGCCGCTGGACCTGCAGGTGCTGCTCGACTCGCTGGACGCGCCGGACCCCGACCCCAGCCTGGGTGATCCGGTCAACCACATCGCGGGGCTCGCCCGCCGCGACGCCGGCCCCCGCCGTCCGTCGGTGGAGATCCTGTTCCACGCGCTCATCCCGGACACCTACGTGTTCCACACCCACCCGCTGCTCATCAACGCCATCACGTGCAACGCCGACGGCGAGCGCCTCACCGCCGAGCTGTTCGGCAACGACGTGCTCTGGGTGGCCTACGTGGATCCCGGCCTGCCGCTGGCCCGCGAGATCGCGGCCCGCCGCGACGAGTTCTCGGCCCGCACCGGCCAGCCCGCGCCCAAGGCGACGTTCCTCATGAACCACGGCCTCATCGTCGCCGGGGACAACTCCGACGACGTGCGCGCCGAGAGCTACCGGATCCTGGCCCGCATCGAGGAGGCGGTCGCGGCCGCCTCCGCCGACCAGCCGTCGACTGCCGCCGGCGCAGACCTCGGAGCCGTGGCCGAGGCGTTCCGCTCCGCGCTGGGCGCCGTCGCGGTGGCCACCGACGACGGCGACATCGCGCGCGCCTTCCCCGCCACCGAGGCGGGGGCGCGGTTCCTCGTCGAGGGCCCGCTCATCCCGGATCAGATCGTCTACGCCGGCTCGTTCCCCCTCGCGGTGGGCGGCGCCGACGAGGTCCCGGCCGCGCTGGCCGCGTTCCGCGAGGCCCGCGGCGTGGACCCGGTGATCGTGGTGGTGCCGGGCTCTGGTGTTGCGGCGGCCGGCGACTCGGAGAAGTCGGCCACCACCGCCCTGCAGGTCTACGTCGACGCCCTCACCGTCGGCCGCGCCGCCAGCGCCCTGGGCCGGGTCCGCGCCCTCAACGAGGCGGAGCGCCGCTTCATCGAGACCTGGGAGGCCGAGGCGTACCGCCAGCAGGTCGCCAAGGCCTGACCGTCCCGGACGCGGCGTGAGAGCGGCCGACGCGACGCGTCGCCTGCCCTAGACTCCGCGCATGATGGGACGCCGGACGGTCGCGCTGCTGGGGCCGGCGTTCGTCGCTGCGATGGCCTACGTCGATCCCGGCAACGTCGCGGCCAACCTCACCGCGGGCGCCACGTTCGGCTACCTGCTGGTGTGGTCGCTGGTGCTCGCCTGCCTGATGGCAATGGTGGTGCAGTACCTCTCCGCGAAGCTCGGCGTGGTCACCGGGGCCAGCCTCAGCGCCCAGGTCCGCGACTCTCTGGCCAGGCGGCGCTTCGGCGGGCTGTGGCGCGTGCTCTACGCCGTCCAGGCGCTGGCCGTGGCCATCGCCACGGACGTGGCCGAGGTGGTGGGCGGCGCCATCGCCCTCAACCTGCTGTTCGGCCTGCCGCTGCCCGCCGGCGCGGTCATCGTCGGCCTCGTGGCCGTCGTCATGCTGCAGTGGCTCCGCTCACGCGGCGAGGTGTTCTTCGAGGTGCTGCTCATCGGCGTGCTGGCCATCATCGCCCTGGGGTTCCTCACCAGCCTGCTGTGGCTGCCGCCGGACCCGGCGCAGGTCGTCGGGGGGCTGGTGCCCCGGTTCGCCGGGGCCGAGTCGCTCCAGCTGGCCGCCGCGATGCTCGGCGCCACGGTGATGCCGCACGCCGTCTACCTGCACTCCGAGCTCGCCCGCGCCCGGCACCACGGCTCCGACGAGACAGCTCCCCGGCTGCTGCGCGTCCAGCGCGTGGACGTGGTGATCGCGCTGACCGTCGCGGGCGTGGTGAACGTCTCGATGCTGCTGTTCGCGGCCGCAGCCCTGCAGGGCGCCACCGTGGACTCGATCGAGGCGGCGCACGGCGAGATCGCGACCCTCGTGGGCCCCGTCGCCGCGACGGTGTTCGCCGTCGGGCTCCTCTTCTCCGGCGTGGGCTCGGCCATCGTGGGCACCGACGCGGGCGCGGGCATGGTCCGCGACCTCGTCTCCCCGCGCATCACGCCCACGCTGCGGCGGCTGATCACGCTGGTGCCCGCCGTCGCCATCCTGCTGATGGGCCTGCCGCCGACGGAGGCGTTGGTGCAGTCGCAGCTGGTGCTGAGCTTCGGCATCGGCTTCGCCGTGGTTCCGCTGGTGGCCTTCACCGCCAGCCGGAGGACCATGGGCGAGCACCGCAACCCGGTGTGGCTGACGGCGATCGCCTGGGCCGTGGTGGCGGCGGTGCTCGCCCTCAACGTCGCGGTGATCGCGACGGCGTGAGCCTTTAGGCCACGCCCCCGAACAGCGAGGTGACCGAGCCGTCGAGGAAGACGGCGTTGATGGCCTTGGCGATGAGCGGGGCGATCGACAGGACCTTGAGGTTGTTGATCGGCTGCTCGGTGTGGATGGGCAGGGTGTTGGTGACGATGATCTCGGCGAAGTTCGCGCCGTTGAGCCGCTCGGCGGCCGGGCCGGAGAAGATCGGGTGCGTGGCCGCCGCGATCACCTTGGAGGCGCCGCGCTCGTGCAGCGCCTGGGCGGCCTGGGCGATGGTGCCGGCGGTGTCGATCATGTCGTCCACGAGGAGGCAGACCTTGCCCTGCACGTCGCCCACAACCTCGTGCACGGCCACCGTGTTGGCCTTGTCGTGGTCTCGGCGCTTGTGCACGATGGCCAGCGGCGTGCCGAGCACGTCGGTCCACATGTCGGCCAGCCGCACGCGGCCCGCGTCCGGCGAGACCACGCACATCTGGGACACGTCGTAGTTGCTCTTGACGTAGTCGGACAGCACCGGCAGGCCCCACAGGTGGTCGACGGGGCCGTCGAAGAAGCCCTGGATCTGGGCGGCGTGCAGGTCCACGGACATGATCCGGTTGGCGCCCGCGGCCTTGTAGAGGTCCGCCACGAGGCGCGCGGAGATGGGCTCGCGGCCGAGGTGCTTCTTGTCCTGCCGCGCGTAGGGGTAGAACGGGGCCACCACCGTTATCCGCTTGGCCGAGGCGCGCTTGAGCGCGTCGACCATGATGAGCTGCTCCATCAGCCACTCGTTGACGGGGGCGGTGTGGGACTGGATGACGAACGCGTCGCAGCCGCGCACCGACTCCTCGAACCGCACGTAGATCTCGGAGTTGGCGTAGGTGAGCGCGCGCGTGGGCACGATCGGCTCGTCCATGAGGGTGGCCACCTCCTGCGCCAGCTCGGGGAACGCGCGCCCGCTGAAGAGCATCAGGTGCTTGTTGTTCTTGGCGATCTGGGACACAGGGATCAGGCCTTCTTCTTCTCTCGGGACTCCAGCACAGCGGGGTGGACGCTGCCGTCGTGGGCGGCCGCGGCGACGGCGCCCTTCGAGCCCGGGCGGCGCTGGTCCATCCACCCGTCGATGTTGCGCTGCCGGCCGCGGGCCAGGGCCAACGCCCCGGCGGGCACGTCGTCGGTGATCGTGGAGCCGGCGCCCACCAGGGAGCCGGCGGCGATGTCGACCGGCGCGACGAGCACCGAGTTGGAGCCGACGAAGGCGTTGCGGCCCACGTGCGTCGTGGACTTGTACACACCGTCGTAGTTGGCGAAGATCGTGCCGGCCCCGATGTTGACGCCCTCGTCGATGATGGCGTCGCCCGCGTAGGTGAGGTGCGGCACCTTGGCGCCGTCCCCGATCACCGCGTTCTTGGTCTCGACGAAGGTGCCGATCTTCCCGCCCTTACCCAGCTCCGTGCCCGGCCTGAGGTAGGCGAAGGGGCCGACGGTGGCGTTCTCGCCGATCACGGCGAACGAGCCGTGCGTGCGGATCACCTCGGCCCCCGGCCCCACCTCAACGTCCATGAGCGTGGTGTCCGGGCCGATGATGGCGCCCTCCCCCACCGTCGTGGCGCCCTGGAGGATGACGCCGGGCATGAGCACCACGTCGCGGGCGAGGTCCACGTCCACGTCGATCCAGGTGCTGGACGGGTCCACCATGGTGACCCCCGCCATCATCCAGGCGTCGCGGATGCGGCGGTTCATCTCGAGGTTGATGCGGGCCAGCTGGACGCGGTCGTTGACGCCCTCGGTCTGCCACACGTCGTCGATGAGGTGCGCGCCGACGCGCTGCGCGCGCGAGTGGGCGTAGGTGAGCACGTCTGTGAGGTACTGCTCGCCCTGCGCGTTGTCCGTGGTCAGGGAGGCCAGGCCCTCGCGGAGGGTGGCGGCGTCGAAGACGTAGATGCCCGAGTTGATCTCGTCGATGGCCCGCTGCTCGTCGGTGGCGTCCTTGTGCTCGACGATGCCGGTGACGGTGTCTCCGTCGCGCAGCACGCGCCCGTAGCCGGTGGGGTCCTCGACGCGGGCGGTGAGCACGGTCACCGAGTGGTGATGGGCCCGGTGCACGGCCACGAGCTGGCGCAGCGTGTCGCCGGTGAGCATGGGCACGTCGGCGTAGGTGACCACCACGTCGCCCTCGAGCTCACCGAGGTCCGCCAGCCCGCAGGCGACGGCGTGGCCGGTGCCCAGCTGGTCGTCCTGCACCGCCGTGGTGACGGACTCGGACAGCTTCTCGAGGTGGTCCGTGACCTGGTCACGCAGGTGACCCACCACCACCACCAGGTGCGCGGGGTTGAGCGCGGCGGCGGCCGAGACGGCGAAGCTGAGCATGGGCTTGCCCGCCACCTCGTGGAGGAGCTTGGACTTGGCCGACTTCATGCGGGTGCCGCCGCCCGCGGCGAGGACGACTACGGCCGCGACGGGCGCGAGGTCGCTGTCAGTGGTGGACACGGGTGTTTCTCCTTCGGTCGCCGACCGCGAGCTCCGCCGGGGGCTCACCCGGTCAAAATACCAGCCCCGCGCCCGGCGCCGCGCGGACCGTGTCCGGGACAGGCTTGAAACCGTTATCAGAGATGTGCTTGACTGTCCGCGACCGCGCGACAAGGGAGTGACGTGACCGAACTGACCTGGGGACACCCGGCGCTGACGCTGACCCTCTCGACCGCCCCGGACCTCCCCGTCTCGCTCACGTCGGCCACCGCCGACGGCGTGCGTCTCGCGTCGCCCGAGCCCGTGGGACTCGTCCAGATCCTCACCGCGGCCGCCGGTCACGCGCTGGCCAGCACCCGGGTGGGCATGACCGCCCTCGGCGAGCGCCTCCGCTACGTCGGGCACGAGGCGACCACCGACGGGTCCTGGCATCGCCTCAGCCTCACCGTCGAGACGTCCGGCCTCCGAGCCGACGTGAGGCTCGCCTCCCCCGACGGGGTGGCGGCGTTCTCCTCCGAGGTCACCGTCACCAACACCGGTCAGGTCCCCGTGTGCCTGAGATCGGTGGCCTCCTGGGCGGCGCCGCTCGGCGTCGGCGACCCCACCGGCTGGGCGTTCCACAGCGCGGCCAGCGACTGGCTGGCCGAGTCCCGGTGGGGCTCCAGGCCCTTCCGCCCGGACCTGTTCCCGGGCATCGCCGCCCACCTCACCGGCGTGCGCCCGAGGGGTGCCGCGACCCTCACCTCGCACGGCACCTGGTCCAGCGGCGAGCACGCCCCCGTCGCCGCCGCCACCTCGGCCACCGAGGGCGCGGCCTGGCTGTGGCAGGTGGAGCACAACGGGCCGTGGCGCATCGAGGTGGGCGAGGAGTACGAAGACTTCTCCGTCGCCCTGTCCGGCCCCACAGACCTCGACCACGCGTGGTCGCTGGACCTCCGTCCCGGCGGGTCCTTCACCTCCGTGAAGGCCGGCGTCGCGCTCGGCGCCACGCTCGACGACGCCGCCGCGGCCATGACCCGCTACCGGCGGGCCGCCCGGCGGGCGCACCCGGACAACGAGCGGCTGCCGGTGTGCTTCAACGACTACATGAACACCCTCAACGGGGACCCGACGACGGCGAAGCTGCTGCCCCTCGTCGACGCGGCCGCCGAGGCGGGCGCCGAGGTGTTCTGCGTCGACGCCGGCTGGTACGACGACTCCGGCCACTGGTGGGACAGCGTCGGAGAGTGGCTGCCGTCGGCCACCCGCTTCCCCGGCGGGCTGGGCGAGGTGATCGACCGCATCCACGAGCGCGGGATGACGCCGGGCCTCTGGCTGGAGCCCGAGGTGATCGGCGTGCGCAGCGCCATGGCCGCCCGCCTCCCGGACGAGGCGTTCCTGCAGCGCCACGGGCAGCGCCTCGTCGAGCAGGACCGCCACCACCTCGACCTGCGCCACCCGGCCGCGCGGGCGCACCTCGACGGCGTCGTCGACCGCCTGGTGCGCGACTTCGGGGTGGGCTTCTTCAAGCTGGACTACAACATCAACCCCGGCAGCGGGACCGACCACGCTGCGCCCAGCCCCGGGCACGGGCTGCTCGAGCACTCCCGCGCGGTCCTCGCGTGGCTCGACGGCGTCCTCGACCGCCATCCGGGGCTGATCCTGGAGAACTGCGGCTCGGGCGGGATGCGGGCGGACTTCGCCATGCTCAGCCGCCTGCAGCTGCAGTCCACCTCGGACCAGCAGGACTTCCGGCTCTACCCGCCGATCGCCGCGTCGGCGCCGCTGCAGATGCTCCCCGAGCAGGCCGCCAGCTGGGCCTATCCCCAGCCGGGCATGGACCCCGAGGAGATCGCCTTCTGCCTGGTCACCGGGCTGGTGGGGCGCATCTACCTGTCCGGCTACCTCAACCGGATGGCCCCGTCGGAGCTGGGCCTGGTCCGCGAGGCGGTGGCCGCCGCGAAGCGGCTCCGGGCCGACCTCCCCCACGCGGTCCCGTGCTGGCCGCTCGGCCTGCCCGGGTGGACCGACCCGTGGGTGGCGCTGGGGCTCCGCACCGGCGACGACGTACTGGTCGCCCTGTGGAAGCGGGCCGAGGCCGACCCCGCAGCGCTCCCGTTCCCCGGGCTCGCCGGGCGCGCCATGACCGTGGTGCTGGAGTTCCCCGGCGAGGCGGACGGCTGGGACCTGAGCTGGGACGCCGGCACCGGGACGCTCCTTGCGGACACCGCGATGACCACCACCGCCCGACTGGTCCGCCTCACGCCCGCCGACGGTCGTGGCTGACCCGACGGCGCCCCCCGCCACCATCAAGGACGTGGCCGCCGCTGCCGGGGTCTCGGTGCCCACGGTGTCGCGGTTCCTGACCGGGGCGGCGCGCGTGAGCGACGACAAGCGCCAGCGCATCGCCGCCGCGATCGCGGAGCTCCGCTTCACCCCCAATCCCGCCGCCCGGGTGCTGGGCGGACGGGCGCCCGGCGTGGTCGCGGTGCTGGCCGGCAACACGTCGCGCTACGGCTACGCGGAGACCATCCGCGGCATCGAGGAGGCCGCCCGCGCCGGCGGGCACCTGGTCACCATCACCGCCCTCGACGGCACCGGCGAGGCGGACCTGGACGCCGCCCTGGCCTTGGCGCTGTCGCAGCCGGTGGCCGGGGTGATCGTGCTGGCCTTCGACCCCGCGGGTGTCGCGGCCCTGCACCGCCTCCCGTCGGGCGTCCCGGCCGTCGCGCTCTCGGGCGGCCGCTTCGACGGGCGGCCGCAGATCGTGATCGACGAGGACCAGGGCGCCTTCGCGCTCACCACCCACCTCCTCTCGCTGGGCCACCCGACGGTGCATCACGTCAGCGTCCCGGCGCCGGGCGGCGAGGGGGGCCGCACCCTCGGCTGGCGGCGTGCGCTCGTCGCGGCGGGGAGGCCGGTGCCGCCGATCATCGAGGCCGGCTGGGACCCGGCAGAGGCGCGCCCCCTCGGCGCCGCGCTCGCCGGCCGCGACGATGTCACGGCCGTGTTCTGCGGCAACGACGAGGTGGCCATGGGCGTCATCGCCGGCCTCCGCGACGAGGGCCTCGCGGTCCCCCGCGACCTCAGCGTGGCCGGCTTCGACGACCATCCGCTGGCGGCACTCTGGGACCCGGCGCTCACCACCGTCGCGCAGGACTTCGCCGAACTCGGCCGCCGGGGCTGGCAGCTCCTCCGCGACCCCGCGTCGGGCCCGCGCCTGCTCACCCTCACCCCAGACCTCATCCTGCGTGCCAGCACCGCCGCCCCACCGGAAGGCCCACCCCGTGACCACTGACCGCGACCTCCTCGTCGACTTCGCCTCCCCCGTCGGCCCCTTCCGCGGCGGCGCCTCCGGCACGCTGTACGGGCTCGGCGACGACGGCGTGCCCACCCCCGCGCTGCTCAACGGCGCCCACCTCACCAACACGAGCCAGAAGGCGCCCTTCGGGACGCAGCACCCCAGCGGCGACGCCCTGGCGGTCGAGGACGGGTTCTTCGCCAAGCACGGCCGCGACATGTACATCTACATCCAGGACCACTACCCGGACTGGCCCTACCACGGCGGCCGGCGCCCCGGGGACGTCGACGGCCGGTGGAGCTTCCTCGACGTCGTCGAGCGGATCAGCGACGCCGTCGCCACCAGCTCCGCCCGCCCCCGCGACTACGTGCTCATCCCGTTCAACGAACCCGACGGCGGCAACTGGTACCCGGAGTGGCCCGAGCACCGGGAGCAGTTCCTGGCCGACTGGCTCGCCGTCGTCGGCGTCATCAGGGACGTGTGGGCCCGGCACGGCCTCGGCGAGCCGCGGATCGGCGGCCCCGGCGACATGCAGTGGCAGCCGGAGCGCACGGCGGACTTCCTCGAGTTCGCCGTCGTGCACGGCTGCCTGCCCCAGGTGTTCATCTGGCACGAGCTCGGCATCGAGAACCTCGGCACGTACCGCTCTCACCTGCGGGAGTACCGGGCCATGGAGGCCGAGCGCGGCATCGCGCCCATCGAGGTCAACATCACCGAGTACGGCATGCTCCGCGACATGGCGGTCCCCGGCCAGCTGATCCAGTGGCTGGCCATGTTCGAGGACACCAAGGTGGACGCCCAGATGGCGTACTGGAACTACGCGGGCAACCTGTCCGACAACACCGCCCGCGCGCACGGCGCCAACGGCGGATGGTGGACGCTCAAGTGGTACGGCGACCTGGAGGGGTCGACGACCGTCACGGTCACGCCGCCCCAGCCGGACGTGCCGGACACGCTGCAGGCGATCGCCGCCGTCGACGCCGCCAACGCACGGGCAACGGTGCTGTGCGGAGGAGGCGACGGTGAGTTCGTCCTGACCATGACGGGCCTGGATCCGGCGCTGTTCGGCCCGCTGGTGGATGTCGAGGTGCGCGAGGCCACGCTCACGGGGATCGACGGGCTGCACCCCGCGCCGCGCGTGGTGTCTGCACTCCGCGGGGAACCGGTGGGCGACGGCGCCTTGAGCCTTCCCCTGACCTGCGACCGGTTCTCCGCCTACCAGCTGCTCATCACGCCGGCCTCCGCGGCGCCGCCGACCGGCCCGGCGCCCTGGTGCGCCACGGTGGAGGCCGAGGACACGGCCCTGGACCACGCCGAGGTCACCCGTTACGACGCGAAGGCGGCGGAGGGCTGGCAGTTCCTCGCCTCGGGCGGGGCGGACGTGTCGAGGTTCCGCGAGCCGGGCTCGTCGGCCACCTGGGCCGTCGACGTACCCCGGGACGGGACCTACCGCTTCCAGGCCATCGCCGCCGCGGCGGGTGAACCAGCCCGGCACGCGCTGTTCGTCGACGGAGGGTTCGCGGCCTTCCTCGACCACCCGGCCGGCCTGGCGCTCAACGAGCGCTCCCGCGGCAGGTACCGGGGCAGCGCCGAGGCGCTGATCAGGCTCCCCGCGGGGCGGCGGGAGCTGTCGCTGCGGACGAGCGTCGACGGCGTCACCCTCCTGCCCGGGGCCGAGGTGACGCTGGACCGGTTCGTGCTCATGGACGCCTCCGACGGCGACCCCACGCTGCACCCCGCCGCGACCTTCAGGCTGTCCGGCGGCGCCCGGCTCGACTGGGCGGCGGCTGGCGCGGCCACGTTGGCCGAGGGGGGCCGGGCCGACGTGTATGTCGCGGCCTGGGAGACGGGCTACCACGACGTGACGGTGGCGTTGGCCGACGGGGCGGCGGCCGTCGGGCTGCGGGTCAACGGCCAGGATGCGGGGACTGTGGGGGTCGCGGCGGGCGCGGACCGTGCCGCGGCGAGGGTGTTCCTGGTGCAGGGCGTCAACGAGCTCGAGCTCTTCGGCGCAGGGAGGACGGTGAGGGTGGCGTCGCTGCTCGTCACGCGCGCTCACGAGGGAGACGCCGCCGCGATCCGGCTGCCCTGGCACGACGGGGCTGCCATCCCCCGGACGGAGGCCCTGGCGACGACGGGCGAGTTCGTCGTGGTGGTGACGTATGCCAACGCCGAGCTGCGGGGCGAGCACGACTACAACCCGCAGGTGGTGGACCGCCTCGTCGAGGTGTGGGAGGGCGAGGGCCGCGTGGGCCGTGCCCGCTGCCGCTACACCTACTCCTGGGCCAACTTCTTCGAGCGTGCGCTCCCCGTCACCCTCGCGACGGGGGACGAGCCGCTGCGCCTGCTGAGCTCCGCCGGGGAGCCCCCGCTGATCCGCGAGGTGGTCGTCGCCGCGACGGCGCTCCGCCGCTGATCCGTCGCCGGGCAGGTGGTTGCCCGGCTTTTGGGTGGTGAGAGAACCAGCTCATCGGCGTCCGGCGCGGCGCTGCGGCATGCACTCTCGGGCCGCCCTCCATGCCTTGACACCTGCCGTTTGCGCGGATCACCGTTGATATCAAGGGGGCATGACAGGGGACGACGGTCAGGCTCCCCGAGCCACCGACCAGAGGGGCCTCGATGATGAAGCGCGCGCTGGCGGCTGCATCGGCCGCCCTTGTCGTCCTGGCCTCCGCCTCGACGGCCGTGGCCGCACCGCCGTGGGAGGGCCCGATGGCGCTGGCGGACGGCCTCACCACTCCCCTGCACCTCGCCGCCGGTCCCTTTGGATCGGTCACCGTGTCCGAGGGTGTCACCAGCAGGCTCACCACCGTCGCGCAGGTCGAGGTCAGGACCGTTTACGAGGCCGTCGGGTCTGACGTAGGCGGAGTCGCCTACGACGGCAGCACCCTCGTGTTCGTGGAGAGCCGCAGCGTCGGGCCGAACGCTTCTACGCCGGTCAGTTCATTGAAGTCCATCGATCCGGACGGCGTCGTCCGGACGATCACCGATGAGCTCGCCCGCTACGCCGTCGACGACGACCCTGCCGACACCGTGGAATACGGCCTGACCAGCACGGATGCCTCGGACAACCTCCTCTGCGTGGCCGAACTGGAGGCGCTGGGGGTGCCCGCGCGCTACAGGGGCGGAGACGTTGAGCCCCACTCGCACGTCGTGTCCGTGGCCGTCGCGCGCGCCACGGCCTACGTGGCCGACGCGGGGGCGGGCGCGGTGCTGACGGTGGACCTCCGCTCCGGCGAGATCCGCTCGATCACGGTCCTTCCCTCGATGGAGGTCCTCTTCTCCGAGGAGTCCGCGCGGGCCTCGGGGATGCCGTCCTGCGCGGGCCTGCGCTACGACTTCGAGGGGGTGCCCACGGACGTCGAGGTGGGTCCGGACGGCCGGCTGTTCGTGTCGGCCGTGCCGGGAGGCGCAGCGGAGAGGATCGCTCCCCCGTTGGGCGCGGTGTACCGGGTGGACACGGCGACGGGTGTCTCCGAGCTGTACGCCGACGACCTCATCACGCCCACCGGCATCGCGCTCGACGACGCCGGCGGCCTGTACATCGCCTCCCTGTTCGGCCCTGGGATCCTCAAGGTCGCGCACGGGGGCGGGGAGGCGGGCCTCTACCTGCCCGCCTACCGTGCCGCCGACGTCGAGGTGAGCCGCTCCCGGCTGTTCGCGACCATCCGCGTGCTGGGCAACGGCAGGGTGATCACCGAGCGGCTGTAACCAGCGACTGGTGTCGCGGGGGAGACTGGGTCCCATGCCGAACGCCGTCGCCAAGCCCGCTCCCGCCCCCACACCCGCCTGGTACACGGTTCTGTGGGGCGCGACGGGCATCGCGGCCGTCGTCGCCGTCCTCGGGTTCTGGATCGCCGGGGAGGTGCTCGAGTCGGTGACCGAGCGCGACGGGGTCGCGATGTGGGACAGACCGGTCCTCGACTGGATGATCGCCGCGCGGAACCCCACCGCCGACGCGGTGATCGCCTGGTACTCCAACACTGGCGGCCCGCTCTGGCAGCCGATCATCACCGCGCTCGTGGTCGCGTACCTCTGCTGGCGCTACCGCTCGGCGCGCCCGCTCCTCCTCACGGTCATCGCCGCGGGAGGCGCCTTGGCCATGACGGTGCTGGGCAAGCGGGCGGTGGGGCGGGTCCGCCCGCCGTTCGAGCAGTCCATCCCGCCGCACGAACTGTCCGCCAGCTTCCCCAGTGGTCACAGCCTCAATGCCGTCGTTATCGCCGGCATCCTCTGCTACCTCATCCTCATCCACCTCGACGGACGACGGCCGGTGGCCCGGGCGGGCTGGGTCGTGTTCTTCGTGGCCTACGCGGTCACGATGGGCCTGAGCCGCGTCTACCTGGGGCACCACTGGCTGACCGACGTCCTCGCGGCATGGGTGCTGGGCCTCGCGTGGCTGGCGATGGTCATCGGGGTGCATCGGCTGTGGCACGCCATGCGTCCCCAGTCCGACAAGGGAGCCCTCCCGCAGTCGGGGGAACCCGTCCAGTAGCATCCCCTCAGGCCGCGCCCGCGGCGCACAGCACCCCGAGGAGGCGTCGTGGCATCGTCGGCCCACACGCCACGCCGCCCCAACCTGGAGCAGGTCGCGGCTGCCGCCGGGGTATCCAGGGCCACGGTGTCGCGCGTCGTCAACGGCGTGTCGACGGTCGATCCCGAGCTGCGGGAGCGCGTGGAGCGGGCGATCGCGGAGATGCGCTATGTACCCAACCAGGCGGCCCGGACCCTGGCGACCAGCCGGACCGATGCGGTCGCCCTGGTCGCCGCCGAGCCGGATCCACGCGTCTTCGGTGACCCGTTCTTCTCCGCCATCGTGCGCGGCGTGAGCCAGGAGCTGCTGGAGGCCGACGTCCAGCTGACCCTGCTGATGGCCCAGTCCTACCCGGACCTCGACCGCATCGAGCGCTACCTGCGGAGCGCCCCGCTCGACGGGGTGCTGCTCATCTCCGAGCACGCCACCTACAACCCCATCCCCCGCGCGATGCACGACGCCGGGCTGCCCCTCGTGATCGGCGGGCGGCCGATCGAGGACGGGCTGGGCGTCGCCTACGTCGACAACGACAACGTGGGCGGCGGCCGGATCGCCGCGGAGCGTCTGCTGGAGCGGGGATGCCGGAGGATCGCCACGGTGGCGGGGCCGGCCGACATGTCCGCCGGCATCGATCGCCTCCGGGGCTTCACGGACGCGCTCGGAGAGCGGTTCGATGCCGGCCTTATCGAGCGAGGTGACTTCACCCAGTCCAGTGGGGAGCTGGCAACGGAGCGCCTGCTCAGCCGCGCGCCGGACATCGACGGAATCTTCGCGGCTTCGGACCTCATGGCTCTGGGCGCACTGCGTGCGCTGCGCCGGGCAGGCCGGCGGGTTCCCGACGACGTGGCGGTGGTGGGCTTCGACGACATTCCGCTGGCGGCCGCCGCCGAACCGCCGCTGACCACGGTGCGCCAGGACACCGTGATGCAGGGTCGCGTGATGGCGCGGATGCTCCTCTCCCGGGTCCGCCCAGACCGATTGCCCCCGCCGGACGAGGTCCCCGACGTCCGCGCCGCGGACCGGGTGGTGCTCCCCGTCAGCCTCGTCGAGCGCGATTCCGCCTGACCCCTTGCCTCCGGACGCTTTCTGTGGTTCGCTGAGAGAGCGCTCTCTGGGAGCGCTCTCTCACGGGCGAGGGTGCCCGTGGAGACCCCTCACGAAAGGCCACCGCATGTCCGGACCGGGGTCCCGATACCTCACGAGAGCAGGCGGCGCCGCGCTGGCGTCCGCACTGCTTCTCCCCTTCCTCACCGCAACCTCCGCAGTCGGCGCCGAGCTTCCCGTCGTCGACGACTTCGAAGACGCACTGGTCACCGGCGCCGCCACCGCCGGGGGCGTACCGCTGGGCTTCTTCACCGCGACCGACCCGAACAGCACGACAACCTTCGAGCGCACCACCGCACCACCCGCGCCGGTGCCGGAAGCGGCCGACGGCAACCACGTGCTCAAGGGCGACTTCACCGTCGACTCGTTCGGCGTGATCATCCACGGGTTCGAGGACGAGACCTCGACCCAGTGGGCGTCACAGGACTGGAGCGCGTTCGAGGGCCTGCAGTTCAAGCTCTACGGCCAGAACACCGGCACCAACCTCTTCATCGACGTGATCGACAACACCGCCCCCGGGACCACCACCGACACCGCCGAGCGGTTCAGCGCGGCCTTCGTCGACAACTTCAAGGGCTGGGCGACCATCCAGCTGCCGTTCGAAGACATGGCTCGCAAGGAGATCGGCAACGGCGCCCCCAACGACGGCTTCGGCCTGACGGAGGTCCACGGCTGGGCGTTCGGGACGCTCGCCACCGAGGGCACACAGTCCTACTACCTCGACGACTTCGATCTCTACGGCGTGGCGCCGGAGCGGCCGCTCACCGTCGGCTTCTCGGTCGCCGACACCAAGGTGGTCGAGGGAGAGACGGCAACGGTTGAACTGAAGCTGAGCAAGCCCTCGGCCGAGCCGGTCACCGTCGACTGGGCAACCACCACCGGCACGGCGACTCCCGAGCGCGACTACGTACCCGGCTCCGGCACGGTCACCTTCGCGCCCAACCAGACCCGCGCGACGCTCGAGGTGGACACCATCGACGACGACGCCTACCAGGGCGAGCGCGGTGTCGTCGTCGAGCTGAGCAACCCCCAGGGCGCCGGGATGGGGCGGCCGCCGCTGACCCGCGTCCTCGTGCTCGACGACGAGAGCTACGACCCCAGCCTCATCGACGGCTTCGAGGCCGGCGCGTACTTCTGGGACGCAGGGAAGCGCGCCACCGTCGGGACCCGCGAGATCGCGGCCGGCGACCCGCTGGAGGTCCCCGGCCAGGACGCCTACGAGAACGTGCTTGAGGCCTCGCTGCCCACCTCGGGCAACACCGCCGTGCGGCGCGAGTTCCCCGCGGCTCAGGACTGGAGCAGCTCTGCCGGGCTCGAGTTCCTCTACCACGGCACGGGCTCCGGCAAGAAGGTGACCGTCGGCATCGAGAACAACGCCACGCGGAGCGGCGACGCGAACCCCGCGAACTGGACGTCGGCCTGGGCCGACGAGTTCAACACCCCCGCCGGCACCGCGCCGAACCCCGAGGTCTGGACCCACGAGATCGGCGACGGCACCATCATCGGCAAGCCCGGCTGGGGCAACGACGAGCTGCAGTACTACACCGACAGCACCGACAACGTCGCCACCGACGGCCAGGGCAACCTGGTCATCACCACGCGTGCGACCGACCCCGAAACGGCGCAGCAGTGCTACTACGGCCCCTGCCTCTACACCTCCGCCCGCCTGGTCACCCAGAACAAGGCCGAGTTCCAGTACGGCCGGATCGAAGCGCGCGCGCAGGTTCCCCGGGGTTCGGGGCTCTGGCCCGCGATCTGGGCGCTGGGCAGCGACATCAACCGCAACCCGTGGCCCGCGTCCGGTGAGATCGACATCATGGAGAACGTCGGCCGCAACCCCAACACCGTGTTCGGCACCATCCACGGCCCGGGTTACTCGGGTGGCCAGTCCTTCGGCGGGACCTACGACTTCGACGTCCCCGTCGCGGACAACTACCACACCTTCGCCGTCGAGTGGGCGCCCGGGGAGATCACCTGGACCGTCGACGGGATCGAGTTCCACGACGCCGCACCCGCGGACGTGGACCCGAACCAGTGGGTCTTCGAGCACCCGTTCTTCCTCATCATGAACACCGCTGTCGGCGGAAACTTCGGCGGCGCCGTCAGCCCGGACACCGTGTTCCCGCAGACCCTGAAGATCGACTACGTGCGCGTCTACCAGCAGGTGACCCGTCCCGTGACCTTCACGTCGATGTTCCGCGACGATGTCGCGGGATGGCAGAAGATCACTCTGCCGTTCAGCTCCTTCACCAACAACCGGGGCGCGACGCCTGACCTCACCGACGTCAGGGCAGTGACCCTCTCCGCGCAGACCAAGCGCGGCGAGTCCGTGCTGATCGACGACCTGCGGTTGGCCTGCGCCCCGACCATGGAGGTCACCACAGACGCCGACAGCGGGGCGGGGTCCCTGCGCTCCGCGCTGGGCACGGTGTGCGCCGGCGGGACGATCACCTTCTCCCCGGACCTGGCGGGCGCCACCATCCTCAGCAATGCTGAGCTCACCCTCGGGAAGAACGTCACCATCGACGCGTCAGCGGCGCCCGGCGTGGCAGTCAGCGGTCAGGGCACGAACCGCGCGCTCGTCGTCAACGCCGGCGTGACAGCCAGCGTCACCGGGCTCACGTTCCGCGACGGCTACGGCTACGAGCTGGCGGGCGCGGTCCTCAACAACGGCAACCTGACGCTCGAGAACGTCGTGGTCGCCGACAGCGACGTCAACACCGGCGGCATCGAGTTCTGGAAGGGCGGCGCCGGCATCTACAACGGGGAGAACTCCACGCTGGTGCTGCGCGACAGCACCGTGCGGGACAACTCGGTGACCGGCGGCGCCGGCGGCGGCGTCTACGGGTTCTTCGGCTCGAGCGTCACCATCGAGCGCTCGACGATCAGCGGCAACAGCGCCAACGACGTCGGCGGTGGCATCCGCTCGCTCGGCAACACGACGATCGTCAACAGCACCATCAGCGTGAACACCTCCACCGGATGGCACGGCGGCGGCGTGTTCCACACCGACGGCGCGCTGGTGATGGAGTACTCCACCGTCGCGGCGAACACCGCGCCGGACGGCACCGCGGGCGGCCTGTTCCTCGGCTCGTTCGGGGCACCGGACGGCAGGGCCTCCCTCACTGGCTCGGTCGTGTCCGGAAACTCCGGCGACGAGTGCATCGTCTTCTACGGCGGGCCGTTCACCATGGAGTCAGGCGGCCACAACGTGCTGAGCGACACCTCCTGCGGCGCGCCTGCGGGGACCGATCTGGTCGGCGAAGACGCCCTCCTCGGGGCGCTGGCCGACAACGGCGGGCCCACCCTCACGCACGCGCTCCTGGCGGGAAGCCCCGCCATCGACGCGGGCGACGGCGCCTCGTCACCGGCCACGGACCAGCGCGGCGTCACCCGGCCGCAGGGCGACGGCCCCGATGCCGGCGCCTTCGAGGTGGAGGTGGCGTGATCTGACCCGGCGGGCTTATTGCCAGGCCGGCCCGCGCGGAGCACTCCTCCACGCGGGCCGGTCCGCTGTCAGTCCCAGCCGGGATCGGCTGGGCCGTCGCCGTGGTCGGGGATGGGCAGGCGCGCCCCGCCCTGGCGCGCGGACTCGAACGCGATCACGCCGGGAAGCGTGAACCGGGCCGCCCGCCAGGCGTTGACCGGGGGCTGGGTGTCCGTGGTCACGGCGCGGACGAAGTCGTCGGCGAGGTAGTGGTGGCTTCCCTCGTGTCCGTTGTGGGCGCCGTCGAACTCCCGCGGGAGCCGCGCGCGGTCCTGGACCTTGGCGCTGCCCGAGGCGAAGCTCTGCATGAGCGCCGGGTCCACGTCGCCGAAGCCCTCCGGCAGCTCGCCGGGGCCGGTGGCCAGCAGGTCACTTACGTCGAGCGTGGCGCCCTTGGCGTAGTCCTCACCCTCGGTCTTGACGCTGAGGGTGGCGCCGTCGCCCGACTGCTCGAAGACCTCCTCGGTGCCGTAGAACCGGAAGCGCGACTCATGGCCCTTCCAGTAGCCCACCCGGCGGAACTCGTTGGTGCGCATCGCGCCGCCGTCGGCAAGCTCGAAGAGCGCGGTCATGTTGGAGAAGTCGTTGTCCCAGCGGGAGACCGACCTGTCGAAGATGCCGTCGGACCCGGTGTCGACGATGCCGAGGCAGGACACGGAGGTGGCGTAGGTGGGCAGCGCCCCGAGCACCCCACCGATGGCGTGGGTGGGGTAGAGCATGGGCGGGAAGCTGGCCGTGGGCTTCCAGTCCTCCCCGCCGCTGAACTGGTACGCGGCGGAGAAGCCGTTGTCCATGTCGTGGACGTAGTCGCCCTCGGAGTAGAAGACGCGTCCGAACGCCCCGTCGGCAACCCGCTTGCGCGCGTAGATCACCGCGGGGTTGTAGTAGCTGGTCTCGCCCATCATGTAGATCAGCCCGGTCTCCTCGACCTTGGCGACGATGGCGGCGATCTCCTCGGCGCTGATGGCCATCGGCACCGCCGAGTAGACGTTCTTGCCGGCGCCGAGCGCCTTGAGGGCGAGCTCGCCGTGGCTCCAGCGCTGGGTCATGATGGCCACGGAGTCGACGTCCGAGGCCAGGAGCGCGTCGACGTCGGCGAAGCTCCCGGCCAGGCCGTACTGCTCGACGTGCTGGGCCGCCCTCTCCGGGACGAGGTCCGTCACGTAGACCTCCTCCACGGCCGGGTGGAGCTGCCAGAGGCTGATGAAACTGCGGGCGAACTGGCCGGTTCCGATGACACCGATCTTCATGGTGATCAGTCCTTTCGACTGAGGGTGTGGAGCTGAGGGGCGTGGGCCGCTTCGACGCGGCGGACACCAAGTTACCCGGGTAACCTGCCAGAATGCAAGTGGCCTAGGATGAGGCTGCGGGGAGCCCGGAGGTCATGTCCATCCGGTCCGCCGCGAGATCAGTGAAGGAGGTTCGGCCGGTGCCATCGGAGCCCACGTCGCCCCGGGACCGGCCTCGCGCCGTGACCCGCACCGACGTCGCGCGCCAGGCCGGCGTCAGCACCGCCGTGGTCAGCTTCGTGGTCAACGGCGGCCCCAAGACCGTCTCCGAGGCAACGAAGCAGCGCGTGCTGGACGCCGTCGAACTCCTGGGCTACCGACCGAACCGCACCGCCAGGGCCCTGTCGCTGGGAAGCACCACCACCCTGGGCCTCGTGGTCGGCGACACGACCAACCCGTTCTTCGCCGAGTACACCCGCGAGCTGCAGCAGGCGGCGGCAGACCAGGGCTACGCTCTGCTGATGACCGCCGGCGGCCCGGGGCCCGACGCCCCCTTGCGCGCCATGCTCGACCTGTGCGACCGCCAGATCGACGGCCTGATCGTCGCGAGGGCGACCGCCGTGGGGCGGCTCGAGGAGTTGCGACGCAGGGGGGCGCACCAGTCAGTGGTGATCATCGACGCGGCGGCACCCCTCCCCGGCTACGCCACCGTCGGCCCTGAGTCCGCGCAGGGGATGGCGATGGCGGTGGGGCACCTCCTCGGCTCGCATCACCACAGGAGCGTCGCGCTGGTCATCGGCGACGACGTGGAGCCGGACGCCGACGGTCGCGAGGCCGGCTGGAAGCTGGCGCACGCCGAGCGAGGCCTCGTGCCGGGCCGGGTGTCGCGCACCGCCTTCACCCGCGACGGCGGCTACCGGGCAGGGCTCGAGCTTCTGCGGAGCGAGGATCCTCCCACCGCAGTGGTCACGAGCTCCGACCTGCAGGCGATCGGCCTGCTCACCGCCGCCGGCGAGCTCGGGCTCCGGGTGCCTGAGGATGTCGCCCTCGTGAGCTTCGACGGCACCGAGGAGACCCGGTTCTCGGCCCCGCCGCTCACCACGGTCCGCCAGCCCGTCGCCACCATGGCCGCCGCCGCCATCGACCTGGTGATCCACCAGCGGCCCCCCGCCCACGAGACGTTCCCGATGGAACTGGTGGTCCGCCGATCGTGCGGATGTGCGCCTCAACCCGCGATCTCGGGCGCGGAGACGAGGCGCCAGGGGTAGGCTCGGCCGGGTTCGACCGGGCATCCACCCACACCGCCGCAGAGGGGATCAACGACATGGCCAAGCTCATCTCCACCCTGTTCATTTCGGCCGACGGTGTCGCGGAGATCGACCCGGCCTGGCATTTCCCCTACTTCGACGACAACATGGGCCGCGCCGTCGGCGAGGACTACGACACCTCGGACGTCCTCCTCATCGGGCGCGTGACCTACGACAGCTTCGCGGGGGCCTGGCCGGATCGGGAAGCGGCGGGCGGAGACGACGCCCCCTTCGCGAGGCAGCTGGGCGACGTCAGGAAGGTGGTGGCGACGCGCCAGGCGCCGACCTTCACGTGGCGCAACTCCGAGGCGATCGGTGGGGACCTGATCGAGGCCGTGACGAGGCTCAAGTCTAACGAGTCGGTCCGCGGCATCCTCATCCCAGGCTCGATCTCGGTCGTCCAGCAGCTCCTCGCCGCGGGCCTCGTGGACGAGCTGCGGCTGCTGGTGCACCCTGTCGCGGCGCGCCAGGGGCGGAGGCTGTTCGACGACGGCGCTGAGCCCTACCACCTCAGGCTGCTGGCCACCGAGGTGTACCCGACAGGCGTGATCCGCGTCATCTACGCGCCCCAGACCGCTCCCGCCCCCGTCGGCTACGACGAGGTGACGGACAAGGTCCCCTCGGGCTCGTAGCGACGGCGCGGCGCGGAAGGCGTGGTCACCAGCCCCTGGATCCAGGCACACCCTTGAAGGGCCCGGTCACCGACGAGGTGATCCAGCCCCCGTAGAACCCGCCCGGCTGGGGCACGACACGCTCCCCTCCCACGTAACAGGCGTCCATCGCGCCGGCGTAGAGGGCGACATGGTCCGCCAGCTCCGCGAAGGGCTCGGCCGGCGTCGGGTAGAACCATGCCGCGGCGGGCGCGTTGCGCCCGCCCCCGGAGACGTCGAGGTACCGCGCCGCCCCCTTCCACTCGCAGAAGGATCCACCGGGGGCCGGGCGGAGCGATCCCTCGACGAAGCTGGACCGGGGCAGGTAGTACGTGGGCGGGTGGCTGGTCTCCAGCACCTGCCAGGACTCCGACGTCCGGCAGATCACCTCGCCTCCCAACACCACCTCGATCGGCAGGGTGCACCGACGCAGCAGTGGCGGGCGGGGGTAGTCCCACACCGACTCCTGCCCCGGGCCGATGGGATCGGGTCGTGGCCTGAACGACATGGATCGACGATAGCCGCGGCTCCAAGCCCGACTCTGCCCGCTGTTGACAGAACATGCCCACTTAGGTGACACTGAAGCCCGTAACGATCACTCTCGGGCATATTCGGGCGGTCGTGTCGTCAATGTTGATGGAAAGGAGCCACTCCGTGGCCAATGAAACGTCGAGCCCTCCGGGGCCGCCCCAACTCGCAGACGAGAACGTCTCCGAGTTCGGCTACAAGCAGGAGATGAAGCGCGAGCTGGGATGGTTCACATCCTTCTCGGTGGCGTTCGGGTTCGTGTCCATCGCCACGGGCATCTTCACCACCTACGCCGCGGTCATCCAGACCTCAGGGCCGCGGGGCATCTGGACCTGGGCTGTGGCTGCCCTCGGGCAGTTGGCGGTCGCATTCGTGTTCGGCGCACTCGCTGCCCGGATCCCCGTGAGCGGCTACTCCTACCAGTGGGTCTCGCGTCTGGCGAACCCGATCCTCGGCTGGATCATGGGCTGGGTCTCCTTCACCTTCCTGGGCGTCGTGGTCGTGGCGGTCGACTACACGATCGCTTCGGCCATCACCCCGGTCCTGTTCAACTACGAGGGCAACAACTGGAACGCCTGGCTCATCACGGCAGTGGTGATCCTCGTCCAGGCGGTCCTGGTGGCATGGTCAACGCGCGCCACGCAACGGGTCAACAACGTCGCAGTCACGATCCAGATCATCGCGATGATCACGCTGACGGTGCTCCTGCTGGGCGTGGGACTCGCGACGCGCAACTTCGACGTCGACCTGCTGTTCACCACTGGTCATGTTCCGGAAGAGGGCTACTTCTCGGTGGGCTCGCTCACGTCGGCGGGGCCGTGGGCACTCGGATTCCTCCTGGGCGCGTTCACCATCGTCGGCTTCGAATCGGCCGCGAACCTGGCCGAGGAGACCCGCGACCCGGCCCGCGTGGTGCCGAAGGCGATGTGGCAAGCAGTGCTGTCGCTCGGCGTCCTCGGCATGCTCTTCCTCATCGCGGTGACCGGCAACGGCGTGAGCGCCGAGGCCCTGGCAGGTTCGGGCCAGCCTGTGGCGGAGGTGATCACCAACGTCCTCGGTCCTGTCGTCGGCAAGGCGCTGCTGGTGATGGTCGTCATCTCCATCTTCTCGTGCGGCCTGGTGATCTCCATGAGTGGGGCGCGTCTCGTGTGGGCGATGTCCCGAGACCAGCGGTTCCCCGGGTGGCAGCTCATGAACTCGATCAACCACAGCAGCGGAACGCCCCTCAACGCGATGCTGTTCATGATGGTGATCGCCCAGGCGATCCTGGCGATCTTCTCCTTCACCTCAACCGACGCGATGTTCGCCCTCTTCTCGGCCGGCACTCTCCTTCCGGCGCTGATCTATGCGGGCACGGTGCTGCTCTACATCATCAAAAGGAAGACGCTGCCGCCGTCGATGGGCTTCACTCTCGGCAAGTGGGAGATCCCGGTTCTGCTCTCGGCCTCCGCCTGGCTGATCTACGAACTGCTCATCTTCCGCGATGAAGCCTTCCGGGAATCCTGGAGCTACGTCCTCATCATGTTCGCCGTCGGTGCCGTCTATCTCGCCTACCTGCTGCTGAGGCACGGGCGCCACGCGCTCAAGATGCCCGACATGCATGACATCGACAAGGAACTCGACACATGACACAACCGGGCAGGTCCGTTGACCGAATCTGACTGTTCCTACGTCAGACTGGGAACCAGTAGCCGCTGGCCGGATCGCTGGCCAGACCAGCCGAGAGGACCATCATGCTGCCCACGACACGACAGGCCAGGATTCTTGCCGAGCTCACCGAGGCCGGCGAGGTGCGCACCGAGCACCTCGCCGAGGCGCTGGACTGCTCGGTCGAGACAGTGCGCAGAGACCTGGCCGTACTTGAACGGCAACGACGAATCCGCCGTGTGCATGGCGGCGCCGTCCTCTTCACGGCAGATGCGGTCCAGGAACCGACCTTCGACGAGCGCAAGGACATCGCCGCAGACGAGAAGCGCGCGATAGCCCACTACCTCGTCTCGCAGATCGACTCGACGGCCCTGGTGTTCCTTGACCTGGGCACCACCGTCGCTGCTGTGGTGGACGCCTTCCCGGCATCCTTCCGGGGCACGGTGGTCACCACCTCGCTGCGCGTCGCCTATGAGCTGGCCCGCCTGGAGCATGCACGGGTGCTCCTCACGGGGGGGCAGTTGCGGCGAGGGGACCTGTCGCTGTCGGGCAGCAAGGCCGCCCGCTTCCTCCGGGACCTGAACCCGGATGTGGGGATCGTGTCGGCGGGGGGCGTCTCCGTCGAGAAGGGCATCACCGACTTCGAGATGGAGGAGACCGAGCTCAAGCGCATCGTCCTGGGCAACGCCCGCCGCAGCTACCTCGCCGTGGACTCCTCCAAATTCGGCCAGGTGGCACCCTACGCCGTCGCCCAGATCACTACCCCCACAAGCATCGTCACCGGCGAAGGAATCCCAGCGGCCGTAGCCGCCCGTCTCCGCTCGCTGGGCGTCGACCTCCGCATCGCCACCGGCAGCGGCGCCGATTCCAGACCAGAACCAGAAAGGTAGACCACAGACATGGCCATCCTCGCGCTCGACCAGGGCACCTCAGGATCAAAGGCGATCGTCGTCGACGAGGACGGCGTCCGCGCCGTCGTCGAGAAGCCCATACATCCCAGCTACCTGGGTGACGGCGGTGTCGAACAGGACCCGCTCGAACTCCTGGACTCGATCATCGAGGTCGGCCGCCAGGCCATCGAACAGGCCAACGCACCGATCGAGGCCGTGTGCCTTGCCAACCAGGGGGAGAGCATCCTCGCCTGGGACCCTGAGACAGGCCGGCCGCTGACGCCCATCCTGGTCTGGCAGGACTCCAGGGCGGCCTCCATCTGCGCCGAGCTGTCGATGCACGCCGACGAGGTGCACGAGTTGACCGCCCTGGTCCTGGATCCCTACTTCACGGCTCCGAAGATGGCCTGGCTCCGGAGAAACCTCACCACCGAGGGCGTGGTCACGACGACTGACACGTGGATCGTCCACCGACTCACCGGCGAGTTCGTCACCGACACCTCCACCGCCTCCCGCTCCCTCCTTCTCAACGTGGACACGCTCCAATGGGAGCCCCGCCTCCTGGACATCTTCGGGCTGGCGGACGAGCAGCTGCCACGCCTGGTGGCATCCGACGAGATCGTCGGCACCACCTCAGTCTTCGGGCCGCAGGTACCCGTCACGGGACTCATCGTGGACCAGCAGGCCGCCCTGCTCGCGCAGAGCTGCCTGACCCCCGGATCCGCGAAGTGCACGTACGGCACGGGCGCGTTCCTCCTCGCCAACATCGGCGAGCGGCCAGTGCGCTTCGACAACGGACTCACCACATCCGTCGCTTGGACGCTACGAGGGGCCACGACCTACTGCGTGGACGGGCAGGTCTACACCGCGGCCTCCGGCGTGCGGTGGATGCAGCGCCTGGGGCTCTTCGACACGCCGGACCAGATGGACAGCATCGCAGCGCCGTCGTCCGAGGGAGTGTTCTGCGCCCCTTCGCTGGCGGGACTCGCCGCACCGTGGTGGCAGCCGAACGCGACCGGCTTCGTGTCCGGCCTCAAGCTCTCCACCGGCAAACCCCACATCATCCGGGCATTCCTGGAGGGCATCGCGGCCCAGATCGCCGAACTCTCCGACCTTGTCTTCGGCAGCATTGACGCCGATCTGGTCGCCATGCGCGCCGACGGCGGCCTGACGCGCAGCTCCGTGCTCATGCAGGCCCAGGCCGACCTGCTCCGCGTGCCCGTCGAGATCTATCCCTCCGCGCATGCCACACCCATGGGCGCCGCAGCCGCGGCGCGGATGGCGCTCGATCCGCGGCTGACCCTCGCAGAGGCGCCCTTCCCCTGGAAGGCCTCTGCCACCTACCAGCCCCAGATGCCCGACAACGACGCCGAGCGCTTCAGGAAGCACTGGCGCGCGTCCGTCGACGCCCAACTCGCCCTGGACCAGGCCTGGGCCGCCTCGAACGCACCCGAGTGAGACAGGAGCAAGGAACCATGACAACCACACCACACGACTCCGTCTTCGACTTCGCTGTGATCGGCGGAGGCGTGGTCGGCGCCGCCATCGCGCGAGAGCTGGCAGGAACGAGCCGATCCGTGGCGATCGTCGAGGCCCGCGACGACGTGTGCGAAGGCACCTCGAAGGCGAACACCGCGATCCTCCACACCGGCTACGACGCCAGCCCCGGCACCCTCGAATCAAGGCTCGTGGCGGAGGGTTACCACCTCACGCTCGACTACGCCCGGGCCACCGGGGTGGGGGTGGACGTCACCGGCGCCGTGCTTGTGGCATGGGACGACGAGCAGGAAGCAGCCCTGCCCAGTCTCAAAGAGAAGGCCGTGCGGAACGGCTACACCCTGACCGAGATCATCGACGCCGCGCGAGTCTACGAGCTCCTACCCCACCTCGGCGAGGGCGCGCGAGGAGGCTTGACCGTACCCGACGAGTCGATCATCGACGCATGGTCGCTGCCGCTGGCACTGGCCACCGACGCCGTGAACCGCGGCGCGGTCCTACTCCTCAACAGGGCCCTCACCGGAGTGACCCACACCCCCGAGCTCACCCTCCTCGCCACCACCGGAGGCGAGGTCCGGGCCCGTTGGGTGATCAACGCCGCCGGCCTGGGGGGTGACACCATCGACCAGCTCTTCGGGTACGACCGCATCCACATCCACCCCAGGAAGGGCGAGCTGCTGGTCTTCGACAAGCTCTCGGCTCCACTGGTCGACCGGATCGTCCTGGCCGTCCCGTCGGCCAAGGGCAAGGGTGTGCTCGTCAGCCCGACCGCCTTCGGCAACGTCATGCTCGGCCCCACCGCAGACGACATGGAGGACCGGACGGATACGTCGACCACCGAGGACGGGTTCGCCTTCCTGCGGGAGAAGGGGGCCCACATCTTCCCCGAACTGCTCAGCGAGGAGGTGACCGCCTCCTACGCCGGGCTGCGTGCCGCGCACGACCTCAAGGACTACCTCATCGACCTCGACGCCGAGCATCGATACGTCATTGCCAGCGGCATTCGGTCAACCGGGCTGACCTCCGCCATGGCGGTGGCGAAGCACATCGTGGCGATGCTGAGCGGCGCGGGTGAAGAGCTCGTGCCGCGTGCGGACCTGCCCGAGCCACCCTCCATGGCGCCGCTCGGGCAGAGCCAGCTACGCCCCTTCGAGAACGACACGCTCATCCGCCGAGACCCGGAGTACGGCAAGGTCGTCTGCTTCTGTGAGCGGGTCACCAGGGGCGAGATCCGTGATGCCTTCGCCACCCCCATTCCGCCCACGGGCATCAACGGGCTCCGGCGCCGGACCCGCGTCATGAACGGACGCTGCCAGGGCTTTTTCTGCGGCGCCGAAGCCACCGCCCTGGTCGAGCAGCACAAGGAGACGAACCGATGACCACCTACTCCCGCACTGTCACCCCCAGGGTCGCGATCGTGGGCGCCGGCCCCGCAGGTCTCACCTGCGCCGCGGAGTTGGGCCGCCGCTACGGCTCGAACGTGCTCCTCATCGACCGCGAGAAGGATCTGGGCGGCATCCCGAGACACTCCGACCACCCGGGCTACGGGATCCGGGACCTGCACCGCTTCATGTCCGGACCGGCCTATGCGCGCCGATTGGCCGCCGATGCACGCGCCGCCGGCGTCACCGTCATGACCGAGACCCAGGTCACCGGCTGGACCGACGACGGCCTCGGCCTGGCCGCCACCTCCGCCTCCGGCAGGATCCTCATCAAACCGGACGCCGTCGTTCTGGCGACGGGGGCACGGGAGCGGCCCCGCACAGCCCGGCTCATCCCCGGAGACCGTCCCGCGGGCATCCTGACCACCGGCCAACTGCAGAACCTCGTCCACCTCCACCACCAGAAGGTGGGCACCAGGGCAGTGATCGTGGGCGCCGAGCTGGTCAGCTGGTCGGCTGCTCTCACACTCAAGGAGGCGGGGTGCGCCACCGTCGCCTTGGTCTCGCAGTACGCCAGTCCCGAGTCCTACGCCCTCTTCACCCACCCCGGCAAGCTCTTCTTCGGAACCAAGGTCATCACCGACTCCAAGGTCGTGCTCGTTGAGGGCCGGGGTCGGGTCCGGGCTGTCGTCATCGAGAACCAGGCAACCGGCGAGCGCCGGAGCATCGAGTGCGACACCGTCGTCTTCACCGGCGACTGGGTGCCCGACCACGAGATCGCCAGGCTCGGCGGACTCGACATGGATCCCGCCAGCAAGTCCCCAGTCGTCGACTCGTCACTTCGCACCTCGCGCGACGGGGTCTTCGCCATCGGCAATCTCCTCCACCCCGTTGAGACCGCCGACTGCGCCGCCCTGGACGGACGGCACGTCGCCGAGCAGGTCACGCGCTACATCGACGGGCAAAGGCCTCGAGAGAGCGCGGTGCGCCTGCTCGTGGACAAGCCTCTCCGCTGGGTGGCGCCGAATCTGCTGCGCGAAGGCGACCCCCTCCCCGCCCGGAATCGGCTGGTCCTCTGGACCGACGAGTTCAAGAGAAGCCCCGTCGTCGAAGTGAGGCAGGGCGGGCAACTACTCAGCAGGACGCGGCTCTCCTGGCCGGCCGCCCCGGGTCGAGCCTTCCGCATCCCCAGCAGCGTGCTCGAACATGTGGACCGTCGCGCCGACGACGTCCGCATCAGCATCGTCTGATCCGCCCAAACCGAAAGGACCACCGACCATGACCCACCGACAGAACATCCCCTCAGGCTCGCCCCGCGAGCCCGTCCTCGGCTACTCCCGCGCAGTGAGGGTGGGCAGCCTCGTGTTCGTCGCCGGGACCACCTCCGGTGGCGTCGGCGAGACAGCTGCCGACCAGACCCGTGAGATCTTCAACCGAATCGAGAAGGCGCTCGCAACCGCCGGCGCCACCTTGAACGACGTCGTGCGCACCCGGGTCTTCCTCACCGACATGGCCGACTTCGACGCCGTCGGGGCGGTGCACGGGGAACTCTTCCGCGACATTCTCCCTGTCACGTCCACCATCGGGACGACCGCGCTCGCATCGCCCGACCTCCTCGTCGAGATCGAAGTTGATGCGGTCCTCGACCCTGTGTAGCACGGATCGGCGTGCGGCCTCGGAGAAGGTGGGGTCAGGCGGCGGTGTCCACCATGACGAGCGTCATGCGGCAGGCAGTCTCCGCGACCAACGCGTGCGAGGCTCCCGGCGCAAGATAGACGATGTCGCCCTCCCCCATCGCGTGCTCGGCGCCGTCGACGGTGAACCGCATCCGGCCGCTCACGAGTTGGACCACGACAGCCCGTGGGGACGTGTGCTCCGTCAACATCTCCCCCGCGTCGAACGTGAACTGGACCACACGCATCAGGTCGTTGTTGACCAGCACGCGCGACGTCGTCGATTCAGCCACCACAGGTAGGGCGCCGGCCAGGGCCAGGTGGGCGGAGGATTCGGTGACAGGTGTCGGTTTAGCCATGCGTCGAGCCTACGCCGCTGGACTCCACCGATGAGTGGTCAGACGGCAGGCCTCACCGCTGCGGCCGGGTTCTGGTGAAGACGTTGGCGAGCAGGACGAAGACGAGAGGTCCCGCGACGCCCCAGCCGAGGATGCCGATCAGGATGCCTTGGTCCGGCGAGACCGCCAGCCACGCCAGACCGGCCAGGCACAGGGCGCCGCTGAGCCCCATGACGACCCGGAGCACCCGCTGAAGCGGGTCACCGCCGAAGATCGGCGCGGCTAGCAGCATCGACACCCCGAAGAACCAGTCCCACACGAAGTTGTCCAGCACGAACGCCGGCGCAGGCCACCGATAGGGAAGGAACAGCGCACGCCACGACTCGTCGAACAACTCCGGCGAGCTGCTCACCAACAGAAGCAGAACGTTCACACACGAGGTGACCGTGACGCACGCGACCATCAGGCACAGAGCAGCGAGCCCGTAGATCCTGCGCTCCGGGTCCGCGACATCGTGCACCACCACCATCGTCAGCACGAGGGAGGGCCCCATCAGCACGACCAACAGGGCCATGACGGCCAGGAAGGGCCCACTCTCGACGACCCTTCCCCCCTGCAGAAACGCGATGCCCGACGCGACGGCATAGACCTGGTAGATCGCGAACGTCGTCCAGGCGGCCGCGGCACCGAGGACTCGCGCCCGGGGTCCTTGTCGACGTTGAGAAGCAGATCCGGGCCGTGCGGTCATGTCGCGGTCCGGCCGGCGCGCCACTCCGCATCGCTCATGGCATAGACGAGGTTGTCGTCCCAGGCCCCGCGGCACCAGTACGACCTGGGCGCGAACGACTCGACGTGCATCCCTAACCGGTCGAGCAGCTTGGCCGAGCGGACGTTGTCCGGCGAGAGCTGACCGATAACACGATGGCACCCGAGCCGCTCGATGAGGTCGGCCACCACGGCGGAGGCGGCCTCGAACGCGTACCCCTTCCGCTGGTGCTCGGCCCGCAGCGTGAAACCGATCTCCGCGACACCGCCGTGCCCATCCAGCGAGACGTACAGGTCTCCGACGAGTTCTCCGTCGTGCTCAAGTCCGATCTGACGGGGCTCGCCGGGGATGATGTCCGTCCAGGTCGACTGGGCGGCGACGAGACGCTCCACGTGTTCCCGCGACACCGGAAGGTCCCAGTCCTGCAGCGCCGCCACCTCGGGGTGGTTGCGGTAGGCGAGGATGACGTCCACGTCGTCCTCCCGCAGCGGTCGAAGAACCAGGCGCTCGGTGCGGAGGGGGTAGGGGGAGCTCACGCCTCCAGCATCGCCAACGGCGGGCGCCTGGGCAAGGGGGCTGCGGCTCCCCCGCGGACGCGCCTGGGGAATCCGGGTGTCCAACGGTGGACGGCGTGCGACGATCGGGGCATGACCATCCAGGTCGCGTTCTTCCGGAACATGAACCTCGGCCAGGCGCGGAGCCGATCGCCACGCAGTTCCGAGCTGCTGGACGCGTTCGCGGCCGCCGGCGCCACCAGCGCAGTGAACTTCCAGACCAACGGCACCGTGATCTTCTCCGGCCCCGAACCGACGGCACTCGCGCGGGCCGTCGTCACCCGACTCACCCCATCCACCGGCTACGCCGACCTCGTCGTCGTCCGTCCCGCCGACTGGCTGATTGACACGGTCAGGCACCTCGACCCCGGCCTCCCCGCCGGGGAGGTGGCCCTCTTCGACGCCCCCAGCCTCCCAGAGCTGGTCCTCCCCCACCGCGAAAGCGTCCCCACCGGCGAGCTCATCGTGCACGCACTCGCCTCCGGCCACGCGGTCACGAGCACCACCGGCAACGGAATTTCCGCCGGACCGGTGCTCACCAGGCTGATCGGCGTCCCGGTCACCTGCCGGGGGATCCCCACGATGCTGCGACTCGTCGCCCGGCTGAAGACCCTGGCCGCGCACGACGAGGAGGCCCAGCAACCACCAGAGGATGCGATGGGAATGCCGGTCCAGGACGGGTCTACGCTCCCCGGGCAGGAGTCGAACCTGCTGCGCTAATCCTGATTCAAAGTCAGGCGGGCCCTACCGAAAGACCAACCGGGGAACGGCCCCGAAGGGCCTTGGCCGAGTCTATACAGCCGCGGCCCGGGGCGCCCACCCGTTGGGCGCCTGGCCGCCGCAGACCGGCTCCGTCCTCGGAAAGACCTCCGAAGAAAGTGTTGTCCGAGGTCCTCGATCTCTCGAGATTGTCGTTCGCATGTTCTATTATTGAGCCATGAACACAGCCGAGGCCAAGCACATCGCGGACCAGCTCCGGTCCATCCGGATGGCCAAGCGCCGCACCGAAGCCGAAGAGCTCAGACTCATCACCCAACTCGCCGTCGGCTACCACCTCGAGGCGGAGTCGGACACACACGAAGCGCTGTACGAGCAGGATCTCCAGGTCGGCGGCGCGGGCTGCCCGCTGATCTCCGAGTGGTTCGGCCTCGAACTGGCGGGGCTGCTCGGCTGCACGTCCAGGCAGGCGGTGGGGCTGGTCGGGCGGGCGTTGAACCTCCGCTACCGGCATCCCACCTTGTGGACGGCGGTTCAACAGCTGCAGGTGGATCCCCACCGCGCCGCCGCGGCGGCCGGGCGCTGCGAGGGCCTGCCCGCCGAGACCGCCGAGACGGTGGGCACGCGGTGGCTCAAGCTTCAGCACCGGCTCAGCTGGACCGCGTCGATGAACCTCATCGACCGCCTGATCGTCGAGGTGGCTCCCCACATCGCGGCCGAGGAGGAGCGCCGCGCACTGGAGGCCAGGCACGTGTCGATCTACGCCTACCGCGACGGGTCCATGCAGGTCTCCGCCCAGCTGGACGTGCTGGACGCGAAGTACCTCGACGCCGCCGTCGAGCAGATCTCAGACATCCTCGCAGAGAACCCGGAGGGCGCCCGGGTCACGAAGACCGAGCTCCGCGCCAGGGCCCTCGGCGTGCTGGCCCATCCCGCCTACGCGCTGGCACTCCAGCAGCGGCACGCCCAGCAGCCGGCGCTCCTCGACGGCGGCCTCCCCACCTGCGTCCCGGCAGACACGACGGCGGAAGCGGACGCCGAGCGGCACCGGCCGAACCCCGCCGCGTGCGCGGGGCACGTCTGCGGCGCCATCACCGTCCCCCTCGACGAGCTGCGCCCCCGGACGGAGGTGTTCGTCCACATCCCGGCCGCCGCAGTGGCCGGCCTGACCGGGGCGGCGCGGGTGGAGCGGGCCGGCTCGCTCACCGTCGCGACGCTGGGCCTCCTGCTGGGGGACAAGCGGGTGGCGGTCCGGCCCCTCATCGACCTCCCCGAGATCCGTGCGGAGGACCAGTATCGGCCCACCGCGAAACTCCGGGAGGCGGTCATCCAGATCTTCCCCACGGAGGCGTTCCCCTACTCCCAGACCCACTCCCGCGGCCTGGAGCAGGACCACACCGCCGCGTATCGCGCCTCCGGGCCCGGCGGCCAGACCAGGGTGGGCAACCTCGCGCCCTTGGGCACTCGAGTCCACCGGGTCAAGACGGCCGGCCACTGGCGCGGGGACCAACCCACCCCGGGTTGCCTCATCTGGCGCAGCCCGCTCGGCTACCGCTACCGAGTCACCCCCACCGGCACCTCCCCGCTCAACTAGCCGCTCGCCCAAGGCCCCGAGCCCGCCACCGCACCGGTGAGCGGGCCGGTGGAGCGCGCCTGAACGACCCTGGTTATCCCCAGCCCCGCAGGCATCTGGGAACTCGGCACCCGTCCTGCCCAGAGTGGGGGCAGACTCAACCACTGAGAAGGAGAACAACCATGGACAAGGTGCGGTGCTTCGGGGCGGCCGACGAGCTCTACCGGGCTTACCACGACGAGGAGTGGGGGCGCCCGGTCGAGGACACGCCGGATGAGCGGGCGCTGTTCGAGCGGGTCTGCCTCGAAGGCTTCCAGGCGGGCCTGTCCTGGCTCACCATCCTCCGCAAGCGCGAGGCGTTCAGGGCCGCGTTCGCGGGTTTCGCTCCCGCCGACGTGGCGGGCTTCGGAGACGAGGACGTCGAGCGGCTCATGGCGGACGCGGGGATCGTGCGCAATCGCGCCAAGATCCACGCCGCCGTCGGTAACGCCCGCTCCCTGTTGGAGCTGCACGACGAGGGCCTACGCCTGCATCAACTCATCTCCGCGCACGCCCCGGAGCCGCGGGAGCGGCCGCCGCTCAGCTTCGCCGACGTCCCTGCCCAGACGCCTGGCACCGTCGCACTGAGCAAGGAGCTCAAGAAGCGAGGCTTCCGATTCGTGGGGCCCACCACTCTCTACGCCTTGATGCAGGCGGTGGGGATGGTCGACGACCACATCCAGGGCTGCTGGCTGGCCAGGCCCACGACCTGACCCCTACCAAAGCCGGGCCCGGACGCGCCGAAGGCCGGCCCCTTGACGGGGCCGGCCTTCACGGTGGGGTTGGAGTCACTTCTTGGACTTCTTGGACTTCTTCGACTTCTTGTCCTTCTTGTCCTTCTTGGACTTCTTATCCTTCTTCGCCATGGTGTCACCTCCTGTGCGTCAATGTCTCGTTGACACCAGAGTCAACCATCGCTTGACGCTTCTGTCAAGTACCCATTGACGCGTGTCGCGGGATACGATGCCACCATGGCGGAGAAGAGTCAGGGAGACGCGCGGGCCGCGGCGCTCGGCGCCCTGGACGCCGCCCGCCTCGCGAGGGAAGCCGCGGACATCGCCGAGTCCCTCGCCGTCCGCGAGGCACGCAGAGCAGGGGCGTCCTGGTCCCGGATCGGCGAGCTCTACGGCTTGACCAAGCAGGGCGCCCAGCAGCGGTTCAAGCGGGCCACGGACCCGGACTGACCCCTCGGCAAACCGCGCCCACTGGGCGGTCGTGCGAGAATGGCACCCGTGTCCACCCGCCAGCCCGCCCGCGCACGCCGATCCCGCACCCGGATGACGGCCTCCCAGCGCCGCGAACAGCTGCTGGAGATCGCCCGCGAGCTCTTCGCCGAGCGCGGGTACGAGGGCACGTCGGTCGAGGAGATCGCCGCGCGCGCGGGGGTGTCCAAGCCCGTGGTCTACGAGCACTTCGGCGGCAAGGAGGGCGCGTACGCCGTGGTGGTGGACCGCGAGACCCAGGTGCTCCACACCTCCATCCGGAGCGCGCTCACCACGCCGGGCGCCGGCTCCCGCGAGCTGCTGGAGCGCGGCGCGATGGCGCTGCTGGACTACATCGACGGCTGCCCCGACGGGTTCAGGATCCTCTCGCGGGACTCGTCGACGGGGCAGCCCAGCGGCTCGTTCGCCTCCATCCTCAGCGACATCGCGGCCCAGGTGGAGGACATCCTGGCGGGCGAGTTCGAGCGCACCGGCCACGACCCCCAGTTCGCCGGCCTCTACGCCCAGGCCCTCGTCGGGCTCGTGGCGCAGACCGGTCAGCAGTGGCTGGAGAACCGTGAGCCGTCGAGGCAGGTGGTGGCGAGCCACCTCATCAACCTGGCGTGGAACGGCATGGCGCACCTCCAGACGGAGCCCCGCCTCATCATGGAGGCCAAGGACCGCCGCAAGGGTGAGGCCGAGGACGGCGACGAGCGGCCTCAGGCGGAGCCGAGCAGCAGCCGCCTCAAGTAGTCGGTCATCTCCGCGCGGTCCGCGGGATCCCACTCGGCCAGCAGAGCCTCCTCGAGCAGGACGAGCGAGACCAGCGCTGCGTCCACCAGCTCCAGGCCCGCAGGGGTGAGGGTGACGAGCATCCCGCGCCCGTCGTCGGGATCCGGGATCCTGGTCACCGCGCCGCGGGCCACCAGCCGGTCCACCCGGTTGGTCATGGTCCCGGACGTGACGTGCGTCTCCCGCAACAGCTGACCCGGGGAGAGCCGGTAGGGCCTGCCTGCGCGGCGGAGCGCCGCCAGCACGTCGAACTCCCACCCCTCGATGCCGTGCGCCGAGAACGCGCGCTTGCGATGCCCGGCGAGGATGCCCGCGAGCCTGTCGATCCTCGACCAGATGTGCATGGGCTCGAGCACCAGATCCCCACGCTCACGCTCCCAGGCCGCGACGACCTGATCGACCTCGTCGCTCATCCGAGCACCTGGGCGCCCGCCACGGGCCCGTAGGCGCGGCGGACCGCGCGCACCCCGCTGAACACGCTGAGCGTCTCCGCCAGTTCGTGGCTGTGGGCATCGGAGCCGGCAAGGAAGGCGCACGTGGGCCCGGACCCGCTGACGATCGCCCCCAGCGCGCCGGCCGCCAGGCCGATCTCGAGCGTGCGGGCGAGGGTGGGCTGGAGGGAGATGGCCGCGGGCTCGAGGTCGTTGACCAGCGCCGCCCCCACCCCCTCGGCATCACCGGCGCGGAGGGCCTCCAGCAGCGCGACGGGGATGGCCGTGTCCTGCGGGCTGCTGATCCGGTCGAACTCCTTGAAGACCGCCGGGGTGGACAGGCCCGCGTGTGAGAGGGCGAGCGTCCAGTGGAACGTTCCGCTGGACATCACCGGGGCCAGCAGGTCCCCCCGCCCGGTGCCTATCGCGGTCCCTCCCATGAGGAGAAACGGCACGTCCGAGCCGATCGCGGCGGCCAGCTCGTGCAGCTCCTCCCGGCTGGCCCCCACCTCCCACAGCGCGTTGCAGGCCACCAGCACGGCCGCGGCGTCCGCCGAACCGCCTGCCATGCCGCCGGCCACGGGGATGCGCTTGCGGACCAGGAGGGTGACGCCGACGTCGCGCCGGCCGAACCGCTCGGCGAGCAGCTTCGCCGAACGCATGGCGAGGTTGGTGTCGTCGACGGGGAGGAAAGCGGCCCCCTCACCCTGGAAGGACAACCGGAAGACCCCGGCGGGGGCGGCCTCGGCCGTCACCTCGTCGCCGAGCGACACAGCCTGGAAGACGGTGCCCAGCGCGTGATAGCCCTGCTCGTCGGTCCCGCCGACCCGCAGGGCGAGGTTCACTTTCGCCGGCACGCGAACCCTGACCGCCGTCACGTCTTGAACCTAGCGCATCGCGCGGCGCCCCCAGACGTTGTTCAGCGCGGCCCGGCCGACAGCTGCTCCGCGATGGCCGCGAACGCGGCGACGTCCAGCATCTCCCCGCGCAGCTGCGGGTCGATGCCGGCCGCCTCGATCGCCGCCGAGGCCGCGGCCGACGACCCGGCCAGCCCCGCCAGGGCGGCCCTCAGCATCTTGCGCCGCTGCGAGAAGGCCGCGTCGATCACTGTGAACGTGTCCTCACGGGTGGCGGTGGTCGCGGGCGCCGGCCGCCGCGTGATCCGGACCAGCCCGGAGTCGACGTTCGGGACTGGCCAGAACACCTTCGGCGGCACCGTCCCGACGCGCGCGGCCTCTGCGTACCAGGCCACCTTCGCGCTGGGCACGCCGTAGACCTTGCTGCCGGGTGGCGCCACCAGGCGGTCGGCCACCTCCAGCTGCACCATCACCAGCCCGTTGCTCCATCCGGGGAACAGCTCGAGCATCCTCAGCAGCACGGGCACGGACACGTTGTACGGGAGGTTGGCCACCAGCGCCGACGGGGCCGGTCCTGGGAGGGCGTCCACCTGCAGCGCGTCGGCGCCCACCACCTCCAGGCGCGAGGCCGCCTCGTCGCCCATCCGCTCCGCCACCGTGCGCCGAAGCCTTTCGGCGAGCCGGTCCTCGATCTCGACGGCCACCACCCGCGCCCCCTGCTCGAGCAGCCCGAGCGTGAGCGACCCGAGCCCGGGCCCGATCTCCAGCACCACGTCGGCGGAGGTCACACCGGAGAGGGCCACGATCCTGCGGACCGTGTTGGGGTCGACGACGAAGTTCTGGCCCCGCTGCTTGGTGGGGCGCAGGTCCAGCTCCGCGGCGATGCGGCGCACCGAGGCCGGATCCAGCAGGCCGAGCTCAGGCATGGGTGCCCCACCGCCCGTAGGCCGCGTCGGTGTTCGCGACGATCTGATCACAGAAGGTGCCCAGCTCGACCCCGAGCAGGTCGGCCAGGAACCGGACGGCGTGCGGCAGCAGGTAGGGGGCGTTCGCCTTGCCGCGCTGGGGCGCAGGGGTGAGGTAAGGCGCGTCGGTCTCGACGAGGATCCGGTCCAGCGGCGTGGCCAGCGCGGCCTCCCGCAGCGCGCCCGCCGAGCCGAACGTGACCACCCCGGGGAAGGACAGGAACGCGCCGCGCTCCAGGCAGCGCCCGGCGAACTCCGCATCGCCGGAGAAGCAGTGCATCACCACGCGCTCCGGGAGGCCCTCGTCGTCCAGCACCCGCAGGATGTCGTCGTGCGCGTCGCGGTCGTGGATCATCAGCGTCCGGCCGTAGGCCTTCGCCCATCCGATGTGCGCCCGGAACGAGACCTCCTGCGCCTCCCGCCCCTCGGCCTCCCTGGTGCGGTAGTAGTCCAGTCCCGTCTCCCCCACGGCCACCACCTCGGGAGCCGCCACGAGCGGCTCCAGGTCGGCCAGCACGGCGAAGAGGCCCGCCGCGCCGTCGCGGAGCAGGACGCGGGCCGCGTCGTTGGGGTGCAGCGCCACCGCGGCCCGCACCGTCGGCTCCCGCTCGGCAAGCTCGATCGCCGCCCGCGACGACTCCACGTCGCAGCCCACCTCGATCAGCCGCGACACCCCCACCTGGGCGGCCAGCCGCAGGGAGTCCACAACCGGCAACCCGGAGTACTCGTGCGTGGACCACAGGTGGGTGTGATTGTCGACGACGGGGCGCGGCAGCGCCTCCGGCAGGGGTGGCAGGCCGAGCGTCTCGAGGGGACTCACCTGGGGCTCTCCTTATCGGCCAACGCCGCTGCGTACAGTTCCTTGCGGTTCGCGCCCGTGAGCTTCGCCACGTCCGCCACCGCCTCCGACAGTCTCGCACCACCCGCCCGCGCGCGCCGAACGAGCTCGAGGGCGTCGTCGGCCGAGGCGGTCGCGGCCTCGGCTCCCGCGATCACCACCGTCACCTCGCCGCGCACCCCGTCGGCCGCCCACCGCGACAGTTCGGCCAGCGGACCCCGGACCACCTCCTCGAACGGCTTGGTGAGCTCCCGGCAGACGGCCCCGCGGCGCTCGTCGCCCAGCTCGCGGGCGGCGTCGCGGAGGAAGTCCTCCAGCCGGTGGGGCGCCTCGAAGAACACCATCGTGCGCTCCTCGCCAGCCAGCGCGGCCAGCCGCCGCCCCCGCTCCCCCGCCTTCCGCGGCAGGAACCCCTCGAAGCAGAAGCGGTCCACCGGGAGGCCGGAGACCGCCAGGGCGGTCAGCACCGCCGACGGCCCGGGCACGGCCGTGACCCTCAGGCCGGCCTCGATACAGGCCACCACCACGCGGTAGCCGGGGTCGCTCACCGAGGGCATCCCGGCGTCGGTCACCAGCACCACGCGCTGCCCCGCCGCGACCGCGTCGACCAGCTCGACGGTGCGCGTGGCCTCGTTCCCCTCGAAGTAGCTGACCACCCGCGCCGACGGCGCAATGCCCAGGCGTTTGGTGAGCAGCACGAAGCGCCGGGTGTCCTCGGCCGCGATGACATCCGCCGAAGCCAGGGCGTCACGGAGGGTCTGGCTGGCGTCGTCGGAGGACCCGATGGGTGTCGCAGCCAGGATGAGGGCGCCGTCGGGGAGGGGGTGCATGAGGTCAGCCTATGATGCATGAGTGCTGACGACGCTCCAGGCTCTCGACGACGGCCGGTTGCGTGACCGCACAGCCGGCTGGATCGTGACGCTCAGCATCACGCTGCTGGCGTTCCTGCTGCGCTTCCACAACCTGGCGAAGCCGCACGGGATCATGTTCGACGAGACCTACTACGCCAAGGACGCGTGGGGCATCCTGCAGTCCGGCTTCGAGCGGCAGTGGGTCGACGGCGCCAACGACATGATCCTGCGCGGGGACCTGTCGGGCATGAAGGAGCAGGCCGCCTACATCGTCCACCCGCCGGTGGGCAAGCTGCTGATCGCCGCCGGCGAGGCCATGTTCGGGATGAACCCGTTCGGGTGGCGGTTCATGGCGCTGATCTTCGGCACGCTGCTGGTGTTCTTCACCATCCGGATGGCCAGGCGACTCTCACGCTCCACGCTGATCGGCGGGGTGGCGGGGCTGCTGCTCACCTTCGACGGACTGGCCTTCATCATGAGCCGGATCGCCCTGCTCGACATCTTCCAGGCGACGTTCGCGGTGGCGGGCGTCGCCGCGCTGGTGGCGGACCGCGACTGGTTCCGGCACAAGCTGGCGGACCACCTGCGCGCCAAGGGCCTGCCGGATCTCGACGGCTCCTTCGGCCCCCTGATGCTGTGGCGGCCCTGGCGCGTCGCCGCGGGCGTGATGTTCGCCCTGTCGGTGTCGACGAAGTGGAACTCGCTGTTTCTCATCGCGGTGTTCGGGGTCGCGGTGGTGTTCTGGGACCTGGGCGCGCGCCGCCTGGCCGGGGCGGGCCGCGCGCAGTGGTGGTCGCTGGCCGTGGACGCGCCCATGGCGTTCGTCAACCTCGTCGTCGTGGTGGTCCCCATCTACATCGGCTCCTGGTTCCGGTGGCTGGGCACAGAGGGCGGCTACTACCGCGACTGGGGCGCGGACCACCCGGACGATCCGATCGTGCAGCGCTTCGGGGAGGCCCTCGGCGCACTCTGGCACTACCACGTCGAGATGTACCGCTTCCACACCGGCGACGGGATGATGGTCGACGCCACGCACTCCTACGAGGCCCACCCCGCCGGCTGGCTCTTCCTGCAGCGCCCCATCGCGATCTGGGCCGTCAACGACATCGAGCCCGGCACCGACGGCTGCGAGGCCGTGGGCACCACCTGCGTGAGCATCGTCAACGGCATCGGCACACCCCTGCTGTGGTGGGCGGCGGCGCTGGCCCTCGGTGCCGGCCTGGTCTGGTGGCTGATGGGCCGCGACTGGCGCTTCGCGGTGCCGCTGCTGGCCGTGGCCGCCACCTACCTGCCGTGGTTCCGCTATGCGGGACGACCCCTGTTCTTCTTCTACGCCATCATGATCATCCCGTTCAGCGCCACGGTGCTCGCGATGGCCCTGGGCAAGATCCTCGGCCCGGCGCACCACCCCCGACGGCGGGTGCGGGCCATGACGGTGGGCGTGTTCCTGGCGCTGGTCATCCTGAACTTCGCGTTCTTCTACCCGGTGCTGACCGGCGAGGTGATCACCCGCCCCGCCTGGCTGATGCGGATGTGGTTCGGCAACGCCTGGATCTGAGCGGCCCGGACCTGACGCGTCCTACGGCCTGTGCGGCCTGAGCATCCGGGACCCGTAGGCCCTCATCCGGCTCAACCGGGGCAGCGCGATGGCGGAGGACCCGTCGCCGAGGAGCAGGCCGGCCAGGTAGTAGCCGCTCGCGGTCCCGTTCATCAGCTCACCGCGGCCGTTGCCGCGGGCGTAGTAGCCGCCGGGGATCGCCGAGGCGCCGACGACGGGGCGCCCGTGGTCGCTCGGATCGATGGCCATCCGGGCGGTCTCCACGTCCGTCGCGCCGAGGGTGTCGGCCGCCCACCGGCGCAGGCCGGCCGTGGCGCCGTCGATGGCGGAGAGGCCGGCCTTCTGGCCCACAACCAGGGCCGACTCCCCGACGGGGCGGATCATCCAGGCCGGGCCCGTGGCAAGCAGGCTGATCTCGGCCAGTGGCCTCGAGGGCGTGCAGCGCACGATGGGCACCCACTGCGCGGGCCCGATGCGGGCGGCCCTGCCCCAGGGGCTGACCCCCAACGTGTCGACCACCGCCACGCCGCCCACCACCCCGACGTCGCGGACCCAGGCCAGGTTGTTGCGGAACCCGATGCGGGTGACGCCCTCCTTGCGCGTCAGGTGCGTGACGGTGACGCTGTGCACCACCTGCGCGCCGGCGGCCACCGCCGCCGACCGCAGAGACTCGGCGTAGGCCAGCGGGTCCACCGCGAGCGCGTCGGTCAGCAGCGCCGCGCCGTCGGGACCGATGAGGACCTGCGCCTCCATGCCGGCCGCCCGGAAGTGGCCGGCCACCTCGCGGGTATCCCGCTCGTCGCCGCCCGGCAGCGAGCGGTCCCGGAGCGGCAACGTGAGCGCCGCCGGATGGATCTGCCTGATCTCGGCCATCGCGGCCACGTTGCGCCGCGCATGCTCGAGCACCGCCGCCGGCCCGTACGCGTGCCCCATCGCCGCCACCGTCGACGCGTGGCCCACCGCGGCCACACCGTGACCGATGGCCGCGCTGCGGAACTCCAGGTTGGGATCGAGCACCAGGACGTCGTAGCCCTCCGCGGCGAGGCGTCTGGCGACCGTCAGACCTGCGACGCTCGCCCCCAGCACCACCACGTCGTGCGACATGGAACCACCCTAACCCGTGGGCGGGACCGGTGGCCGGGGCACGCGGCGCAGGCAGTAAAGTCTGGCCGACGAAAGGAATGCGCCCCATGTGGAAGCTGCACAACAACGGAATCCTCGCCCCGGACGCGGTGGTCAAGCCGACAGAGAGGCTCACCTGGGGCCGGACGATCGGGCTCGGCGCGCAACACGTGGTGGCCATGTTCGGCGCCACCTTCGTGTTCCCCCTGCTCATGGGCCTCAACCCGCAGCTCGCGGTGATGATGTCCGGCGTCGCGACGCTGGTGTTCCTGTTCGCCGTCAAGCACCGGGTGCCGAGCTACCTGGGTTCGTCGGCCTCCTTCGTGGGCGTCGCCACCGCCGTCTACACCGCCGGCGGTGACCCGGCGGACCTCACGGGGGCTCTGTTCGTCGTGGGCCTGACGCTGTTCATGGTGGGCCTGATCATCCACTTCGCCGGGGCACGCGTGATCCACAAGGCCCTGCCGCCGGTGGTCACCGGCGCGGTCGTCATGCTGATCGGGTTCAACCTGGCCCCCGTCGTCGCGTCGGTGTACTGGCCCGTCGATCCGTGGCTGGCGTTCACCGTGATGCTCATCGTCATCGCGCTCAGCATCGGGTTGCGGGGCTTCATGGGCCGCATCGCCATCTTCCTGTCCCTGGTCATCGGCTACCTGTTGAGCTGGGTGTTCGACGCGGTCCTCGGGCCGTTGCAGAAGGTCGCGGCAGACGGCACGGTCACCGAGCAGCTGCGGGTGGACTGGAGCGGCGTTGCCGACGCCAGCTGGTTCGGGCTCCCGCCCGTCTCGGACCTCGCCAACTGGAGCTACGGCGCCACCACCAACGTCGTCGGCTTCCACCTGCCGAGCTTCTCCTTCGCCGCGATCATCGTGGCGCTGCCCGTGGTGATCGCGCTCATCGCCGAGAACACCGGCCACGTCAAGGCCGTCGCCGAGATGACGGGTGAGGACCTCGATCCGGTCATGGGCCGGGCCATCGCGGCCGACGGCGCGGGCTCGATGATCGCCACCCTGGTCGGCGCCGGACCCACCACCACCTACGCCGAGAACATCGGCGTCATGGCGGCCACCCGCGTCTACTCCACCGCGGCCTACGTCGTCGCTGCTCTGGTGGCCATCCTGTTCGGCTTCTCCCCGAAGTTCGGCGCCGTGATCTCGGCCACCCCCGGCGCCGTCCTGGGCGGCATCACCGTGGTGCTCTACGGCATGATCGGCCTGCTCGGCGCGAAGATCTGGAAGGAGAACCGGGTGGACTTCGGCAACCCGCTCAACCTGATCCCGGCGGCCGCGGGCATCATCATCGGCGTCGGCAACGTCTCCCTGCCCTTCGGCGGCGGCTTCGAGCTCGGCGGCATCGCGCTGGGCACCATCGTCACCATCGGCATCTACCACCTGGCGCGGGTCATCGCGCCGCGCGAGATGCGCGAGTCCGCCGACGGCGCCTCCCTCATCTACGACGCCCCCGGCATCTACGTCGACGAGGACGACGCGGCGGATCCGCGCAGCTGAGCCGCACTTGCCCCGTGGCGATACGGTGGGGCCCGTGGATGACCTGCTGACCTCGTTCCGCGACGCCATGGCGCGCGTGGCGGCTCCCGTCACCGTCGTCACCACCGCCATCGGCGGTGCGCCCACGGGCACCACCGTCTCGGCGTTCGCCTCCCTGTCGATCACCCCGCCCATGGTCCTGTTCGCGCTGGACAACCGGGGCGGGATGATCGAGCGGGTGCGCGCGTCGGGCCGGATCGGGATCAACATCCTCGCCGCCGATCAGGCCGAGGTGGCCGTGAGGTTCGCGCGCCAGGACCTGCCGGACCGGTTCTCCGGCCTGGCCTGGCGCGAGGACCACGGCCTCCCCCGCATCGAGGGGGTGGCGGCCTGGGTGCGGTGCGACGAGCTGACGTTCGAGCCGGGCGGTGACCACACGATCATCCTGGGCACGGTGGCCGCGGCCGAGGTCACCGGTGACGAGTCCCTGGCCTACCACATGCGGCGGTTCCAGGGCCTCTCGCCCGCGCCCCGCGACTGACGCCCCGTCGGGGCCTCAGTGGTCGGAGACGTCCCGCGCGTCGCGGATGGGCGCGCTGTCCATGTCCGGGACGCCGTCCTCGTTCATGTCGCGGCTGCGGAGCTTCCGCGCGTCCCAGCGCAGGAAGACCGCGGCCAAGGCGGCGGCCAGGAGCGAGGCGAGGAGGATGGCCAGTTTCGCCCCTGCCGTGTGCCCGGCGTCCGGGAAGGACAGCTCGGCGATGAGCAGCGACACGGTGAACCCGATGCCGGTGAGGAACCCCACCGGCAGCAGGTCCCGCAGGCCGATGCTGTCCGGCAGGCGAAGCGGCGTGAGCCGGGTCACCAGAGCGGTCACGCCCAGCACCCCCACCAGCTTTCCCACGACCAGGCCCACGATGATGGCCGGCACCACCGGCTGCGCCAGCACGCTCGCCGGCCCGTCACCGTCGACCAGCGAGACGCCGGCCGAGAAGAACGCGAACAGCGGCAGGGCGATGCCGGAGGAGAACGGCCGCACGGCATGCTCGTAGTGATGCGTGCGGGTCTCAGTCTCCCCGTGTACGGCGATGGCGGGCACCATGAAGCCGAGAAGCACGCCGGCGATCGTGGCGTGCACGCCCGACGCGTGCATCAGCCCCCACGCAGCCAGCGCCAACGCCAGGAGGAGCCAGGGAGCCGGCTTGCGCGAGCGCACCACCACCGCGAACAGGGCGACGGCCACCAGAGAGGCGCCGAGCCAGATGAGGTCCAGGCCCGCGGTGTAGAACACGGCGATCACGATGATCGCGAGGAGGTCGTCGACGACCGCCAGTGTGAGCAGGAACGTGCGCAGGGCACGCGGCAGGCCACGCCCGAAGATGGCCAGCACCGCGATGGCGAAGGCGATGTCCGTGGCGGTGGGGATTGCCCACCCCTGCAGCGCGGCCGGGTCCCGGAGCGCGGTGACGACGGCCACATAGATGAGGGCAGGCACGATCATGCCGCCCACGGCGGCCAGGACCGGCACGGCGGCCTCCCTGGGCCTGCGCAGGCTGCCCGCGACGATCTCGTGCTTGAGCTCCACGCCCACGATGAAGAAAAACACGGCCAGGAGACCGTCCGCCGCCCACTTGGCGAGCGAGAGGTCGAGATGCAGGGCCTCGGGCCCGATGACGAAGTTCGAGAGCGACTGGTAGGCCTCGCGCCACGGCGAGTTCGCCCAGACGAGCGCCAGCACAGCGGCGATCAGGAGCAGTACGCCGCTCGTGGTCTCCAGCGTCACCCAGCGGCGCAGCCGGTCCCGGCGGGTCAGCTCGGACGGAGTGGTCATGGCTCTCCTTCGGTCATAGCCGTGGCGGCACGCGCCGACCACGACGTCGACCAGGCTTCCCGACACACCGAGGGCCAAACATACCCGAGAAAGAGTGGTGTGCCGAGCCGGGAGCGCCTCTCGGCGCGGGGCCGCTCTGAGCGGCTAAGTTTGGAGCCCGGGGCTACCGCGGCTCGGCACGCGACGAGAATACCCGTCGACGGCCGAGGGTCAAACACCTACTCCAATTCGCCGCTGCGCCAGAGGCGGGCGCTCCACGCCAGGTCCTCGGCGAGGTGCATGAGCCGATCGGTGGCCACGTCGTCGCCGGCCTGAAGGTTGCCGCGGCCGGCCGACACCACCCGGGCGAACGCCGCCGCCCGCTCCAACGCCAGGCCGAAGTCGCCGTCGAACACACCCCGGAGGATGTCGTCGGCCACGCGGCGCACTTCGTCGGGCCCGGTGGGATCCGCACCCGCGACGGCGTGGTTGGGCTCGGAGAGATGGGTCCCGGCGGAGTACTGGCGGGCCGCGCCGTCGGGATCACGCTGCACCCACTCCCGCAGCACGTACAGCCGGTAGAGCACCCCCGGCAGGGACCGCGCCGGGCGGGTGGACCACAGGTCTGCCAGGGTGGTGATCCCCACCTCGTCGACCACGTTGATCAGCCGACGGGTGACCTCCGGGTCCGTGCTGTGGCGGCCGGCGCCGAGCAGGGCCGCGGCGGACTCGTGGGCCGCGTGGAGGTCGGCGACGGGATCGACGCCCTCCCCCATCGCGTCGATGACCGACGGCTCCCGGAAGGCGGGGCGGCGAGGCTTGCGGGGCTCTGACACGTTCCCCAGGCTACGCGGCCGTGAAGGTGGCACTCTGGGAAGCGCCACGACCACACGGGAGCCCCCATGCACTGGATCCTCGACGCAGTCATCGTCCTGATGCTCGTCACGTACGCCGTGCGCGGGTGGCGCAGCGGCCTGGTCGCCGGCGCCTTCTCGCTCGCCGGCACCGTCCTCGGCATCCTCGGGGGCCTCTGGGCCGGCCCACGGATCGTCGCCGCCTGGGGCACCGGATGGCCGGTGCTGGCGCAGTCGCTGGCCCTCATCGGCGCGGCCTTCGTGGGCGCGGGCATCGGTGAGGGCGTCGTCGGCTCCATCGGGCGTCGGATCCGCGGCCACCGCCGGCCCCACGCCGTCGACGCCACCCTCGGCGCGGCCGGTGCGGTTCTGGTGTCCGCCCTGGTGATCGGCATCCTGGCCGCCGCCATCAAACCCATCGCCCCGCCCACCTGGGCGCGCACCATCGACGACTCGGTGGCGCTCGGCGTCATCAGACGGGCCCTTCCCGCGGAGGCGGCTCGACAGGCGTCGCGGCTGACGGAGGTGCTGCACGCCGCCGGCCTCCCCCGCGCGTTCAGCGGCCTCTTCCCCGAGCCCGAGCTCCCCGTCCCGGCCCCCGACGACGCCACCGCCCAGTCGGCCGGCGTGCAGGCCGCGGCGGGCAGCGTCCTGCTGATCTCCGCCGCGGTGCCCGAGTGTCGCGGCCCGCTCGCCGGCAACAGCGGCAGCGGCTGGGTGAGCGCCCCCGAGCGGGTGGTCACCAACGCCCACGTCGTGGCCGGCTCGGACGCGGTGGCCGTACAGGTGGCCGGCCAGGCCCTGCGGGCAACGGTGGTGGCGTTCTCCCCCGACCTGGACCTGGCGGTCCTGCACGTCCCGGGCCTCACCGCACCGCCGCTCGAACGGTCGGCGCCGTTGGCCCCCCAGGACCCGGTCGCGGTCGCGGGCTTCCCCGGGGGCGGCCCCTACACGGTCACCTCCGGCCGCGTGCGCGGCACCGTCGAGGCGCGCGGCGACGACATCTACGGGGCCTCCGTCGTGGACCGGGAGATCTACGCACTGCGCGCGCACGCTGAGCCGGGCAACTCAGGGGGCCCTGTGCTCAACGAGGCCGGCCAGGTGGCCGGGACGGTGTTCGCCATCTCGCTGGTGGACGCCGAGACCACGTACGCGCTGACCAACGCCCAGGCGGCCGCTGTCATCGACGGCGCCGCCTCGGCCACCGCCGAGGTCAGCACCCAGGGCTGCACCCCCTGACAGGGCATGAAAAAAGCCGGTCAGGTGACCGGCCCTAAGTGGAGCTAGGGGGATTCGAACCCCCGGCCTTCTCATTGCGAACGAGACGCGCTACCAACTGCGCCATAGCCCCTCAAAGCATCACGAATGCTAGCACCGAGCCGAGCCGGGGGCCAAGTCAGCCCCGTGGGAGGCGGCACCCAAGGGGCGGCGCTACTCGCCGATCGCGCGCGGGCGGAACGGGGCCTCCTCGGCCTCCGCCAACGCCGGCGCCGACGGGTTGTCCGCCGTCGGGATGACGGGCGAGGACGGGCTCAGGGGCGCCGACAGGTCGATGGTGCGGACCGTCCGCGGGAGGAGGGGCTGCTGCACGTAGGTGGGCGGCGCCACCGGGATGGGGTCCCACAGCGCGCTGAGCGTGGTGGGCATCGAGAGGTCGATGGAGATCTCGATGTTCTCGGTGGCCTCCCGGTCCGACAGGTCGATCGTGACCGTGTCCTCGTCCTCGGAGAAGCCGGCCTTGACGGCCGCGGACCGGGCGTCGAGGCTGCGGTGCATCGCCACCACCGAGATCCTGGCCACGGCCAGGAAGGCCCCGATGAGGCCCGCCGGGACGAGCAGGGTCCACCACGGTGCAGCACCGAGCGCCGCCAGGACTCCGGCGACCGCCAACGCGGCCACGAGCACGGCCACCACCGCGAGACGACGGCGCGCCGCCTGGCGGGAGATGAGTCGGAGCTCGAGCAGGTCCGCCCGCCGGGTGAGAGGCGTGGACACCTCGACGCCGGTCTCGCTCTGCGTGTCGGTCGCCTCCCGGTGGAGGATCCGGACCGAGTCCGAGAAGCGCTCCGTGGGATCCCCCTCCAGCTCCGCCTCCGCCGCCTGGGCGTTCATGACCCAGGGCAGGCCGAGAGCCAGGCCGACGACGACGACGATGGCGATGAGGATTCCGGCGAGCACGGGACCCACGTTAAACAACAACGCTGTGATTTACTCCCGCCGTCGCGGCGAGTCGGCGGATCACCCGTCAGGAAGTTCCGGGCGTCACTCCTCGTCGAAGAGCCATACCTTGACGGCTTCGCCCGCCCTGACCTGCTCCACATGCTCGTCCAGAACGATCAGGGCGTTCGACTGCGCCAACTCGGACAGCGCGTAGGTCTCGGTGACCTGCGAGACGTGGCGGATGCTCCCCTCCGTGGTGACCCGCCCTCGGAGCAGGTGCAGCTGGCCGCGGTGCGAGCGCAGGCCGGTCGACGCGAGGGCCCGCACCGCACGGTGACCGGTGCGCGCTCCCATCAGCTGCATGATCAGCGGCCGTGCGAAGGCATGGAAGGAGACGTACGCGCTGACGGGATTGCCGGGGAGCATCAGCATCGGCACCCGGTCCTCACCGATGACCCCGAACGTCTGCGTGCGCCCCGGGGACATCGCGACGTTGACCGAGTCCACCATCCCCAGCTCCTCCATCACCGTCACCACTGCCTCGTAGTCCTCGCGGCGGCCGCCGGTGGTGGAGATCACCAGGTCTGCCCGGATCAGCTGATCCGTGACGGCCTCGCGGATGGCCTCGGGGTCGTTGGAGTGGACGGCGACGCGGAACACCGTCGCACCGGCGGCCTTGGCGGCGGCCGCGATCATGAAGGAGTTGGCGTCGGTCACCTCCCCGTGCTGCACGCTGCTCGTGGGATCGATGAGATGTTCGCCGGAGCTCACCACCACCACGCGGGGGCGGGGGCGCACCATCACCTTGTCGATGCCCGCGCTGGCCAGCAGCCCGATGGCGCGGTCGTCGAGCACGTCGCCCTCGCTGAGCAGCCGGGTGCCGAGGCGCAGATGCTCGCCCGCGGCCCGCACGTACTCCCCCTCGTTGACCCGTTCGATGAGCCGCACGCGCCCGTGCTCGACGGTGCCGAACGTCGCCGGCAGCACGGCGGTTGCCCCCCGCGGCAGGACGTCGCCGGGGGCAACGGAGGCGGCGCCCCCCTCAGGGAGGCGACCCACACCCAGATCCACGATCTCGAGCGGAGGCGCCAGGTGGCCCTCGTCGTCGAGGAGTTCCTTGGCGCGCACGGCGTAGCCGGCCACCTTCGCGGTGCTGTTGGGCGGGACGGCGATCATCGAGTCGATGTCCTCGCACAGCACCTGGTCCCACGCCTCAAGCAGCGACATCCCGAAGGGGCGCAACGGCTCGACGAGGCTCAGCAGGTAGTCCGTGTGGTCCGAGACGCTGCGCAGCCCGGAGGCGTCGAGCGTTGGCGGGTCCGGAAGCCGTGGCTCCTCCACCACCGCTTCCTCCTCACCGGGGACGGGCTCCTGCTTCTTCCGGGCGAACCAAGCCATGGCGCCTACGATAGGCCAATGACCCTCTCGGCCCGCAAGGACGCGCTGCGCGCGAGGATCTCCGCCGCCCGGGCGCGGGTCACCCCCGAGCAGTGGCACTCTGACAACGCCCTACGCACCACGCACCTCCTCGAGATGGCCGATCGGCTACCCACGACGACGGCGTCGGTCTACGCGTCCCGGGCCGGCGAGCCGGGCACGCGCGCGCTCATCGACGAGCTCGTCACGCGCGGTTGGGCGGTCCTGATCCCGAAGCTCACCCCCGGGGTCGCATGGGCGAGATTCGACGGATGGGACTCGACCGTCCCGGGCTGGGGAGGCATCCCCAGCCCCGTGGCAGCGCCCCTGGCACCCGAGGTGCTCGGCGAGGCCGGGCTGATCGTCGTCCCCTGCCTGGCGGTGGGCCCGGACGGGTCGCGGCTGGGGACCGGCGGCGGGTGGTACGACCGCGCGCTGCTGCACCGGGCGCCGGACACCCGTGTGGTCGCGGTGGCGCGCCACGTGGAGGTGCTCGACGATCTCGCGGCCTTGACCCTCCCCCACGACATCCCGGTGGATGGATACGTCACAGAGCGCGTTTCGGTCCGGTTGCCGCGCTGATCTACCATGGAGCGAGTCGTCTCCCACCGGAGGATCCCTGTATGCCCACTTACCAGTACCGTTGCACCGATTGCGGCACCGATCACGAGGCCGTGCAGAAGTTCACCGACCCCGCGCTGACGGACTGCCCGGCGTGCGAAGGCGACCTGCGCAAGGTGTACAGCGCCGTGGGCGTGGTGTTCAAGGGCTCCGGCTTCTACGCCACTGATTCCAGGGCCGCCAAGTCCGCGGCCTCCGGCCCCGCCAAGGCCAGCCCGAAGCCTGAGCCGGTCAAGGCGGCGTCGGCCCCGAAGGCCGAAGCCAAGTCCGCCTGATCCCTCCCCTGTGGACAGCGGGAGATCGGCCCCTCCGCTGACGATCAAGGGGGCATGAAGCCCCTCCTCGCCCGCATCGCGGCGTTCGTCTCCTGGCACCGGCGCGCCGTCGCGGCGCTGCTCGCCGCACTGTCCGTCGTGTTGGTCGCCGGCTGGCTCGCCGAGCCGGACGGCCCAGGCGTGCCCGTGCCGGTCACCGCCGTCGAGCTCGCGGCCGGCCACACGATCTCCTCCACCGACGTCACGGTGAAGGAGCTGCCCGCCCACCTCCTGCCCACTGGAACGACGCCCACGCTGGATCAGGTGGTCGGCCAGGTCACGGCCGTGGGGCTCGCGCCGGGCACGCTGCTCCAGGCCGGGCTTCTCGCCACCGGTCAGGGAGTGGCGCCCGGACGTGCCGTGGTGCCCATCTCGCTCCCGGACGATCAGCTGCGCTCGCTGCTCCGCCCCGGGGATCCGGTCACGCTGGTGGTCACCTCCGCCGAGTCGGCTGAGGTGCTGACGCGCGATGCCCGGGTGGCGGCCCTGCCCGCCGCCCCGGGCGGCTCGGCGTTGGCGGTCGCGGGCTCCGGATCGGACGGTTTGGTCCTCGTCGACGTCCCCGCCGGCGAGGCCCCCATGGTCGCGGCCCTCGGGCAGAGCGGACAGCTGAGCGTCGTGCTCGGCGCGCTCTAGGGGTATCCGGTTGCCCCTCTCCGGATGACCGGCTAGAGTTCCTCACGGCCTCTTGGCCCTGATCGGGCGACCCCCAGCGCGGTCTGCCAACTACGGATCCCCCGTCGTCACCACCTCGTCGACGGGACATCTCCGCCCTGCGGACAACGAAGAGAAGGAGCACCTCGTGAAGGGCTTCAAGGAATTCCTGCTGCGCGGCAACCTCGTCGAGCTTGCCGTCGCATTCGTCATCGGCGCGTCGTTCGCCACCGTCGTCACCGCCTTCACCACCATGTTCATGGACGTGCTGGGCAAGCTCGGCGGAACCCCGGACTTCTCGTCCTGGAACCCCGGCGGCGTGTCCGTCGGCCCGTTCCTCACCGCCCTGGTGGCGTTCGTCATCGTGGCCGCCGTCGTCTACTTCGGCGTCGTCCTGCCCTACACCAAGGCCAAGGAGCACTTCGCCAAGGCCGAGGCTGAGGCGGCCCCGGCGCTGACCAAGTCCGAGGTACTCCTCGAGGAGATCCGCGACGCCCTGGTGACCCACCGCAGCTGAGTCACACCCTGCACGCACAGGGGCGCCGTCCGCATGGACGGCGCCCCTGTTGCATTCCCTCACCAGTGGGGCGGGCGGTCCTGGACGAGGCGGCGCTCATCGGGGTCGAGGGGGCGTCGCGCCGACGCGGACGGGGTGAGCCCAGTGAGGCCCAGCGCCCGACGGGCCTCCGCGAGGGCTGCGTCGAAGCGGGCGAACCCGAGGGCGCGCCGTGCTTCGAGGGGCACCGGGAACGGCCAGGGCTCGCGACGCTCCTGGCGCTCGGCGCGCACCGTGGCGAGCACCTCGGGGCTGTAGCCGAGGCCGGCCAGCTCGGCGGAAAGCGCGAGGGGGGAGCTCAGCTCCAGTTCCCGGCCGGTCAGCGCTAGGCCGATCGCCCGGGCAAGGGCCGCGTCACCCACCGAGGGTGGCGCCGTCCGGCACCGTCTGCGGCGAGCCCTCGTCCGCCAGCACCGCGCTGCCCACCACGGTGACGCCGGCGCCGAAGGTCCAGTCGCCGTCGACCCTGAGCGAGGTGGCCCGTCGCAGCGACGGCGCCACGGGGATCCGGGCCAGGAACTTGTCCACCTTCTTGTAGAACCGGGAGTCCAGGCTGATCTCCGGCGAGGCGGACGTGGTGGCCACGAGGCGGCCCTCGTCGGTCAGGTCGTAGACGTCCGAGCGCAGCAGCAGCAGCTCGTTGGTGGTCTTGACCGGGAGGAAGCGGTCGCGGCCCACGCAGATGGCCGTGGCCCCCTCGAACACCTCGATGGCGGCGCCCATGGCGGACTCCACCTGGATCACCGGCGTGGAGTCGCCGTCGGAGGGGTCAACGGTCTTCTCGTTGCGGATGAGGGGAAGGCCCAGGACGGAGTTGCGCTCGGTGAGGGTGTCGCGGAGGACCTGCAGGTCGAACCAGAGGTTGTTGGTGTGGAAGAACGGGTGACGGTGCTCGTCGGTGAAGAAGTCCATCTCCTCGGGCGCGGTCTGGGCGGTGTCGCGGAGGATGAGCTGGTTGTCCGCCTTGCGGACGGCCAAGTGGCCGCCCTTCTTGTCGTTGATGGTGCGCCGGCACACCTCGGCGGCGTAGGGGGCTCCGGACCGGGCGAACCAGCCGGCGATGGTCGCGTTGGGTGCGGCGCCGAGATTGTCGCCGTTGGACACGCAGGCGTAGCGGAAGCCGTGCTCCAGCAGCTGGTCCAGCACCCCGGAGCCTTCGAGCGCCGGGTAGAGGTCCCCGTGTCCGGGCGGGCACCACTCGAGCGTAGGGTCCGCCGGCCACTCGACGGGGGTGAGGTCGTCGGCGCGCAGCTTCGGCTCCTGGTTCTGCATGAAGCTCAGCGGCAGGCCCTCGACGGGGAGCTCCGGGTAGCGCTCCAGGTGCTCCAGGGTGTCGGCCTCGGTGCGGAAGGAGTTCATCAGCAGCAGCGGCAGCCGGGCGTGGTAGCGCTCGCGGGCGGCCAGCACCTGCTGGGTGATGAGATCGAGGAAGTTGAGGCCGTCGCGCACCTCGAGCAGGGTCTTGGCCTGGTCCAGACCCATCGACGTGCCGAGGCCGCCGTTGAGCTTGATGATCACCGTCTGGCCGATCGCCTCGCGGGCCTCGGCCTCGGTGATGTCCACGTCCGCCAGCATGGGCGGGTCGAGGAGGGGCTCGATGGTGTCCTCCCGGATCACGCCGGTGGCGCCCGATTCCAGGAGCTCGTAGAAGCGGGAGAAGACCTCGATCGCCGGGGCCGCGACCCCTGCGTCGATCATCTTCCTGCGGGCGGCGTTCAGGCCGGCTTCGGACACAGCTGTTCCCTTCGTAGCGGTTCGTGATCGATCCTAGGCCAGCACCCGCACCCCGGCTATGACACCTCGACGATCCCGTGCGCCCCGCGCTCGGCGTCCACCATCACGTGGCTGACCACGGGGTAGCGCCCGGGCTCCGGGAACTCCAGCTCGACGAAGCCCCCCTCGGCAGGAGCCAGCGCCAGCGCCTGGGCGCCCCCTCCGGCGCCGCCGAAGGCATCCATGCCGTCCTTGAGCAGGTAGCCGCCCTCGCGGTAGACGGTGTCGAACTGCCCGCCCACGATGTGGAAGCTGGTGGCCCGGTTGGGCCCGGCGTCCAGCACCCAGAAGCGCACCCGCTCCCCCACCCGCGCGACGAAGGGCTCCTGGTCGTACTGGTTGGCCACGCCGTTGAACACCACCCGGTCCGGCTGCTCGGCGGAGACGGCATCCGCGTCCACCTCGGTGGCGGCCTCGGCCGTGGCGGCGTCGTCGGCGACGAAGACCTCGGACTGGACCACCACGTACTCGCGATCCACCTCCGGCAGCCCGCCCTCCGGCTCGACGATCACCGCCCCGTGCATGCCGGCCGCGATGTGGGCGCTCATCGGCATGGTGGAGCAGTGGTACATCCACACGCCGGCCCGCTGGGCGGTGAACCGGTAGGTCAGCCGCTCCCCCGGGGCGATCGTGCGCATGGGGCCCTCGGGGTTGAGCGCGGAGGCGTGGAAGTCGATCGAGTGCCCCATCGATCCGTCGTTGATCAGCGTGATCTCGAAGGTGTCGCCCACCCGGCCCCGCAGCGTCGGGCCGACGCCCTGGCCGTTGAAGGTCCACCGCCGCTGCCACACCCCGGGGGCCACCTCGAGGGGTACCTCGGTGACGCGGAACTCGTAGCGCCGCACGGTCTCCTCCGTCAGTGGCGGGGCCACGGGGTCCACCACGGCGCCGAGCTCGGCGTCCGGATCGACGGCGTCGTGGCCGTGGTCCGCGGCGTCCGTCGAGGGGGCCGGTTCCGCGGCCGGGGATCCCGCCACCACCACGTCGAACGTCATGCCCATCTGGCGGTGCCCCACGACGGTGCACCAGCCGGCCATGCTCTGCCCCACCACGCCGAGATCCAGCTCGGCGGACTCCCCGGGCGCGAGCCTGTCCGTTCGGGCGGGGCCGATCATGAGGTCGTGGACGGTGGTGGGGTCCTCGTTGACGAGCTCGATGATCACCCGGTCCCCCGGCTGAGCCTCGACGCGGGAGGGCACGAACACCATGTCGCGGGCCGCGACCCTCACCCGCACCGTCTCGCCGGTGGCGGCGACGGCCGACGAAGGCGAAGCCGCCGTCCCCAGGGTGGCCACGCCCGCGGCGGCAGGGTCGAGGCCGACGCCCACGCTGAGCGCAATGGCCAACGCGGCGACCCCTGCCACGAGTCCGTCGCCGGTGAAGGCGCTGCGGCGCTCCATCAGCTCGGGGGCGGGTTCGCCGGCCGCGGCCCTGCGCCGTTCGGCGACGGAGGCCCGGATCCCGCGCACCATCAGCGGGAGGAAGGCGGCGAGGGCCACGAGCACCAGCAGCGAGACGGTCACCTTCACCCACCCGGGCAACGGCGCCACCCAGGCGAGCAGACCCCCGTTGATGACGACGAGCCGCACCGTGGCGAAGCGGTCGAACTCCGCGGCCCCCGCCCGAACCACGCGCGGGCCGCCGCCGATGACCGACGGCAGCAGGTACGACAGCGCGCCGGTGACCAGTTGGAGCAGGAAGCCCACCACCCACAGGGATGCGAGCATCGGGTACCCGGACGCCAGCTCCACGTCGTCGGAGCCGCCCACGTGGACCGCCGTGGCCAGAATGGCGACGCAGGCCCAGACCGCCCCCGCCAGGATCGACGCCGAGGCGAACTCGCGCGGCGGCTTCGCCCTGAGCGGCCTGACCAGGCAGCGCCCCCACCAGATCAGCGCCCCGGCGTACAGCACCAGCCCGGCCACCGACACGGCCCGCACGCCGGTCAGGGAGCCTAGGATCACCACGCCGATAGCTGCGAGCAGCGCCGGCAATGCCTGCCTGGCCAGCCGCTCCGCCCGGTCGTCCATCCGCGTGCGCAGCACCGTCGGCCAGAACGTGACGAGGGTGCCCACCACGGTCAGCCCGATCCAGCCGAGCAGCATCGTCATGGTGTGTGCCACCAGCAGGGCGGCGTGCCAGCGATCGTCAAGGCCCCAGGCCAGCGTCGCGCCGAACCCGGCGCCGACGGGAAGGCAGGCCGCGGCCGCGATGTAGTAGCGGATGCAGACCCGGAAGCGTCCAGGCAGGGCGCGCCGGAGGTCGCGCACCAGGATTGCGCCGTGCCACAGCACCGCCGCCGACACGACGGTTGCCCCGGCCGCCGCGAGCCACCACTGCGCCGTCGGCACGCCGACGAACACCAGCAGCGCACCGGCCGCCAACGCGCCGAGCCGAGTGTCGGCCAGGCGTCGGGCGGCGTCGTCGTCGCGGGTCTTCAGCAGCGCGGCGGTGAAGTGCGCGCTCCACACCATCACCGAGTGGGTCATGGCGCCCAGCGCCACGAGGTGCACCATGAGCCAGGTGGACTCCGGGATCCACCGGTGGGTCACGGCCACCACGACGGCGGCGAGCAGCCAGACCACCAGCAGGTAGTCCCTGAGTGACCGGCGCCGCCTCACCCCCGCACCGCCGATGCCACGACGGTCAGCGCGAACGCCAGCAGCGCGAGCACGGTCACGGTTCCTCCGGTTCGGTACAGGGCTCCGACGGCGAGGAGATCGCCGGCGATCCGCGCGCCCATGCCCAGGTGCAGCAGCCCGAGCGGCAGCCACATGCTGGGACGGTACGGCAGGGGACGGCCGATCACGGCCGGGAAGATGGTGGGGGCGTGCGCCATGATCATGGACACGCCGAAGCCGAGGAACACGCCGTGGATGGTGGCGTCGTAGTGGCCGCTCGCCACGGGACGCCCCACGACGAGCCAGATCAGGCCTGCCACGCCCAGCCACACGTTGCCGGCCAGCAGCGCGGCGGCGTTGAAGCGGCGGAACCCGTCGGCCCGGATCATCCTGCGGCCCACGTCGTCGCGGATCAGCCAGGCCGCCGTGAGGACGCACCCCAGCCCCAGCACGCGGAAGCCGACGCTCGGGAGCGCGACTGCCAGCGCGGCGCCGAGGGCCACCGCCGTCGCGAGCGCCAGCAGGGTGGGAATGGCGCTGGCGCCCATGGTGAGCTGCGCCAACTCTGCCCGCTCGGCCGCGATGGTGAGCACCACGAAGGCCACCAGCAGCGGCAGGGCGGCCGCGACGTCGGCCAGCACCAGCGCGGCAGCGGCCAGCGGTACGAACAGGGCCCCCAGCGCCTGCGCGGCGACCAGCGGGAGCGGTGCGCGCAGCCACAGCGCGACGGCGACGCCGAGGAACGCCAGCCCGCCGTCGAGGAGGAGCAGCCGGCCGAGCATGGGTGGCGCCCCCACGATCAGGGCCAGCGATCCCGCCGCGAGCAGCGCCGGGGCGAGGTAGGCCACCGGCCGGCGCAGCGCCTGCGCACGCTCGAGCGAGATGAGGCTGCCCATGAAGCCGAGCGTCATGGCCGGGCCGTGCAGGTCGGCCAGGCGTTCGGACTCGACGGGGGCCCAGAGGCCGAGCCTGAGCAGCGCGGCGTTGAGGCCCGCCAGCAGCGACACCCCGGCGAGCGCGATGATCGCGATGCGGAGCCTGGTGGTGGCCGTCGGGGCCTCAGTGGCTGTGCGCGGTGCCGGTGGCGTGGTCGTGGTCATGCGTGGTGGTGTCGATCTCGGCCCACTCGGCGCCGTCGAGGCCCAGCGCGGCCGCCGGGAAGAGGCCGTTGTCCTCCTTGTCGATGTGGGCGCGGAGGGCATCCTCGAAGGTGTCCATGAGCGAGTGCTCGCCGTCGGCGATGGCGGCCAGGAGCTCGTCGAGGGAGCGGTGCTCGCCGCAGAGCGCGTTCACGTGGTCGGAGAACTCGTCGCGGCGCTTCATCACGCTGAAAAGGCCCACCTCCTCGGACCGGGTGTGCGGACCGAGGAGGAGGGCGAGGTCGCGGGCGCGGGCGGGCACGTCCCCGCCGTCGGCGACTGCGCGGCGGAGCCCGCCGCACGCGTTGACGATCTCGACGTGTTCGTTCATGAACCGGCCGATGACCGTGATCGAGTCACACCCGCAGTAGCTGCACATCAGACGCGCGCTAGCTTCAACTTCCAGGCCTCGGGGCCCTCCTCGACGTAGCTGACCTTGATCGCGTCGCCGTGGCGGTCGGCGATCTGGTTGAGCAGCGGCACGGGGTTGTGCGGGGCCACCAGGACGAAGGCGGCACCGGGCTGGAGGCCGTCGACGACGCCGTGGATGGCGGCGTGGCGCACGGCGTGCGGGATGGCGCGGGCGTCGAGCTCGGGGAGGGACTCGTCATGACCGCCGCAACCGCAGCCTGACTTGGGGGTGAGGGAGATCTCTGTCATGGCCTACAGATTACTACAAAGACTTTGTATCAAATAACCCGGGGCCGCGATCCGGACGAGCATCAGCCCTCGAGACAGAGGCACCCTGAGAGGTAGCGATCCACCACCACAGACACCAGTCCCGGATGCGCGCCGAGCGGCTGCGCCACCACGTCTCCCCCCGCCCGGGAGAGCTTCCGTTGGAAGAACCCGGGACCGATCAGGTAGGACGCCACCGCCACAGGTCCAGACGCACGGGCGGCCTCGACTGCCTCCGGCACCCTCGGCTCCGCCGCCGACAGGAACCCGACCGTCACCGGCCCGGCCCAAAGCTCCTGCACCCCGCGACCCACCCCGTGGCCCACCTCCGCGGCCTCGGGGCGCGACGAGCCGGCCACGGCCACCACGACCGCGCCCCCCTCCGGGGCGCCGGCCTCGCGGAGCCGGTCCACCAGCGCGGCCTCCAGGCGCGGGTCCGGCCCGAGGGGGCCGGTGGAGAGCACCAGGCCGGGGTGGCCCGCGACCGCCTCGGCCACGTCCACCTCGGTGTGGAAGCCCAGCGTCAGCAGCACGGGCACCACCACCACGCGGTGGCCCGCCGCGACGAGGCGGTCCACCACCACGTCGAGCTTCGGGTCCTGCACGTCCACGTAGGCCACCTCGACGGTGACGTCCGGCAGCCTCTCGGCGGCGGCCGCGGCGATGGCCAGCACGACGGCCTGGCCGTCCGGGTCGTCGGTGCCGTGCGCGCAGACCACGAGGGCCGGTCTCATGCGCTCACCTCCAGCCGGTATCCCCGCCGCGGCACGGTGCGCACGAGCGAGCGGTCTCCCATACTGTCACGCAGCCGGGCCACCGCGACCTCCGCGGCGTGCGGGTCGTTGGAGCTGCCCGGCAGCACGGCCAGGATCTCCTCCCGCGAGACCACTCCGCCCTTGGCCTCGACCAGCGAGCGGAGCACCGCGAACTGCACCTGGCTCAGCGGCAGCGCGCGCCCACCCAGGCTCGCGGCCGACCGCCGCAGCCACAGCACGCCCGCCGGCGTGGCCACCTCCGCGACGCCGCGGGCCGACAGCGCGGCGGTGAGCTCACGCACCAGCGCGCCGAGCCGGAACCGGTCCGGGATCAGCGGGTCCAGGCCGAGTTCGACGAGGGGCGCCGCCGTGACGGGCCCGACGGTCGCGGGGAGGACGGGTCCCGCCATCGCCTCGATCACGGCATCCCTCAGCCCCTGCCGCTCGCAGGCGGCAAAGAACTCGAGCACTCCGTGCGCGGACGTGAACGCCACCGCGTCCACCTCGGCCGCCGCCACCAGGGAGACGGCCCGGGTCACGGCCTCGGGGTCCGGCGAGGGCCCCCACCGGTACACCACCAGGGACGTGACGCGGGCGCCCAGCGCGTGGAGGAGCTCGTCGATGCCGTCGCTGCCCGCGCCGTGGTGCTGCACGGCCACGTGCAGGCCCGCGACCCCCTCGCTCTCGAAGAGTTCCTTGATCTCGGCGGCCGTCTCCGAGTCCGCGACCCAGTCCGCGGTCAGCCCCGCGCCGTGCACCGCGCCCTGCGCCTTGGGCCCCCGCGCGATGATCCTCGCGCCCCTGAGCACCTCCAGCAGCTCCTCGGCGCACCCGGCGGCGTCGGCGGCCTCCATCCAGCCGCGGAACCCCACGCCCGTGGTGGCCACCACCGCGTCCGGGGGATCGGCGATCAGCGCCCGGGTGTGCGCGATCAGCTGCTCGTCGTCGGCGTGCGGCACGATCGACAGGATGGGCGCCCGGATGATCTCCACCCCTCGGCGCTCGAGGGCCGAGGCCAGTTCGGAGGCGCGCCGCTTCGCCGTGAGGACGACGCGGCAGCCGGCGAGCGGGTGCACGCCGGCTGCAGCCGTGGAACCGATGGCGGTCACCGTGGCGTCCATTCAGCCCGCCCTGGCCAGGCCCTCGGCGGGCCGGCGGAGCGGGGCCTCCTCGGTGACCTGCGACCCGACGAACACCCGGCCGTCGAGCACCGCCACCGCCCAGGTGCCCAGCGCCTTCGTCGGATCGGACAGGCACACGCCCGTGCGGAGGTCGAAGGCCTGCTTGTACATGGGAGAGAAGAGTACGGGCACGTCCTCGCCGTCCACCAGGGACGAGCCCACCAGTCCACGGGCCATGACGTTGGCGCGGGCGAAGGGGTCCCACATGCCGACTGCGGCCACGCGGTCGTCGTGGAGCCGGACGATGGCCACCTGGCGGCCGTCGATCAGGGCGGCGACGGGCCTCTCCGGGAGCAGGTCGTCGAGGCGGCAGACGGGTTCGGTAGTGGTGATCATCGCGCTCCTCCAATGGGGATGGTGGGTCCGGCGACCAGGACCGGCCGCCGCTCGGAATCGACCAGCTCGACGCCGGACTCGCGGTCCGCGTCGGTGGCGGGGCGGACCTGGCCGCGCTCGCCGACGTACTGCAGGTTGTCGTCGACGGCGTCCGCCGCGTTGACGAAGCCCGCGAACCGGGCGAGCTTGACCGGGTCCTCCAGGACGTCACGCCACTCGTCGCGGTAGCCGTCGACGTGGCCGGCCATGGCGGCGTCGAGGTCCGCGGCGATGCCGAGGGAGTCCTCCATGATGACCTTGCGGACGTGGTCCAGGCCGCCCTCGATCGACTCCAGCCACACGGCAGTGCGCTGCAGCCGGTCCGCGGTCCGCACGTAGTACATGAGGAAGCGGTCGATGGTGCGCACGAGCTCCTCGGTGGTGAGGTCCTCGGCCAGGAGGACGGCGTGGCGCGGGGTGAAGCCTCCGTTGCCACCCACGTAGACGTTCCACCCCTTGTCCGTGGCGATGATGCCCACGTCCTTGCCGCGGGCCTCGGCGCACTCACGGGCGCAGCCGGAGACGCCGAGCTTGAGCTTGTGCGGCGAGCGGAGCCCTCGGTACCGCAGCTCCAGGTCGATCGCGAGGCCGACGGAGTCCTGGACGCCGAAGCGGCACCACGTGGAGCCCACGCAGGACTTCACGGTGCGCAGCGACTTGCCGTAGGCGTGGCCGGACTCGAAGCCGGCGTCGACGAGCCGGCGCCAGATGTCGGGCAGCTGGTCGATCCGCGCGCCGAACATGTCGATGCGCTGGCCGCCGGTGATCTTGGTGTAGAGCCCGAAGTCTCGGGCGATCTGGCCGATCACGATGAGTCCGTCCGGGGTGATCTCGCCGCCGGGGACGCGGGGCACCACCGAGTAGGTGCCGTCCTTCTGGATGTTGGCCAGCACGTGGTCGTTCGTGTCCTGGATGGCGGCCTGCTCGCCGGCGAGGATGTGCCCGTTGCCGAGGCTGGCGAGGATCGACGCGACGACCGGCTTGCAGATGTCGCAGCCGCGGCCCCGGCCGTGGCGCCCGATGATCTCGGAGAAGGTGGTGAGCCCGGTGATCCGGACCACGTCGAACAGCTGGGCCCGCGACAGCTCGAAGTGCTCGCACAGTGCGTTGCTGACGACCGTGCCGGACTTCTCGAGCTCCGCCACCATCAGCTTGCGGACCAGCGGCAGGCAGGAGCCGCAGCTGGTGCCGGCCTTGGTGCAGGCCTTGACGCCGGCCAGGTCGGTGCAGCCCTCTCCGGTGACGGCGCAGCGGATGGCGCCCGCGGTCACGTTGTTACAGGAGCAGACGGGGGCGTCGTCGGGCAGCTCGCCCTGGACCGGGGCGCCCTCCGCCCCGGCGGGCACCAGGTAGGCGGCCGGGTCGACGCCGAGGGGCCGGCCCAGCAGGGGACGGAGGCCAGCGTAGGCCGAGGCGTCGCCCACCAGGATGCCGCCCAGCAGGGTGCGGGCGTCGTCGGAGAGCACCAGCTTCTTGTAGACGCCGGCGATCGGGTCGGTGTAGACCACCGACAGGGCGCCCTCGGTGGTGCCGAAGGCGTCGCCGAAGCTGGCCACGTCCACCCCGAGGAGCTTGAGCTTGGTGGAGAGGTCGCCGCCGGTGAAGGTGCCGGAGCGGCCGAGCATCTGATCGACCGCCACCTCCGCCATGGTGTATCCGGGGCCGACAAGGCCCCAGACGCGGCCCTGGATGCAGGCCACCTCGCCGATGGCGTAGATGTCGGGGTCCGCGGTGCGGCAGGTGTCGTCGACGACGATGCCGCCGCGCTCCCCCACCTCCAGGCCTGCGTCGCGGGCGAGCTCGTCGCGGGGGCGGACGCCGGTGGCGAAGATCACCACGTCGACGTCGATGGAGGAGCCGTCGTTGAAGACCATCTTCTCCACGGCGATGCGGCCCTTGATGGCCGAGGTGGCGGTGCCGACGCGGACGTCCACATCCATGGCCTCGATGAGGCGCTTGAGCGACTCGCCGCCGCCCTCGTCCACCTGTAGGGGCATCAGCCTGGGCGCGAACTCGACCACGGTGGTGTCGGCGCCGAGCTTCTTCAGCGCGCCGGCGGCCTCGAGGCCCAGCAGGCCGCCGCCGATGACGGCGCCCCGGACGCGACGCTTCGGGTTGCGCTCCTGCAGGGTCTCGACGTAGCCGCGGAGCGCCGCGACGTCGTCGATGGTGCGGTACACGAAGCAGCCGGGCAGCTCACGGCCGGGCACCGGCGGCATGAACGCGTAGGAGCCTGTGGCGAGCACCAGTGAGTCGTAGGCGTGCGACATGCCGTTCTCGGTGATGACGGTGTGCGCCGCCGGGTCCACGGAGACCACCTTGGCGCCGCGGCGCAGCTTGACGTTCGGGTCCTGCCACAGGTGCGCCTCGCCGAGGTTCAACAGCTCGGGGTCGCGGTTCTCGAAGTAGCTCGTCAGCGCCACCCGGTCGTACGGGGGGCGCGGCTCCTCGGCCAGCACGGTGACGCGCCACTCGCCGGCCTCGTCGCGGGAACGCAGCGCCTCGACGAATCGGTGGGCGACCATGCCACCCCCGACCACCACACACAGCTTGCTCATATCGGCCTCCAGGGGTCTTGTCAGGATGTGTTCCTCGGTGTCTACGACGCTAGGCGTCGAACTTTCCGGGGCTGGATCAGTCACGTTTCGGCTGTGCAACAAGCCACTCACGCGACGGTGACCCGCTCGAGTGAGGTTCGCGGGGTGCCTGCGGCGCCGAGGGCGGCGACCAGGCTGCAGACGTCGGAGGTGCAGCTTCCGCAGCCGGTGGAGGCGCGGGTCGCCGTCGCGACGGCCTCGGGGGTGTCGGCTCCGGCCCTGACGGCGTCGGTGATGGCCGCCTTGGTCACGGCGTTGCAGCGGCACACGAGCGCGGCATCGGGCAGGTCGGCCACGGACATCGCCGGGGCCGCGCCGGCGAGCGGGCGGGCCAGCAGTGCGGCCGGGTCGTCGGGGACGGGTGTGCGGGAGTCGAACGCCACGGTCAGGTCCGCCGCGACCTGGGGATCTCCGACGCACGTGGCGCCCACCAGGAGTCCGTCCGCGACGGCGACCCGCACGCGTCGCCGCCCGACCGGGTCTGTGAGGGAGAGCACCCGCGGTGCGCCGGGCGCGAACTCGTCGGCCGGGAACTCGCCCATGGTGACCGCCTCGAGGCCCTCGGCCTTGACCCGGAACACGCCGGAGTCGGCGCCCAGCACTGGGCGGGGCCCGGACCGTCCGCTGATCTTCTCGGCGAGGTGGTGCGCGAGGACGCGCGCCTGCTCCCAACCGGGGCCGACCAGACCCGGGCAGCCCTGCGGGGTGCGGGCGCAGTCGCCGATGGCGTAGATGGCGGGGTCGTCGGTGCGGCAGGTGTCGTTGACGAGGATGCCGTTGCGCACCCACAGCTCGGCCGCCTCCGCCAGGCGGGTGCGAGGCCTGACCCCGATCGCCACCAGCAGGAGGTCGGCGGGGATGTGCTTGCCGCTGGTCAGCCTGACCGAGGCGAGGCTGTGGTCGCGGCGGCGCTCCATCCCGGCGACGCGCACGTCGACCAGGGTGGTGATCCCACGGTCCATCAGCCCGGCGCGGACGACGGCGCCGCTGGCGGGGTCGAACTGGCGGTCCAGCGGGGCCGAGCCGCGGTGCACGATGGTGGCGTCGCTGCCGGCCTCGGCGAGCGCGACGGCGGCCTCGATGCCGAGGACGCCTCCCCCCATGACCACCACCCTGGCGCCGGCGGCCGCGGCCGCGCGGACCCGGTCCGCGTCGTCCCAGGTGCGGAGCGCCGCCACGCCCGGCATGGGGGTGCCGTCGGCGCGGACCACGCCGTCGACGGTGGGGAACACGGGCTCGGCGCCGGTGGCCAGCACCAGCGTGTCGAACGGGTGCTCCTCCCCCGCGGAGTCGACCACGACGCGGTTGCGGCGGTCGATCCCGGTGGCCTTGCGGTCGCGCAGCATCCGCACGCCCCGACTCTCGGGCAGAGTCAGCCCGGGCAGGTCGGCCCGGCCCATGATCACATCGGGCAGGAGGATCCGGTTGTAGGCGGCGTGCCCCTCCTCGCCGAGGACGGTGACCTCGACGTCGTCGAGGCGGTGGGAGGCCAGGTCGGCGAGGAAGCGGTGCCCCACCATGCCGTGGCCGACGACGACGATCCGGTGACTCATGCCGCCTCTCCGATCCGTGTCAGCCGCACTGCCGCGACCTTCAACTCGGGCATGCCCGAGATGGGGTCGGTGGCGGCGTTGGTGACCCGGTTCACCGCGCCGGCGTCCGGGTAGTGGAACGGCATGAACACCGTGTCGTGACGGATGCCCTCGGTGAGCCGGGCCACGGCCTCGCAGCTGCCGCGGCGGGAGTGGACGGCCACGCGGTCACCCGCCGCGACACCCAACCTCTGCGCCAGCAGCGGGTGCAGCTCGACGTAGGCCTCCGGCTCCACGCTGTTGAGCGCGGGCACGCGGCGCGTCTGGGCGCCGGACTGGTAGTGCTGCAGGACGCGGCCGGTCACCAGGTACAGCGGCAGCTCCGGGGTCAGCTCGTCGTCGGGCGGGGTCTGGTCCACCGGGTGGAGGACCGCACGCCCGTCAGGGGTCTCGAAGCGCTCGAGGAACACCCGCGGGGTGCCCTCGTGGTCCGGGGCGGGGCAGGGCCAGTAGAGGGCGTCACCGTCTCGGAGGCGCTGGTGGCTGAAGCCGGCGTAGTCCGCCACTCCGCCGGCGCTGGCGCGGGTCAGTTCCTCGAACACGACGGCGGGGTCCGGGCTGAACGGCACCGGGCTGCCCAGGCGCTCGGCCAGCTCGCTCCACACCTCCAGCTCGGTGCGCACGCCGACGGGGGGCAGCGCGGCCCGGGCGCGCAGCAGCAGGCGCCCCTCGAGGTTGGTCATGGTGCCGGTCTCCTCCGCCCACTGCGTGACGGGCAGCACCACGTCGGCCAGGGCCGCGGTCTCGGAGAGCACGAAGTCACTGACCACCAGCAGGTCGAGGTCGCCCAACCGCTCAGTGAGGCGCAGCACGTCGGGCAAGCTGACGACGGGGTTGGCGCCGTGGATGAGCATGGCGCGCGGGCCGCCGGGAGTCGCCAGGGACTCGAACAGCGCGACCGCCGGCTTCCCGGGGCCGGGCAGGGAGTCAGGGTCCACGCCCCAGACTGCCGCGACGTGCGCGCGGGCCACAGGATCGCTGATCGAGCGGTAGCCGGGCAGCTGGTCCGCCTTGAGCCCGTGCTCGCGGCCGCCCTGGCCGTTGCCCTGGCCGGTGAGGCAGCCGTAGCCGGAGCCCACCCTCCCGGGGAGCCCCAGGCAGAGGGCAAGGTTCACGGCGGCCGTCACGGTGTCGGTGCCGTGGGCGTGCTGCTCGGCCCCGCGGCCAGTCAGCACGTAGGCCCCCCTGCCGCCCCTGGCGGGGCTTGCATCCGCCAGGATCCTTGCGGCGGCGCGCAGCTGCGTCACCGGCACCCCCGTGACGCGCTCCACGCGCTCCGGCCACCACGCGGCCAGGCTGGCGCGCAGCTCGTCGACGCCGTTGACCCGCTCCTCGAGGTAGCCCAGGTCGACGAGCCCCTCGCTCCACAGGATCTGGGTGAGGCCCAGCAGCAGCACGAGGTCGGTGCCGGGCAGCGGGCTGAGATGCAGGCCGCGCCCGTCGCCCGTCAGGGCCGCCGTCGGCGTGCGGCGGGGGTCGACGACGATCAGCCCGCCCGCCTCCTGCGCCCCGGACAGGTGGGTGCAGAACGGCGGCATCGTCTCGGCGGGATTGGACCCCACCAGCAGGATGGCGCCCGCCCCGTCGAGATCGGCGAGCGGGAACGGCAGCCCGCGGTCCAGACCGAAGGCCCGGCGCCCACCTGCGGCGGCCGAGGACATGCAGAAGCGGCCGTTGTAGTCGATGTTCGGCGTCGCGAGCGCCACCCGGGCGAACTTGCCGAGCGTGTAGGCCTTTTCGTTCGTGAGCCCGCCACCCCCGAACACCGCCACCGACTCCGGCCCGTGCTCCGCCCGCAGGCGAAGCAGCGTGTCGGCGACCAGCGTCAGCGCGGTGTCCCAGTCCGTGGGCACAAGTTCCCCGTCGCGGCGCACCAGGGGGCTGGTGAGCCGGTCAGGGGTGGTAAGCACCTCGGCGGAGGTCCACCCCTTCTGGCAGAGCCGTCCCCGGTTGGTGGGGAACTCCAGCGGGGTGACCGTCGGGGTCACCCCCGGTTCCGCGGGCGCCACGTTCATGGCGCACTGGAGCGCGCAGTAGGGGCAGTGGGTGGCGGTCATGCGTCAGACCTTCAGCGCGGCCAGGCGTGACCCCCGGCGGAGGTACACGAACCAGGTGACGCCCAGCATGAGGAGGTACACGGCCACCATCACGCCGAGCGCGGCCTGCAGGTCGCCGGTGATGGTGCGGGAGAGCGCGAAGCCCTGCGGGATGAGGAAGCCGCCGAACGCGCCCACCGCGCCGGCGATGCCGATGCAGCCGGCGGCTGCCCGGCCGGCCGCGGTCAGCGAGACCGGGTCCCCCCCGGCGGTGCCGGAGAAGACCGCCGGGATCATCCGGTACACCGAACCGTTGCCGATGCCGGTGAACACGAACAGCCACAGGAAGGAGAGGAAAAAGATCGGGAAGGACTGCGCCTGCAGGCCCACGATGCCACCCACGGCCCCGATGGCCATGGCGACGAACGAGGCGCAGGTGACCACCGCGCCGCCGATGCGGTCGGAGAGGTATCCGCCGAACGGACGTGCCAGGGAGCCCACGAGCGCACCCATGAAGGCCAACGAGATGGTCACGGCGGGGAACAGGTTCTTGAGCAGAGTCGGGAAGGTCGCGGAGTAGCCGATGAACGAGCCGAAGGTGCCGATGTAGATGAACGACAGGATCCAGGTGTGCGGGTGGCGCAGTGCAGCGGCGTAGGCGCGGGGGTCGGACTTGGCGTTGGACAGGTTGTCCATGCTGCGCCAGGCGAGCACGGCTGCCAGGAGCGCCAGCGGGATGAACATCAGCCCGGCGCGGTCCAGGCTGACCCCGGCGCCGATGGTGATGACGATCGGGACGGCGAGCTGCACGGCCGCGGTGCCGAGGTTGCCACCGGCGGCGTTGAGGCCCAATGCCGCACCCTTCTCCTTCGCGGGGAAGAAGAAGGAGATGTTGGCCATGGACGAGGCGAAGTTGCCGCCGCCCACGCCCGCGAGGGCGGCGATGCCCACCAAGGCCACGAACGGCAGCTCCGGGTGGTTGACGGCCCAGGCGAGCGCCGCGGTGGGTAGCAGCAGGAGCAGCGCGGACACGATGGTCCAGTTGCGGCCTCCGAAGCGGGGCACCGCGAAGGTGTAGGGGATCCGGAGGGTGGCGCCCACCAGCGCCGGCGTCGACACGAGCCAGAACATCTCGTTGACGCTCAGGTCGAAGCCCACTCCGTTGAGCTGGGGGACGACGATGCTCCACAGGGCCCAGACCGCGAAGCCCAGGAACTCCGCGAAGATGGACAGCCACAGGTTGCGGCGCGCGATGGGCCGGCCCACGCTCCCCCACTGCTCGGGGTTCTCGGGGTCCCAGCCGTCGATCCAGCGGCCGGGACGATGTGTCAGCCCACCGTCGGAGATCTGCGCCCGTGCGGCGGGCGGGGAGGTGAGGACGTCGACTGCCTCGTCCGGCTCGCTGGACGGGGGGATGCGAGTGGTGGTCATGGTCGCTCCTTCGGGTCTTGGGTGTACATGTCCGTGAGCGACGCTGCTCAGGCATGAACCTAGGTTCCGGGTGTTGCGACCGGTCACCCGCGGCGTAACGGAACTGTCAACAGTTCCTCACGCAAGCCTTCCAGGCCGTGTGAGGGACGGGGACGCGCCGAGAGCCGGTCTGCAGCATCGGCTGCGGCCCGGTATCCTGTGCGTGGCCCTGGGATCGGGGCCGTTGGCCCCGTAGCTCAGGGGATAGAGCAGAGGTTTCCTAAACCTTGTGTCGGAAGTTCGAATCTTCCCGGGGTCGCCACCGTCCGTTGGTCGTGGCGAGGGGTACGGTCACGATCAGCAATGGCAGCACGAACGCCACCCTCACCAGCGAGAATCCGCGCAGCGCGTCGTGCTGAAGGAGGCCAGCAGAGGTGGTAGCACGTCAGCGCAGCGATCCGTAGGTGGACTTGGCCTTCTCCAGCGCCGACACGTAGCCCTCCCGCTCGTAGGCGTCGGGCGCCGCCTCCGCCGGCACGGCCAAGAGGCCGCGTGCCTTGGCCAGCGACAGGCCCTTGGAGGTGAGCCACTGCCCCAGTCCCTCGACGAGCACCTGTGCGTACGCGGGGCCTCGGCGGATGAGCGACGAGGTGGTCATCACCACGTCGGCGCCGGCGAGGATGTACTTGACCACGTCCTCGGAGGTGTCGACCCCCGTGGTGGCCGCCAGAGAGGCATCCACCTTGCCGCGCAGCACCGAGATCCACGTCCGCGGCAGCCGGGCGTCCACCGGCGACGACAGCGTCACCCCGGACTCCACCGTCATCCGGTCCAGGTCGATGTCCGGCTGCAGGAACCTGTTGAACAGCACCAGGCCGTCGGCCCCCGAGGCGTCCAGGCGCACCGCCATGTTGCCCACCGACGAGAAGAAGGGGCTCAGCTTGACGGCCACCGGGATGCCGACGGCGCCCTTGACGGCCGCGAGGATGGCCAGGTGCCGCTCCTCGACCGCGTGCCCCGACATCATCACGTCGCCGGGCACGAAGTAGATGTTGAGCTCGATGGCCGCGGCCCCGGCCTCCTCCAGGCGTCGTGCCGTCTGCGTCCAGCCGCCCAGCGACGCCCCGTTGAGCGAGGCGATGAGTGGCACGTCGACAGCCTTCGCCGCCTGCTCGACCAGCGTGAGATACGCGTGGCTGGCGTCGTGGGCCGCCCTCGGCACCGTGGGGAAGTAGGACAGCGCCTCGGCGTGCGAGTCCTCGTACATCTCCTCCAGCGCAGCCATCGCCTCGGCCTCGCGGCGCAGCTGCTCCTCGAACAGGGAGTAGAGCACCACCGCGCCCACTCCCCCGTCGGCGAGCGACCGCACCCCCGCGACCGTCTGCGAGAGCGGGCCCGCCGACGCGACGACGGGGTTGCGCAGGGTGAGTCCCAGGTACTGGGTGGTGAGGTCTGTCATGACCGGCTCCTCGGATCTGCTGCGAACTGCTCGGCGCCGCGGCCGGCCAGCTCCTCGTACTCGGACCACTTCCGGTCCACCTGTTCCTGCGCGAGGGCCAGGAGACGGTCCGCCTCGTCGGGATCGGCCGCGCGCAGCACCTTGTAGCGCAGCTCCGCCGACTGGTACTTCTGAAGCGACATGCGCGGCCGCGGCGAGTCGAGCAGGAAGGGGTTGCCGCCTGCGTCGCGGATGACCGGGTTGTAGCGCATCAGGGGCCAGTGGCCGGAGTTGACGGCCCGGTACTGCTGCTCGAGGCCCTTGCGGATGTCGTAGCCGTGCGCGATGCAGTGGCTGTAGGCGATGATCAGGCTCGGCCCGTCGTAGGCCTCCGCCTCGCGGAACGCCTTCAGTGTCTGCTGCGGATCGGCGCCCATCGCGACGCGCGCCACGTACACCGAGCCGTAGGCCATCGCCTGCATGGCGAGGTCCTTCTTGTTGGTGAGCTTGCCTCCGGAGGCGAACTTCGCGACGGCGCCCAAGGGGGTCGACTTCGAGGCCTGGCCGCCGGTGTTGGAGTACACCTCGGTGTCCAGCACCAGGATGTTGACGTTGCGGCCGGAGGCGAGCACGTGGTCAACGCCGGAGGAGCCGATGTCGTAGGCCCATCCGTCGCCGCCGACGATCCACACCGAGCGCCGCATGAGGTGGTCCGCCACGCTGCGCAGGTCCTCTGCCGCGATGCCATTGAGCCCGACGAGCCTCTCCTTGAGCCGGTTGACCCGGTCCAGCTGCGCCGTGAGCTCGGATCCCTGCCGCTGGGGGGCCCCGAGGATGCCGTCGACCAGCGCGTCGTCGCCGATCTCCGTGCGCAGTTCCGCGAGGCGCGTCCGCGCCAGGTTCTCGTGCAGGTCCGCCGCCAGGCGGATGCCCAGGCCGAACTCGGCGTTGTCCTCGAACAGCGAGTTGGACCACGCGGGCCCGCGGCCCATGGCGTTCTTCGCCCACGGCGTGGTGGGCAGGTTGCCGCCGTAGATCGACGAGCATCCGGTGGCGTTGGCGATGGTGGCGCGGTCACCGAACAGCTGGCTCAGCAGCTTGAGGTAGGGCGTCTCGCCGCAGCCGGAGCACGCGCCGGAGAACTCGAAGAGCGGCTCGAGGAACTGGGTGCCGCGGATGGTGCCGAAGTCCACCCGGGAGCGGTCGTTCTGGGGGATGGCCTCGAAGTAGTCGACCGCCGCCTTCTCCTTCTCGCGGTCCAGGATCGGCACCAGGTTGATCGCGCGCCGCGACGGCTGGTCCACGGGCTTGACCGGGCAGGCCTCCACGCACAGCCCGCAGCCGGTGCAGTCCTCCACGTAGACCTGCAGGGTGTAACGGGTCTGCGGCAGGCCGGCGGCGTTGAGCGGCGCCGAGAGGAAACCCTCAGGGGCGTCGCCGATGGCATCGGCGGGGTAGCTCTTGGCGCGCAGCACGGAGTGCGGGCAGACGAACGCGCAGTTGCCGCACTGGATGCAGGACTCGGCGTCCCATTCGGCCACGATCTCCGAGATGTTGCGCTTCTCGAACTTGGTGGTGCCCGACGGGTAGGTGCCGTCCACCGGCAACGACGACACCGGAAGGTCGTCGCCGCGACCCTTGAGCATGCTCGCCGTCACCGTCCGCACGAATCTCGGCGCGTCCTCGGGGACCGGCGGGATGAACCCGTGATCCGACGACGTGTTCGCAGGCACGTGCACCTCGTGCAGCTCGGCCAGCGCGGAGTCGACCGCCTCGTGATTCTTGCGCACCACCTCCGCGGATTTGCGGGCGTAGGTCTTGGTGATGGCGTCCTTGATCTTCTCGATCGCCTTGTCGCGGGGCAGGACCCCGGAGATGGCGAAGAAGCAGGTCTGCAGGATGGTGTTGGTCCGGCTGCCCAGGCCGGCGGCGCGCGCCACCTTGCCCGCGTCGATGACGTAGACCTTCAGGTTCAGTTCGATGATCCGGCGCTGGACCGGCTCGGGCAGCTGGTCCCAGGTGCCGTCGGGGCCGTAGGGCGCGTTGAGCAGCAGCACCGTGCCGGGGCGGGCGAACTCCAAAACGTCGACCCGCTCCAGGATGGACCAATGGTGGCAGCCGATGAAGCCGGCCTGGTTGATCAGATACGGCGCGTGGATGGGGTGCGGCCCGAAGCGCAGGTGCGACACCGTCCGTGACCCGGACTTCTTCGAGTCATAGACGAAGTAGCCCTGAGCGAAGGTGTCCTCGGCGGAGCCGAGGATCTTGATGGTGTTCTTGTTGGCACCGACGGTGCCGTCGGAGCCGAGACCGTAGAACACGGCGCGCAGCGTCTCGGGGTGCTCCAGGTCCAGGGTGGGGTCGTACTCGAGCGAGAGGTTGGTCACGTCGTCGTGGATGCCGACGGTGAACCTCGGCTTCGGCTTGTCCGCGGCCAGCTCGTCGAAGATGGCCTGTGCCATGGCAGGCGTGAACTCCTTCGACGACAGGCCGTAGCGGCCGCCGATGGTGATCGGAAGCGCGTCGCGGAGCCCGCCCGCGACAGCCTCAGCCAGCGTGGACGTCACGTCCAGGAACATGGGCTCGCCGGAGGCTCCCGGCTCCTTCGTGCGGTCCAGCACCGCGACCCGGGTGGCGCTGGCGGGCAGCGCGGCCAGGAAGGCGTCTGTGGGGAACGGGCGGTACAGGCGGATCTGGATCACACCCACCCGGCCGCCGGATTCGTTGATCCGGTCCACCACGGGGGTGACGGCCTCGATGCCCGAGCCCATGATCACGACGACGCGGTCCGCGTCCGGCGCGCCGTGGTACTCGACGAGCCTGTAGCGGCGGCCCGTCAGCTCGGCGAACTTGTCCATCTCGTTGGCGATGACCTTCGGCGCCCACTGGTAGTAGAGGTTGGACGTCTCGCGGGACTGGAAGTACGTGTCGGGGTTCTGGGCGGTGCCCCGGATGAAGGGGTTGGCCGGGCTGAGCGCCCGCGCGCGGTGCTCCATCACCAGCTCCCGCGGGATGAACCGAGTCAGTTCGTCGTCGGTGAGCTTGATGAGCGTGTTGAGCTCGTGCGAGGTGCGGAAGCCGTCGAAGAAGTGCACGATCGGCAGCCTGGTCCGCAGCGTCGCCGAGTGCGCGACGGCGGCCATGTCGTGGGCCTCCTGCACGGAGGCCGAACTGAGCAGGCACACGCCCGTCTGCCGGACGGCCATGACGTCCTGGTGGTCGCCGAAGATGGACAGGCCCTGCGTGGCGAGGGAGCGGGCGGCCACGTGGAACACCGTCGAGGTGAGCTCGCCGGCGATCCGGTACATGTTGGGGATCATCAGCAGCAGACCCTGCGAGGCCGTGAACGTGGTGGACAGCGCACCGCCCTGCAGCGCGCCATGCATGGCACCGGCGGCGCCGCCCTCGGACTGCATCTCGATCACGGTGGGCACCTGGCCGTAGATGTTGGGTCGGCCGTGGGCCGCCCATTCGTCGGCCAGCTCCGCCATCGTCGACGACGGCGTGATCGGGTAGATCGAGCACAGCTCGCTCACGCGGTAGGCCACGTCGGCCGCGGCCTCGTTGCCATCGATGATCGCCTTGGTGCTCATCGGGTCCCCTCCTGGATCATCTCGATGGCATGCACCGGGCATTGTTCGTAGCACGTGGCGCAGCCCGTGCACTTCTCGTAGTCGAAGCGGTACCGGTTGCCCTTGCCGAGCTTGATCACCGCGTCCTCGGGGCAGGCGCCGAAGCAGCCGTCGCACTCAAAGCAGTTGCCGCAGCTGAGGCAGCGGTCCGCCTCGTAGGCGGCCTCGGCGTCCGTGAGGCCGGCCACCACCTCGCCGAAGCCCTCGAGGCGTTCCTCGACGTCGGTCTCCTCCTGGACGCGACGCTCGTGGTCGCCGAAGTACCACACGTTCATCATCGGCAACGTCACGACGGGGTGCTTCTCCACCGGCACCCACTCCTCCCGGTTCAGCCACGCGTCGATCCGCCGGGCCGCCTTCTTGCCGTGGCCGACGCCGATGGTGACGGTTCGGTCCGACGGCACGGCGTCGCCGCCGGCGAAGATGCCCGGCACCGCGGTCATCAGGCTGTGCGGGTCCACCTCCACCACGTCGTCGTTGAAACTCATGCCGGGGATGGCGCGCAGGAAGTGGGTGTCGGCCCGCTGGCCGAGCGCCAGGATGACGGTGTCGGCCGCGAGCTTCTCGAAGCGGCCGGTGCCGCGGGCCTTGCCGTGCTCGTCGAGCTCCATGATCTCGACGGTCAGGTCCTCCTCGTCCACGGACGTGATGGTCCGCAGCCAGTTCATCTGGACCCCCTCGGCCTGGGCCCCCTCGAGTTCCTCCGCGTGCGCGGGCATCTCGGCCAGCGTCCGGCGGTAGACGATGACCGACTCCTCGGCGCCGAGCCGGCGTGCGACCCGGGCGGCGTCCATGGCCGTGTTGCCGCCGCCGTAGACCGCGACCTTGCGGCCGATGACCGGACGCTCCCCCGAGGCGACGTCGCGCAGGAAGCTGACCGCGTCGACCACCCGGGTGGCGTCAGCGGCGGGAATGTCGACCCGCTTGGAGATGTGGGCGCCGACGGCCACGAACACCGCGTCGAACGCGCCGTCGCGCTGCGTGGCCAGTAGGTCCTTGATGGGCGTGTTCTGTCGGAACACGACGCCCAGCGCCACGAGGCGCTGGAGCTCGGCGTCGAGCACGTCGCGCGGGAGCCGGTACTCGGGGATGCCGTAGCGCATCATGCCGCCGGGCTTGTCGCCGGCGTCGAAGATCTCGACGGCGTGGCCCAGGCGTGCCAGGTGGTAGGCGGCCGAGAGCCCGGCGGGGCCGGAGCCCACCACCATGACACGCCTCCCGGACCGACGGCGGGGCTGCGGAACCTGCCAGCCCTTCTCGATGGCGAGGTCTCCCAGGTAGCGCTCGACGGAGTGGATCGAGACCGCCTCGTCGAGGTCCTTGCGGTTGCAGTCCGTCTCACACGGGTGGTAGCAAACCCGGCCGTGGATGGCCGGGAAAGGGTTGTCCGCGACGAGCTGGCGCCATGCGGCCTCCGCCTCGCCGGCCTTGATCAGACGCAGCCACTCCTGGATGTTCTCCCCCGCGGGGCAGCCCGCGTTGCACGGCGGCAGCATGTCGAGGTAGATCGGCTTGCGGGATCTGACCGGGGCCACGCGGCCCGCGGTGTGACTCAGGTCCGGCTGGACGGTCATGTCCCTGCGCTCGGCGGCCATCGTTGCCCCTTCTCGTAGCTACTACCAAGCATCGTAGGGGGGCGGGGTATGCCAGAAGTGCCCGGGGGCAGACAAAAGGCCCGCTCGTGAAAGCGGGCCTCCCGTCCGTCAGCTCATCGGATGCTCACTGCTTGGCCTGAGCCTCCTTGACGAGTTCCTCGATGTCGAGGGCCTTCACCTGCTCGATGAGCGAGTCCACCTGCTTGCCGTTGAGCAGGCCGGCCTGGCGGAACACCAGGTTGCCGCGGCGGAAAGCCATGATGGTGGGGATCGACTGGATCTCCCATGCGGCCGCCACGTCGCGCGCGTCCTCGGTGTCGAGCTTGCCGAACACGACGTCCTCGTGACGGGTGGAGGCGTCCTCGTAAATGGGCGCGAAGCGCTTGCAGGGGCCACACCAGTCGGCCCAGAAGTCGACGAGGACCACCTCGTTGTCGTTGACGGTGGCGTTGAAGTTCTCAGTGGTCAGGGTTGTGGTCGCCATGGGCGATTCCCTCTCTTCCTTGTGTCGATCGTCGCGAGGTACAACACGCGACCCCTCTGGGGTATTCCCGCGACACCCCGTGGGGTATCCCAGGGTAGCCGACGGACGGCCGGGGGCTACTTGATGGCGATGAGGCGGCGCATGGGCAGCGGGACCTTGACCGGGCCCGACTCGGCGGCGCGCGCTGCCAGGAAGTCGACGGCGGCCATCGTGCGTGCCCGGTCCGTCGCCCCCCGGAGGCCGGCCAGCAGCCGCTCCGCGTCGTCGCGGTCAGAGACCAGGACGTAGTACTTGGCCCGCCGGTCCTCCGCCTTGGTCAGGCCGGCGGCCAGGAACGCGTCGCGGGCCCGGAACTCGGTGATCCCCGGCAGGAGTGGCGACACCCTCAGGAGATGGGCCAGGCGGGTGATGAGCCGCAGATCCTTGGTGTTGGCGGGGCGCAGCGACGGGGTGAGCGCCGCGAACACGCCGCCCGGCCGGAGCACCCGAGACACCTCGGACAGCAGCCGGGGCCGGTCCGCCACGACGGCGATGCCCAGCGACGAGACCACCGCGTCGAAGCTGCCGTCGGCGAACGGCAGGTACGAGGCGTGACCCAGGACGAGGGGGCCGCGCTGCCTGTGCTGCGCCTCCACCAGCTCCGCCTCCGAGCGGTCCAGCCCGATCACCGTGCGCCCGGGCCGGGCCAGCCTGTCGATCATGGCGCCCGCGCCGCAGGCCAGATCCAGCACCGTCGTCGCCGACGCCGAGACGGACCGGGCCAGCCACTCGTACGGGGTGCGGTCGCCGCCGTAGGCGCGGCTCAACACGTCCTCCACGGCGCCCGGGCCGCGGCTGCCGAACCACCTCAGCGCCTCGTGGTTCTCACTCATCACGGCTCACGAACAACAGCTCGGAGGCGAACAGTCCCACCTCCGACGACGCGCCGTCGACGGTGACTCGGACCACATCCACGTCGCGGTGAGCCTCGAACCCCACGCCGGGACGCAGGCCCGCCGCCGCCAGCAGCGGCAGCATGGCCGGGTCCGCCTGCAGGTTCTCGCTCATCCGCTGCAGGACGAAGCGTTGCGGGACGTCCGTGACAAGGTCCGCCAACGGATCTGCGTGATCCCGGAAGGGCGTGTGCTCGACGTCCACGCCGAGTTCCTTGAGGCCGGGGATGGGGTTGCCGTAGGGCGACCGGGTGGGCGAGTCCAGGATGGCGACGAGCCGCTTCTCGACGTCCACCGAGATGACGTGCTCCCACCTGCACGCCTCGTCGTGCACCTTCTCCCATTCGAGCCCGATCACCTCCGTGAGCAGGCACTCGGCGAGCCGGTGCTTGCGCATGACGTCGCGGGCGAGCGTGGCGCCGGTGCGGGTGAGGCGGATGGTGCGGTCGGTGTCCACATGGAGGAGGCCGTCGCGCTCCATGCGGGCCACGGTCTGCGACACGGTGGGCCCGGACTGGTGCAGGCGCTCGGCGATCCGTGCACGGAGGGGCTGCACCCCCTCCTCCAGCAGCTCGTAGACGGTGCGGAGGTACATCTCCGTGGTGTCGATCAGGTCGCTCATTACCAACTACCCCCTTCACCGCTCATCCTAGTGTCGCGGCGATGCGCCCATCAGGGCCGAGGCTGGACCACCCACTGGCCGCGACGCATCACGCCGTGGAGCCGGCCGTCGTCGTCGACGAGGCACACGTCCGCCCGGCAGCCGGGCGCCAGCCGGCCCACGTCCTCAAGGCGGTGCCAGGTGGCGGGCGTCGTCGCCGCCATGAGCGCCGCATCCGGAATGCTCACGCCCACCTCCTGCACCACGAACTCGAAGGCCTTGTCCATGGTCAGTGTCGAGCCCGCGATCGCGCCGGGCGACCCGTCGGCGGTGACGAGGCGGGCCGTGCCGTCGGTCACCTCCACCTCGAGCTCGCCCAGGATGTAGCGCCCGTCGCCCTTGCCGGTGGCGGACATGGCGTCGGTGACCAGGGCGACGCGACGGGGGGTCGCGGCGTCGATGCTCATGGCGGCGATGACGGGCCGGTGGTGGACGCCGTCACAGATCAGTTCCACCATCACCCGCTCGTCGGCCAGCAGCACGGGCACCGGCCCCGGCTCGCGGTGGTGGATCGACCGCATGGCGGAGAACAGGTGCGTGGCCACCGTGGCGCCCCACTCGATGGACTCGGCGGTCTGCACGTCGTCGGCGTCCGAGTGCCCGAACGCGACGGCGACGCCCGCCCCGACGAATCGCCGGGTCGCTCCCTCGGCGTGCGCGCGCTCGACGGCGAGGGTGATCATCTTCAGCGCAGGGCCCCCCGCGGCGATGAGGCGCTCGACGGATGCGGGATCGGGGTCGCGGAGGAGTGACTCATCGTGGGCGCCCTTCCGCTCGGGCGCCAGGAACGGGCCCTCCAGGTGGATGCCTTCGAGGTGGCCCTCCTCGTGCAGGGAGCGCAACACGGCCAACTGCGCCTCCAACTTCTCCAGCGGTTCGGTCACGGTGCTGGCGAAGATGGTCGTGGTGCCGTGGCGGCGGTGATGCTCGATGGCCGCGAGGTTGCGCGACGGGTCGGGGTCGCCGAAGCTGACGCCGACCGCCCCGTGGCAGTGGGTGTCGACGAAGCCTGGCACGGCCCACAGCCGGCCTCCTCCCCCGCCGGGGAGGACGGAGACGATCCGCCCGTCCTCGATGAGGATGGTGGCACCGTCGATCACCCCCTCAGGCGTGACGGCGTGGGCGACGACGAGCTGTTCGGTGGCCATGCCCATCATCCAAGCACCGCCGCACCCGATGGGTCACCTGTCGAGCAACCGGGCTGCTCAGGTGCGCACGAGGAAGGTGACGGCGCCGGCGATCAGGGCGACGACGCCGGCCAGGAGCAGCGCGATCGTCGTGCCGGTGCGTGCGGGTGCATCGCCCGATGCCGGGTCCTCGGGCGCCGCGCTCGGCGACGCCGACGGCGACACCGACGGCTCCGCGGACCCCGAAGGGTCGGGCGAAGATGAGGCCGAGGGCTCCACCGTCGGTGCCACGGTGGTGGTGACGTCCGAGGACGGCACGCCGACCTCGCGGATCAGCGGGTTCCCGCCCACGAGGATCTGGTCGTTGGGCCCGACCGCCAGCGACTCCCCCTCCGGCGCGCCGACGATCGTGTCGGTGGCCAACGGCTCCCACGTGAGCGCGTCGATGTACTCGATGCCCACGGCGCTGCGCAGCGCCATGGTGGTGCCGTCCGACAGGAAGGCGCCGTCGGTCACCCCCTCTGGGGCGTCCGCCACGCGGGTGAGCGTGTTCTTCTCCTGCCGCGACGGCTCCAGCTCCGCGCGGTAGATGCCCGGGTCCTCCCCAGTGCTGACCACGTAGATCCGGCCCCGGCCGGAGATCATCATGGCCTGCGCATCGCGCGGCCCGTCCTCGTAGACGAAGTCGTAGGCGTGATACGTGAGGTTGCTGTCGCTGAAGGAACCGAGCCGGTAGACGACGACGAACTCCCGCGAGGCGGACTCGTCGCCGATGTCGCCCACCCACAGCCGGTCCCCGCGCCACGCCAGCGCCTGCACCGAGACGGGGTCACCCCCGAACGCCACCTCCGTACCGTCCTCCGCGGAGACCACCACCCCGTCGTCCGCGTTCGGCCCCGCGAGCCACAGCGTCGAGGAGCCGGAGCCGTAGGCCATTCCGACGACGGGCGTAGAGCCCTCAGGAGGCGTGCGATCCTCCGCGAACGCGGGCGCGATGGCGCCGAACACCGCCAGGATGACGAGCGCCACCAGGACGCCCGTGACGATGAAACGGCGAGTTCTCGGATTCACGGTGCTGATGCTACGCCCACGGTTACCGTAGGTCCCATGCACCAGCTCGTCGCGTGTGCCATCGCGATCGACGATGTCCGCGACATCTTCGGCGCCTCCCCCGCCCTGGCCGAGCGGCTACGCGCCTCGGCTGCCGCACATTTCGCGCACCCGGCGCCCGAGCGGCGCACCTGGCTGAGGCCCCTGATGCGGCGGGATCCCGCCTTTGCGGTCGACCCGGCGGCGCCGTCGACCCCGGACGTCGACGCTCTGCTGGCCGGGGGCTACATCGCCCCGGACAGGGTGGCGCCGTCCTGGCGGATCCTCATCGCGTGGCTCGAGGAACTGGCCGACGCCACGCGCCGCGTGCCGTGGGACGCGGCGGCCTTCGAGCGCATCGAGTGGAACCTCGCCCGCGCCGGCCTGAACAGCGACTACTCGCTGCGCAGCCTCACCGACCGCGACCTCGGCATCCCGCTCCGCCCGCTGCCCGGGCACGCGGCCGGCTACGCCAAGCACGTGCACGCCGTGGAGACCCTCGCCGGGATCCGGGCGGCGTTCGGGCATCCGGAGCTGACTGACGAGGACCGCGCCTTCCTCGCCCCGATCATCGAGGTGCTCGAGGTGGCGGCAGGGCAGCCGCGCCTCGACGTGGTGGTCGTGGGCGCGGCCGCCTGACGGATCACTCGGGATCGATCACCAGCACCAGGTCGCCCCCCTCGAGCTGCGTGGTGCCGGGGAGCACCACCCGCCTGACCACGCCTGCGACGGGGGCATTGATGGCCGCCTCCATCTTCATGGCCTCGATGGTGGCCACCTGGTCACCCACCGCGACCCGCGCACCCTCAACGGCCGTCGGCGTCACCGCCCCGCTGAAGGGGGCCGCGACATGGCCCTTGTTCTTCGCGTCGGCGCGCTCCGCGGCCGCGACCTCGGATTTGATCTTGAGGTCGCGCACGCGGACCGGGCGGATCTGTCCGTTGAGCAGGCACATGACGGAGCGCTTGCCGCGCTTGTCCGGCTCGGAGATGGCCTCGATGCCGGCCAGGAGCGTGACGCCCTTCTCCAGCGTGATGGCGTACTCCCGGCCGCGCTCCATGCCGTACAGGTACGGCACCGTGGGCAGGACGGAGATGTCGCCGAAGTCCTCGCGCTGCTGCTCGAAGTCCTTCGTGGGGCCGGGGAACAGCAGCCTGTTGAGCGTCTCCTGGCGGGTCCGGCCCGGCTGGCCGAGGAGGGCGAGGTCCGCCTCCGCCACCTCCGTGACGCGCGACGGCGTGCGCCGCCCCTCGATGGCCCTGCTGCGGAACGGCTCGGGCCAGCCGCCGGCGGGCTCGCCGAGCTCCCCGTTGAGGAAGCCGATGACCGAGTCCGGGATGTCGAAGCGCTGCGGGTCCGCCTCGAAGTCCGCCGGGTCCGCGCCCACCGCGACGAGGTGCAGGGCGAGGTCGCCCACCACCTTCGACGACGGGGTCACCTTCGTGGGCCGGCCCAGGATCTTGTCCGCGGCCTCGTACATGTCCTCGATGGCCTCGAACTTCTCCCCCAGGCCCAGAGCGATCGCCTGCTGCCGCAGGTTCGAGAGCTGACCGCCGGGGATCTCGTGGCTGTACACGCGGCCGGTGGGCGCCGGGAGCCCGGACTCGAACGGCCGGTACATCTTCCGCACGGCCTCCCAGTAGGGCTCCAGGTTCAACACCGCGTCGGGGTCCAGCTCGGACTGACGCTCCGTCTGGTCCAGCGCTGCCACCAGCGCCGACATCGGCGGCTGCGACGTCGTCGAGCTCATCGCGGAGTTGGCCACGTCCACGGCGTCCACGCCCGCGTTGATGGCGGCCAGGAGGGTGGCCAGCTGCCCGCCGGTGGTGTCGTGGGTGTGGAGGTGCACAGGGAGGTCGAAGCGCTCACGAAGCGCAGCCACCAGCCGGCGGGCGGCCTCGGGCCGGAGCAGTCCGGCCATGTCCTTGATGGCCAGGATGTGCGCGCCCGCGTCGACGATCTGCTCCGCGAGGCGCAGGTAGTAGTCGAGCGTGTAGATCCTCTCGGCGGGATCGAGGAGATTGGAGGTGTAGCAGAGCGCAACCTCGGCCACCGACGGCGTCTCGCGCACCGCGTCGATCGCGGGGCGCATCTGCTCCACGTCGTTGAGGGCGTCGAAGATCCGGAAGATGTCCACGCCGGTTGCGGCGGCCTCCGCGACGAACGCGTGCGTCACCTCGGTCGGGTACGGGGTGTAACCCACGGTGTTTCGGCCGCGCAGCAGCATCTGCAGGTTCTGGTTGGGCATCGCCTCCCGCAGCGACGCGAGCCGCTCCCACGGGTCCTCGCCGAGGAAGCGCAGCGCCACGTCGTAGGTGGCCCCGCCCCAGCACTCGACGGAGAACATCTGGGGCAGCAGCCGGGCCTGAACCGGAGCCACCGCGAGGAGGTCCCGGGTGCGGACGCGCGTGGCCAGCAGCGACTGGTGGGCGTCGCGGTAGGTGGTGTCGGTGATCCCTACCGGCACCGCGGCACGCAGCTCCCGCGCGAACCCCTCCGCACCGAGCGCCAGGAGCCGCTGGCGCGACCCGTCCGGCACGGCGGACAGGAGGTCCACCGTCGGCAGCTTGACCGCCGGGTCCAGCGTGGTGGGTGCCTCCCCGTTGGGCTTGTTGACCGTCACCTCGGCGAGATGGCGCAGCAGCTTCGTGGCCCGGTCCGCCGGGGTGCGGGCGTGCAGGAGGTAGGGCCGCTGGTCGATGAATGCGGTGGTCACTTCGCCCGAGGCGAAGTCCGGGTCGTCCAGGACCGCGCGCAGGAACGGGATGTTGGTGGCCACTCCGCGAACCCGGAACTCCGCCAGCGCGCGCCGGGCGCGGGCCACCGCCATCGGGAAGTCGCGGCCGCGGGCGGTGAGCTTGACCAGAAGCGAGTCGAAGTGGGGGCTGATCTCGACTCCCGTGCCGGTGGTGCCGCCGTCGAGGCGGATGCCCGCGCCGGATGCGGAACGGTAGGCCGTGATCAGCCCGGTGTCCGGGCGGAACGAGTTCTGCGGATCCTCGGTGGTGATCCGGCACTGCAACGCGGCGCCCCTGATCTGCAACTCCTCCTGGCGCACCCCGATGTCCTCCAGGGACTCGCCGGCGGCGATGCGCATCTGCGCCTGCACGAGGTCGACGTCGGTGATCTCCTCGGTGACGGTGTGCTCCACCTGGATGCGCGGGTTCATCTCGATGAACACGTGCTGGCCAGCGCGCTCCCCCTCGGTCTCGACGAGGAACTCCACCGTGCCCGCGCAGGTGTAGTTGATGGCACGGGCGAACTTCACCGCGTCGGCGGTCAGCGCGTCGCGCAGCTCCTGCGAGATGTGCGGGGCCGGGGCGATCTCGATGACCTTCTGGTGGCGGCGCTGGATGGAGCAGTCGCGCTCGAACAGGTGCACCACGTTGCCCTGCGTGTCGGCGAGGATCTGCACCTCGATGTGCCTGGGCGCGCCCACGGCCTGCTCGATGAACACGGTGGGGTCGCCGAAGGCGGCCTCGGCCTCGCGCATCGCGGCGCCCAGCTCGTCGGCCAGCCTCGCGGGATCGTCGACACGGCGCATGCCGCGGCCCCCGCCGCCGGCCACGGCCTTGACGAAGACAGGGAACCCGATCTCCTCGGCGGCCCTGATCAGTTCGTCGGGATCCGTCGACGGGGGGCACGAGGCCAGCGTCGGCACGCCCACCCGCCGGGCCTCGTGGAGCGCGCGCACCTTGTTGCCGGCCAGGGTCAGCACGTCCGAGGAGGGTCCGATGAACGTGATCCCGTTCGCGGCGCAGGCGGCGGCCAGGTCCGGGTTCTCCGAGAGGAAGCCGTAGCCGGGGTAGATGGCGTCCGAGCCCGACTCCTTGGCGGCCCTGATGATCTCGTCGATGTCCAGGTAGGCACGGACCGGGTGGCCCTCCTCGCCGATCAGGTAGGACTCCTGCGCCTTGATCCGGTGGTCCGCGTTGCGGTCCTCGTACGGGAAGACGGCGACGGTGCGGAAGCCGAGTTCGTAGGCGGCGCGAAATGCGCGGACGGCGATCTCGCCTCGGTTGGCGACCAATACCTTCTGGAACATGGGCGCCAGACTACCGGCCGCGTCGGACGCGCCCTCCCTGCTTCCACCGCCGCCCCCGGCCCCTTGACTGATCAGGCGGCGTCGTGCGCGGGCACGACGAGGGGCCGGGCGATTCCCGCCCGGCCCCTCGTGGAGGATGTCAGCTGATCAGGCCGATCAGCGCGCCCTGGACGAAGTAGATGACGAACAGCGCCGCCACGACGTACATGAGCGGGTGCACCTGCTTGGCGTGCCCCTTGACGATCTTGATGAAGACGTAGGCCAGGAAGCCCGCGCCGATACCGGTGGTGATCGAGTAGGAGAACGGCATCAGGATGATGGTGAGGAATGCCGGGATGCCCACCTCGGGGTCGTTCCAGTCCACGTCCACCACCTGGGCGATCATGAGGAAACCGACGAAGACCAGCACCGGGGCCGCCGCCTCGGACGGCACCATGTTGATCAGCGGAGCCAGGAAGATCGCCAGCAGGAACGCCGCTCCGGTGACCACCGACGCGAGGCCGGTGCGGGCACCCTCGCCGACGCCCGCCGTCGACTCGATGTAGCAGGTGTTCGACGAGACCGAGCCCAGGCCACCCGCGGCTGCGGCCACGGAGTCCACGAGGAGGATCTCGGTGGTCCGCGGGGGCATGCCGTGCTCGTCGAGCAGGCCGCCCTCGCTACCCACGGCCACGACGGTGCCCATGGTGTCGAAGAAGTCGGCCAGCAGGAGCGAGAACACCAGCACCGCGAGCGCCAGGAAGTTGGTGATCGAGAACGCGCCGTCCGGGAAGAAGGCGCCCACCATGTCGACCCGGCCGATGAGGCCGAGGTCCGGCAGGGTGAAGCTGCTCAGCGCGGGCACGTTGAGCGCCCAGCCGAGCGGGTTGGAGCCGTCGGGGAGCTGCGCCCCGATGCCGCCGATGGCCTCGATGATGACCGCCGCGATGGTGGCGACGAGGATCGAGATGAGCATGGCGCCCTTGACCTTGAGCACGTGGAGCGTGATCAGCACCATGATGCCCAGGAAGAACACGGCGATGGGCCAGCCCATGAGGGAGCCGTTCACGCCCAGCTCCACCGGCGGTGCGCCTGCGGGCTTGCGCACGATGCCGGCGTTGATGAGGCCGACGAAGGCGATGAAGAGGCCGATGCCCACCGAGATCGCGGTGCGCAGGGTCTTGGGGATGGCGCGGAAGACGGCGGTGCGGAACCCGGTCAGCACCAGGATGAAGATGAGGATGCCCTCCCAGACCACCAGGCCCATGGCCTGTGGCCACGTCATCTGGGGAGCCAGGACGTAGGCGACCAGCGCGTTGAGGCCGAGTCCGGTGGCCAGGCCCATCGGGAACCGGCCGACGATGCCCATGGCGAGGGTGAGGAGTCCCGCGATCAGCGCGGTTGCGGCGGCCACCATGCCGATCGACTGGCCCACGGCCGCGTCGTTGACGATGGTCATCGCGGCGTCGGTGAACTTCGGCTGGCCCGAGACGAGGTTGCCGTCACGGTCCGCGGCCGTACCGATGATGAGGGGGTTGAGGGCGATGATGTAGGCCATCGCGAAGAACGTCACCAGGCCGCCACGGATCTCCCGCCCGACGGTGGAGTGACGTTTGGTGATCTCGAAGAAGCCATCGAGTCCGGACCGTTGATGCTCCGACTCTGGGTGCAGCCGTGCTGCCTTGGGAGTATTGGTAACCACGGACCGCTATCGTACGGGCTCCCGGCGGGGTGGTTCCACCGGGGTCCGAACGAGCCGAACCGTCAGTCGAAGAGTCCCTCGTCCAGGGAGATGGTGTCGAACGACGGGGCCGGCAGGTCCCGGGCGCGCTCGGCGTCCATGACGTCCGAGTGGCCGCCGCAGCCGTGATCCAGCGACACGACCCGGCCGTCCCACGGCGAGTACTGGTTGGTGCAGGCCCCGAAGAGGGTGCCCAACGACCCGCGCAGCGCCACGAAGTAGCCGCAGGTCTTGCAGGGGGCGGGCGCCTCGCGCGACCCGTCGTCAGCCGGTCCGGGCGGGCCCTCGAGCCAACGCTCGGCCGCCTCGTCCCGACCGAACCTGCTCAGCACGCGTGGGCGGCCGAGGCCCAGCTCGGCGACGGTGGTGCGCAGCTGCACCCACTCCGAGGTGTCGGCGTCCGCGGGCAGATCCGTGGCCGAGAACCCCGGCTCCAGCCGCGGATCGTCGTCCGGGGTGGGCATGAGCGTGCCGGGGGCGATGTCGCCGGGGCCGATGCGGTCGGCCCACGGCACCCAGGTGGGCGCCAGGAGCGCGCCGGGAAGTGGGAGCAGCACGGCCTCGTTGACCGTGGGTTCCTTCGCGCGGGACGCCCGGACGAGCGTCACCGCCCAGTGCCAGTCCTGGTAGCCGGGGCGGACGCTCGCGAACGAGTGCGTCACCACCCTGTCGCCGTCCTCCGCCACGACGCCCAGGTGCTCACCGACGGAGTCCTCGCCACCCATCTCGACGGCGGCGGCACGGGCCAGTTCGACGGCGGCCGCCGCGACGGTGTCCAGCTTGGGTTTGGCCATTCACAACTCCAGTTCGTCGGCGACCCGGCGCAGCAACTCGGCCACCCGCGTGGCGTGCTTGCTGTCCGGGTGCCTGCGGTGACGGTAGTCGTTGCCGATCCCGTCCAGCATCTTGATCAGGTCCTCGACGATCACGGCCATCTGCTCAGGGTCCTTGCGGGAGGCCTTCGACAGCGACGGCGGCGTCTCGAGCACGTGCAGGCTCAGTGCCTGCTCGCCGCGACGGCCCTCGATGACGCCGAACTCCACGCGCTGCCCCGCCTTGAGCGCCGCAACGCCGGCGGGAAGCGCGTTGGCGCGCACGTAGACGTCGCCGCCGTCGTCCTTGGTGATGAACCCAAAGCCCTTCTCCGCGTCGAAGAATCGCACTTTTCCGGTAGGCACGTCGCCCTCGCTTGCACTAGTAGTCAGTCTGACAGGGCAGTCTATCCGCTCCGGCGCGCCGACCCCAATACGCGCTACGCGGTCAGCGGAGGGCGAGTCCCGGGAGCGCCCGCTCGGTCTCGGCGATCTCCCGGAAGTAGTCGGCGTAGGCGAGCTTGGAGCCAGCCGCCTCGTCGACGATGATCACGGCGCGCGGGTGGAACTGGAGGATCGAGGCCGGGCACGACGCGGAGACCGGGCCCTCGACCATCGCGGCCACGGCGTCGGCCTTGTGCTCCCCGGTCACCACCATGAGCGCCACCCTGGCCTCCATGATGGTGCCGAGCCCCTGCGTGACGCAGTGCGAGGGGACCTCCTCGCCCTCGGCGAAGAAGCGGGCGTTGTCGCGGCGGGTCTCGGGAGTGAGGGTCTTGATGCGCGTGCGCGAGGCGAAGGAGGAGAACGGCTCGTTGAAGCCGATGTGTCCGTTGGTGCCGATGCCGAGGATCTGGACGTCCACGCCACCGACCGCGGCGATGGCCTCGTCGTAGCGGTCGGCCGCCGCCTGGAGGTCCGCGGCCGTCCCGTCGGGCACGCTGACGCGCGCGGGGTCCATCCCCAGGGGCTCGACGACGGTGCGGGTGATCACGCTGCGGTAGCTCTCCGGGTGGCTGGGATCGAGGCCCACGTACTCGTCCAAGGCGAAGCCCAGCCCGTGCGAGACATCGAGGAGACCGGCAGCGACCCTCCTGGCGAGCTCCCCGTACAGGCGCAGCGGGGAGCTGCCCGTCGCGAGACCGAGCACCGGGGTCGGGACGCCCCGCAGGTATTCGGTCACCCGGTCCGCAGCCAGTTCACCCACGGCTTGCGCGTCCGCGCACAGCACCACTTCCATCGTCGATACCTCCATGACCACCGATGGCGCCCCGACGGCCGCCCATGACTCGACACTAGGGTTGGCCACGGGCGGAACGCGCATTTCCTGATCATATGACCCGAAAGTAAGCATCATCGCTGCGCGTTTCTTCCTGGCCGACGGGGCGTCTGGCCGTCGGTAGCATTGGGGGCATGGCGAGTTGGAAGGACGGCGCGGCCTACGCGCCGACGGAGCGGCCCGACGGCTTCGCGACCCCGCGAGCCGAGCCGCTGTCCGCGGGCGAGCCGTGGCGGGCACCCACGCCTGGGCCGATCGCGGCGCCCGAGGGGTTCGACGCCGCCGCCCAGCCCCCCCTCGCGCAGCTGGCCTCCGGGGCCAGGCAGGGCCGGGACCCACGCGAGTCCTTCGCCGTCACCGGCTCGGTGCTCACTCCAGGCCCGGTCGCCGGGGCCAAGCGTGACCCACGCGCGCCCATCCTGACCTCAGCCCCCCAGCCGGTGGGGCGTGAGTGGGTGAGCGCGGCCGGCAGTCAGCTGCCGGCCCCCACCGGGCCGGCGCTCCCACCTCCGCCCGGGGAACTGCTCGACGCCGCACCCGTACCGATGCGGCCCACCCCCGCTGCCGGTCCCATGCCCGCCCCTGTCGCCGCTCCCCCGCCGGGGTTCCCCCCGGCCCGCCGTGCGCAGGCACCGGGCGCCCCGCCGCCGCAGTGGCCTCAGCCTGCCGGGCTCCCCCAACGTCCGCCTGCCCAGCAGAGGCAGCTGGTCTTCATCGCTGGTGGGCTGTGCTTCCTCGGACTCATCCTGACGCCGTTGTCGCCCTTCGTGCTGACCGCCGCCGGCGCCCTGGGAATGCGCACCGAGGCGCTGACCGGCCGGGCCGGGAGATCGGCGTTGGCGATCGGGCTGGCCCTCCTGGGGTGGCAGCTGATCACCGACAGGCTCGGCAGCGACTCGGCGGTGGGCATGATCGCTTCGCTCGTGTTCACCATCGTGTTCGTCACGGGCGGGCTGCGCTCCCGCTAGGTCTCCCTAGATGTCGCCGTCGGCGATGGGGACGGTGGACTCCTCCACGTCACCCAGATCGACGGGGTCAGCCCCCTCCCAGCGGGCCAGGACCGCCATCTCGCCCGGCCACGTGTTCTCCGGCAGGGCGTCGAGGTCGAACCACCGGCTCGCCACGTGGCGGCTGCGCTCGCGCTCGGTGAGCCCCGCGACCACGGGCTCGAAGGGTTGGGTATGGAGGCGGAAGAACGTCTCGTTCTGGACCAGGATCCGGTCCGAGTAGCCGCGGAACAGGCGGCGCACGGCGACGGGACCTGCCAGCAGGTCCTCGTCCAGCACGAGGCCGGTCTCCTCCTCGAGCTCGCGGGCAGCAGCCGAGCGGATGTCCTCGTCGGCCTCCACGCCCCCACCTGGTGCCTGCCAGAACCGCGATCCAGGAACCCCAGGGTCCGTGTCGCCCATGAGCAGCACCTCGTCACCCGCGAGGACGATCACGCGGGCGGCGAGCCGTCGATGAACCGGGCGCTCACCCATGCGGATGCCTGGTGTGGGCCACCTCGTCGTCGATGAGATCGCGCCAGCTGGCCACCAGTTCCGAGTCGACATACGCCTTGAACGAGCGCCCCGGGCGCGCCGGGGAGCCGATGTGGAAGGACCGCACCCCCGCGCGCACGAGCCACGGCACGTGCTCGGGCGCAAGGCCGCCGCCGGCCATGATGAGGCGCGCCACCTCGGCGTCCGCCCGCGCGCGCCGGACCAGCTCGTCCAGGCCCTGTTCGACGCCTCGGGCTGACCCGGCGGTGAGCACCTGGTCCAGGCGGGGAAGCGTGCGCAGGTCCGCCCAGGCCCGGTTGGGGTCCAGGCAGTGGTCGACGGCTCGGTGGAAGGTCCAGGGGAACGCGCCGTCCCCGACGAGCTCGTTGACCACCTCCGTGTCGATCCGGTTGAGGCCGTTGAGGAAGCCGAGGACCACGCCGTCGGCGCCCGCGTCCAGGTAGCCGGCGATGAGTCCCTTGAGCCGGGTGGCCTCCCCGCCGTCGGTCCCGAAGCCCGCACGGAGACGCACCATCGGCCGGATCTGGATCGACGTGGCCCGGCGCACCTTCTCGACCAGCCTCGGCTCCGGTGAGAGCCCGTCGTCGTCCATGGTGCCGAGCAGCTCGATCCGGTCCGCCCCGCCCGCCTCGGCGCGCTCGGCGTCCGCCGCGTGCAGTGCGATGACCTCCAGCAGACTCATGCCCCCATCTTGCCAACGCCCGGCCCTTGGTGTGCGGAGGCGCGCACGTCGACCCCGCCGCCACGCGCCCTGGTGGGCGTCCACGTAGTCATCGACCTCGCGGAAGACACGAAGGGCGGTCCCCCAACGGGGACCGCCCTTCCTGAGCGTCAGGCGACGGGTGGCTCAGAAGCCGCCCATTCCGCCCATCTCGTCCATGCCGCCGCCGGCGCCGCCCGCGGGGGCCTTCTCCGGCTTGTCGGCGATGACGGCCTCGGTGGTGAGGAACAGCGCCGCGATGGACGCCGCGTTCTGCAGCGCCGAGCGGGTGACCTTGGCGGGATCGATGATCCCGGCGGCCACCATGTCGACGTACTCACCGGTGGCCGCGTCGAGGCCCTGGCCGACGGGAAGGTGCGAGACCTTCTCCGCGACCACGCCGCCCTCGAGGCCGGCGTTGGCGGCGATCTGCTTCAGCGGGGCCGAGGCCGCGGTGAAGACGATCTGCGCGCCGACGGCCTCGTCGCCCTCCAGGCCCTCGACCTTGGCGGCCTTCGACGCCTGCAGCAGCGCGACGCCACCACCGGGGACGATGCCCTCCTCGACGGCGGCCTTCGCGTTGCGGACGGCGTCCTCGATGCGGTGCTTGCGCTCCTTGAGCTCCACCTCGGTGGCCGCGCCGACCTTGATGACGGCCACGCCGCCGGCCAGCTTGGCGAGGCGCTCCTGCAGCTTCTCGCGGTCGTACTCGGAGTCCGAGTTCTCGATCTCGCGACGGATCTGCGTGACGCGACCCTCGATCTGGGCGGACTCGCCGGCGCCCTCGATGATCGTGCACTCGTCCTTGGTGACCAGGACGGAGCGGGCGGAGCCGAGCAGGTCCAGGGTGACCGTGTCGAGCGACAGGCCCACCTCTTCGCTGATGACCTGCGCACCGGTGAGGATGGCGATGTCGGTCAGCATGGCCTTGCGGCGGTCGCCGAAGCCGGGCGCCTTGACGGCGATCGACTTGAAGGTGCCGCGGATCTTGTTGACGATCAGGCCGGCGAGCGCCTCACCCTCGACGTCCTCGGCGATGACCAGCAGCGGCTTGCCCGACTGCATGACCTTCTCGAGCACCGGGAGGAGGTCCTTGAGCGAGGAGATCTTGGAGTTGACCAGCAGGATGTAGGGATCATCCAGCGAGGCCTCCATGCGCTCGGCGTCGGTGACGAAGTAGGGCGAGATGTAGCCCTTGTCGAAGCGCATGCCCTCGGTGAGCTCAAGGTCCAGCCCGAAGGTGTTGGACTCCTCGACCGTGATCACGCCCTCCTTGCCGACCTTGTCCATCGCCTCGGCGATGATCTCGCCGACGGTGGTGTCAGCGGCGGAGATCGAGGCGGTGGCCGCGATCTGCTCCTTGGTCTCCACGTCGATGGCCATCTCCGCCAGCTTCTCGACGATGGCCGCGACGGCGGCCTCGATGCCCTTCTTCAGGCTCATCGGGTTGGCGCCGGCCGACACGTTGCGCAGGCCCTCACGGACCATCGCCTGTGCCACGACGGTGGCGGTGGTGGTGCCGTCGCCCGCGACGTCGTCGGTCTTCTTGGCGACCTCCTTGACGAGCTCGGCGCCGATGCGCTCGTAGGGGTCCTCCAGGTCGATCTCCTTGGCGATGGACACGCCATCGTTGGTGATCGTGGGGGCGCCCCACTTCTTCTCCAGGACGACGTTGCGGCCCTTGGGGCCGAGCGTCACCTTCACCGCGTCGGCGAGGGTGTTCATGCCCCGCTCGAGGCCGCGGCGTGCTTCCTCATTGAACTCAATCAGCTTTGCCATGGTGTTTCGGGAGTCCTCCCGTCAAGTGGGGCGTGGGCCCCGGGATGTGCAGTGTCTGGTGAACCGCGGTGCCCGCGACGGACGGCTGAGCCTCACCGGCAGTTCGGTAGCACTCAAAGCGTGAGAGTGCTAACCCCATTATTAGCACTCGACACAAGAGAGTGCAAAGACTTTCGCGGGCCACGTGCCTGCCCAGGCACTAATCTCGACGGGGACGCACCCCTTCGCCTGATCGGAGCCGACGATGGACCTCCCACGACTGCTGCGCAACCTCGCCAACGTGGCCAACCTGTCGACACCCCTCGGCCTCGTCGTGGCGGTCGCGGGGCGCTCACGGCTGCGCCGCCGTGGACACCTCGTCGTCGCGGACCGGGCGAGGCTGCCGATCCGCAACGCCGGCGCGGTGACCATCGGCTCGGTGGTGGTGGTGCCCCGTCGCAGCGTGGAGGAACTGGAGGCCGTGAACCCTGCGCTCATCGAACACGAGGACTCACACGCGTGGCAGTACGCCTACTGCCTCGGCCTGCCGTTTCTGCCCCTGTACGGCCTGGCCACAGCCTGGTCCTTGATCCGGACGGGCGACCGGGCCAGCGCCAACCACTTCGAGGTCCAGGCCGGCCTGCTCAAGGGTGGGTACCAGAGAAACCCGACGATGCCCGTCGGCGTGGGGCTCCGGAGGCTGGTGGGGATGCGCAGCCGGTCGGCGTTCTGACGCTCAGCCGTGGAGGCGGCGGGCCGAGCGGGCCGCCTGCCGCTGAGAGCGCATCCGGCGCAGCCGCTTCACCAGCAGCGGCTTGTACGCGAGAGCCTCCGGCGTGTCGATCAGGAGGTTGAGGTGCTGGTAGTACCGCGCCGAGGACAGCGAGAAGTGCTCCATGATGGCCTGGTCCTTCGGCACCGTCGAGGTGAACCAGCTGTCCTCGAAGTCGAGGATGGCGGCGTCACGGTCAGCCAGCGCGGCCGGCTCGATCACGGTGAGGGCTTCAGACATGCCGCCCAGTCTAAACCCGAATCACACGAGTGTCATTCGGGACGCCGACCGCGAGCCGGCACCGCCGTCCGCGGGGCGCGGTAGAGTCGAAGTCGCCCTGGCCCCACACCTTGAGGACTCGACAACCATGCGCCGACTGACCGGCCACGTCCAGCATTTCGCCTGGGGAAGTCACACGGAGATCCCGTCGATCCTCCGCCGTGACCCGGACGGCCGGCCCTGGGCCGAGTACTGGCTGGGGACCCACCCGGGCGGGCACGCCTTCCTCGAGGACGGGCGGGCGCTGGCGGACCTCATCCATGACCAGCCGCATGTCCTGGGCGCCGCCACGGAGACCCAGTTCGGGGCGAGGCTGCCGTTCCTCATGAAGATCCTCTCGGCGTCCTCGCCGCTCAGCCTCCAGGCCCACCCGTCGCGCGAACAGGCCGAGGTGGGTTATGCCAGGGAGTCACTGCTCGGCCTGCACCCGAGCGATCCGGCGCGTTCCTTCAAGGACGACTGGCCGAAGCCGGAGGCCATCGTGGCGCTCACGCCGTTCGAGGGCCTGTTGGGCTTCCGGGACCCCGTCCAGACCGCCGGCCTGTTCGAGGGCCTGGGCGTGGCGGACGAACTCGCCTCGGTGATCGGCCCGCTGAGGGACCGCCGCGATGCACCCGCCCTCCAGGAGGTGTTCCTCGACGTCCTGTCGCTGGACGAGCGGCGCTACCTCGTCGACCTGGTGCTGGCGGCCTCCGTCGAGCGCCTGCACGCGCCGGGCAGCCTCGGCGAGTTCGCCCGCACCGCCGTCGAGCTGGACGAGCACTTCCCCGGTGACCCCGGGATACTGGCGGCGCTGCTGATGAACCGCTTCGCCCTCCAGCCCGGGGAGGCCGTCGCGCTCGAGGCCGGTGTCATGCACGCGTATCTGCGCGGCACCGGGGTGGAGATCATGGCGAACTCGGACAACGTCATGCGCGGCGGCCTCACCAGCAAGCACATCGACGTCGACGGCCTGCTGCAGGTGGTGGGCTTCGAGCCCATGACTCCGCAGGTGCTCCTCGCCGCCGGTGCGGACGGGGTCTACGTCTACCCCACCTCGTTCCCCGAGTTCGAGCTGTGGCTGGTCTCCCCGTGCGACGACGGCACCCTCACCCTCCCACGGCAGGACTCCGGCCGGATCGCGCTGGCCACGGACGGGTCCTTCACGCTGCACGGCGACGGCTCCCCACAGCACCTGGAGTCAGGTGACGCGGTGTTCGTCCCGGCGCACGAGCAGGTGATGGTCCGAGGCCACGGCCGCCTCTTCGTGGCCGCTTCGGGAGCGTAAGTTTTGCGTCGGGCAAGCGTCCGGCACAATAGGGGCGCCCGCCTCCTTAGCTCAGCGGCCAGAGCGCTCGCCTTGTAAGCGAGTGGTCGAGGGTTCGACTCCCTCAGGAGGCTCCATCCGGGCGGGTTTGTGGGCCCGGGTCGCGGCCACCAGAATGGCCCCATGACCGAACCCAGCAAGTGGGCGCGCATGATCGCCGCCGACCCAGACCACTCCCAGCGCTACATCGAGCGCTTCAAGATCATGGAGGCGGCCGGCCACGACCTGGGCGGGGAGGCGCGCACCGTCGACGCGATGGTGCCCCGCGGGTCACGCATCCTCGACGCCGGCTGCGGGCCGGGCCGCGTCGGCGGTCGGCTGCACGCGCTGGGTCACGTGGTGGTCGGCGTGGACGTGGATCCGGCCCTCATCCAGGCCGCCGAGATCGACCATCCCGGCCCCACCTGGCTGGTGGGCGACCTCGCGGAGCTCGACCTCGCCGCCGAAGGCGTCGAGGGGGACTTCGACGTGATCATCTCGGCCGGCAACGTGATGGGCTTCCTCGCCCCCTCCACCCGGGTGGAGGTCCTGCGGCGCTTCGGGACCCACCTGGCCGAGGACGGCCGGGCCATCATCGGCTTCGGCGCCGGCCGCGGCTACGAGTTCGCGGACTTCTTCGCCGACCTCGACGCCGCCGGCCTGCGGCTGGATCTGGCGCTGTCCACGTGGGACCTGCGCCCCTTCACCGCGCAGTCGGACTTCCTCGTCGCGCTCTGCTGCCGCGCCTGAGGCCCGTCAGGCCGGATCCGCGAGCACCAGGCAGGACCAGGGCTCCAGCTCGAGGGCCGCTCCTGCCGGGTGCTCCGCGCCGCTGACGAGATCCTCCACCGCGTGCGGAACCGTGGCGGCTGCCGGGTCCTCGCTCCAGTTGTGCAGGAACCAGATCCGTCGCCCGTCCGACTCCCCGGACATGACGGTGACCGGTTCGTCGCGCGCCCACGCCCCTGACTTCGGCGACGGCACGAGCATCCGGAACAGGTCCTCGGCCAGGGCCGGGTTGGGCACGGTGCCCACGCTCACGACGCGTCCGTCGCCGTGTCGACGGCGGGTGACGGCCGCGAAATCCCCGAAGCGGCGGTGGTCGTAACGGACCAGCACCTCGGCCTCAGTGGGCCGGTAGCCGTCCAGCCACATCGTCGCGCGGGCGCCCTCGGAGAGTTCCATCCCCTCGCCGATCAGCGCGAGCGGGGCGTCGAGATTGGAGAACTCCTCGTAGGTGAGCCCGGCCGCGTCGTGCAGCCTGTAGGGCGCGACGGCGTACCTGGCCCTGGCCTCAAGGTCCCCGTAGCCGGTGCGCGGGCCGATCACGAGGGTGCCGCCGTGCTCTGAGTAGCGGGCCATCCGGGCGAGATCGTGGCCGCTCGCGACGAACTGCGACGCCGCAACCAGCACGGGATACCGCTCGGCCAGTTCCTCCGCGGACATGGACCGGAACTGCTCCGTGTGGAGGAACCGCACCTGCGCGCCCGCGTCGACGGCGCCGCGCTGGAAGGCGCCGACGATGTCATGGTAGGCCGTCCGGCGTGGCGTGCCGCCCCCGTCGTTGAGCGGCGGGGTGAACTCGTAGTGCTGCTTGGTGGGCGTGTCCCAGAGGATGGCGACGTCCGCGTCCGGCACGTAAGCGTCCAACCGCGGGCCGATGGCGGCCAGCACCTCACCGAGCTGTGACACCTCGTCGTAGACGCGGCCCGGCACCTGCGAGTGCGGCAGCACACCGCCCCAGTAGGTCTCGGTGCCGAAGTGCAGGGTGTGCCAGTGCCAGTACTCGACCATCGCCGCGCCGCGGGCGACGAGGGCCAGACCCGCCTGGATCAGCTGGCCGGGGTAGGCCGGGTAGTTGGCCGAGGCCCACTGGATGGCCTGCGCGTTCGTCTCGGTGACCAGGAAGCGACGCTGCTGCAGCGCGTACGACCGGTCGGCCAGCTCCAGCAGCCCGTGGACGCCGGTGCGCACCCACGGCTCCGGGCGCTCTAGAGCAGATCCCCAGGCAAGGTGATCCTGCATCGCGTAGTAGGCGTTGGCGGCCGCGACATCCAGGCCCGCGCTGACCTGGCCCTCGTCGACGGTGGGCCGGTCGAAGGCCACGCAGGTGGTGACGAACTGGTCGTCGCGGGCGTACTCACGCACGATGTCGCGCTGCCAGTGGATGAACTCCGTGGTGCACTCGTTCTGGAAGGTCCGCCACGCAAGGTCGTACTGGGGCTGGGCGTTGCCGTCGGGGCGCCAGAGCTCGGACCACTGATTGATGCGGTGGGACCAGTAGGTGAGCCCCCACTCCTCGTTCAGCCGGTCGACGGTGTGGTACCGCTTCTCGAGCCACCCCAGGAAGCGCACGAAGGTGCCGTGGTTGTGCAGCGGGATGACGCCTGGCTCGTTGTCCACCTGGTACCCGATGACCGCCGGATGGTTCGCGTAGCGGGCGACGACCTTACGGATGATCCGCTCCGCGTGGAACAGGAACGCGGGGTGGGTGATGTCGATCTCCTGGCGCGCACCCCAGGGGTGACGCTGCCCGGTCTGCGGCTCGCCCGCGATCTCCGGGTAGGCGTGCGCCAGCCACGGCGGGGCCGCGTAGGTGGGGGTGCCCAGAATCACGCCGATGCCACGCTGGTGGGCCCCGTCGAGGACGGGCTGGAGCCAGTCGAGGTTGAACTCCCCGTTGCTCGGCTCCCAGGTGCTCCACGTGGACTCGCCCACCCGGATCACGGTGAAGTGGGCGGCCTGCATGAGGTCGAGATCCCTGGTGGGGTCATCCGTGGGCTGGTACTCGAGGTAGTAAGCGGCGCCGAAGCGCACCCCGGACGGGCGGTAGGGCTGAGGCGTCATTGCTGCTCACGCGCCTTTCGGCTCTGGTTGATGACGGTGGTCACGATGATGAAGATGATCAGGCCGATGGCCACGTAGCCGGCGATCCGGGCGTAGGCGTCGAGCACGGCGACCGCAGAGTCCCCGAGGCGCCAGCCCATGAGGAAGAAAGCGACCAGCCACAGCGTCGAGGCGATGTAGTCGTAGACGAGGAACCGCCTCAGGCTCATGCCCGACGCGCCGGCCAGCACGAACACCACCTGCATGAGCGGGAGCGGCATGGGGATGTACGCCACGAGGAAGCCGAGCGGGCCGGCCTTCTCCGCCCAGCGTTCCGCCCTCGCGTAGGCGCGGGCCGCACGCTTGGACTGCCCGGACCAGACCTCGATCATTCCGCGCCCCCACAGCTTGCCCGCCCACCAGTAGATCCAGTCGAACTTGAGGCTGAGGATCGATGCGACGATCAGCACGACGGGCCAGTGGGGCATCTCGCCCGTCGACGCGATGGCCCCGCTGGCCGCGACCGCGGTGCGGCCGCCGGTGAGCATGGCCAGCCAGTCAGGGGCGGTGGCGAGCAGCCAGGCGCGGGTGGGCAGCAGGATCAGGCCGAACACGCCGACGACGCCGAACCAGGCCAGGCAGGCGATGTCCTGGCGGCCCGGCTCCTTGCGCCAGGGCATGCCGTCGGCCTCCCACCAGGCGGGTTCCGCGTCCTCGGACGCCGTCGCTTCAGGGGCGACGGGGCTCGTAGGCCCCACCGCGGCGTCGTCTCGGCGCTGCTCATCGGTCACGGTTGAATGGTACTTCGACAGCGGCCGACGCCCCTGGGCGCCGTCCGGGGCCGACCCAACCCTGAAGCTGCCCTTCGATTCTTCGGACCCCCGGTGTGGAATCCGCGGGCCCGACGTGTAAAGTTCGGTCCCAGGAACACCTGAATACAGGTTCCTATCCACTACGGATCGTCGGGCACGTACCTGCCCGTGGAAAGGAATATGGCTATGGCCACAGTTAGCTACCGCGACGCCTCCCGGGTCTACCCCGGCACCGATCGCCCCGCCGTCGACAAGCTGAACCTCGAGATCGAGGACGGCGAGTTCATGGTTCTCGTCGGCCCCTCGGGTTGCGGCAAGTCCACCTCCCTGCGCATGCTGGCAGGCCTCGAAGAGGTCAACTCCGGCTCGATCTTCATCGGGGACCGCGATGTCACCGACCTTCCCCCGAAGGACCGAGACATCGCCATGGTCTTCCAGAACTACGCGCTCTACCCGCACATGACCGTCGCTGACAACATGGGCTTCGCGCTCAAGATGCAGAACGTGCCCAAGGCGGACCGCGAGCGTCGCGTCCAGGAGGCCGCGAAGCTCCTCGGCCTCGAGGACTTCCTCACCCGCAAGCCGAAGGCCCTCTCCGGTGGCCAGCGTCAGCGCGTCGCCATGGGCCGCGCCATCGTCCGCCAGCCGCAGGTCTTCCTCATGGACGAGCCGCTGTCGAACCTCGACGCCAAGCTCCGCGTCTCCACCCGCACCCAGATCGCCGCGCTGCAGCAGCGCCTCGGCGTCACCACCGTCTACGTGACCCACGACCAGGTCGAGGCCATGACGATGGGTGACCGCGTCGCGGTGATGAAGGACGGCATCCTCCAGCAGGTCGACACCCCGCTGGCGCTCTACGACGCGCCGAAGAACCTGTTCGTCGCCGGCTTCATCGGCTCGCCCGCCATGAACCTGATCTCCGGCAAGCGCGTCGAGGACGGCGTGCAGGTCGGCGACTACGTCGTTCGCGTTCCCCGCGAGACCCTGGCCAAGGCCGCCAACGGCGAGGACACCCTCACCATCGGCATCCGTCCCGAGGCGTTCCGCGTCGCGGACGAGGGCATCGGCCTCCACATCGCGGTCGTCGAGGAGCTCGGCGCCGACTCGTTCCTGTACGGCACCCTCGCCTCCTCGCACGAGGACGAGATCGTCAGCGAGCAGCAGTTCGTCGCCCGTGTCGGCGCCCGCACCGCACCCCACAAGGGTGAGGTCGTCCGCCTCGCGGCCGCGCCTGAGGCTGTGCACGTGTTCAGCAACAAGACGGAGGAGCGCCTCTCCTGAGCGCGCGGTCGCTCTCCTGAGAGCGAAATCCAGCTGTAGTGGAGCCCCGGTCCGCCGGGGCTCCACTATTTTTTCCAGGGTCTGCACAGAGGAGCGAGAGATGGCTGAGCTTGGACGCTGGACGCGTGGCATGCGCGCCGGGCTGGGGGTGGACCCCACCTACGGGGCGGTGGTCCCGCCGCTCTACCTGAGCACGAACTTCACCTTCCACGGCTTCGACGAGCCCCGGGAGTACGACTACACCCGCTCGGGCAACCCCACCAGGGACGTCCTCAACGACGCCCTGGCGGCGCTCGAGGGCGGGGCCGGCGCGACGAGCGTCGCCACCGGCCTGGCGGCCATCACGCTGGTGGCCGAGGCCTTCGTGCCCGCAGGGGGCCGGGTGGTGGTCCAGCACGACGCGTACGGCGGCACCTGGCGGCTGTTCACGTTCCTGGCCTCGCAGGGGCGGTTCGAGGTGGACTTCGTCGACTTCAACGACGGCGCGGCCCTGGACGAGGCGCTGGACCGCTCCCCCGCACTGGTGTGGATCGAGACGCCGTCGAACCCGCTGCTGCGGATCACCGACATCGCGGCGACGACCGCCCGGGCGCACGCCGTCGGCGCCCTCGTCGCGGCGGACAACACGTTCCTCTCGCCGCTGCTCCAGCGCCCGCTGGAGCACGGGGTGGACATCGTCATCCACTCCACCACCAAGTTCATCAACGGGCACTCGGACGTGGTGGGGGGCGTCGCTGTCGCGGCGGATCCCGAGGTGCACGCCAAGCTGCGGCTGTGGGCCAACGCGCTGGGCCTCACGTCGAGCCCCTTCGACGCCTACCTCACCCTCCGCGGGCTGCGCACGCTCGACGCGCGGCTGCGTGTGCACGAGTCCAACACCGAGGCCCTCGTGCGCCTGCTGGACGGGCACCCCGCGGTCGCGGCGCTGCACTACCCGGGCCTGGCCTCACACGCCGGCCACGACGTCGCCGCCCGCCAGCAGAGCGGCTTCGGCTCGCTCGTCTCGCTGGATCTGGCCGGCGGCGTCGACGCGGTGCACCGGTTCCTCGACGGCCTGCAGGTGTTCCACCTCGCCGAGTCGCTCGGGGGCGTCGAGTCGCTGGTGTGTCACCCGGAGACCATGACGCACGCCGGGATGACGCCCGAGGCCCGGCAGATCGCCGGCATCGGCGGCGGGCTGCTGCGGCTGAGCGTCGGCATCGAGTCCGAGGAGGACCTGGTCGCCGTGGTGGCTGAGGCGCTCGAGCGAGCAGCCGGGGCGGGCGCGCACTAGACTCGGGCCGTGCCCCGGTTCCTCGCTGCCAAGCCCGATGCGGACCTCCTCCAGTTGCCCTGGCAGGTCCCGCTGCTGGACTGGCCTGCGCGCCACCTCGTCGCCCTCCCCCGCGGCATTTCGCGTCACGTCGTGCGCTTCCTCGCCGTCGGGGAGGAGATCTTCGCGGCGAAGGAGATCCTCGAGGAGGTGGCGGTGCAGGAGTACCGCATGCTCACCGAGCTCAAGCGGCTCGGGGTGCCCTCGGTGGACCCCGTCGGCGTGGTCCTGGGCCGCGTGGACTCCGACGGTGACCCGCTGGATCCCATCCTGCTGACCCGGCACCTGCCCTTCTCCCTGCCCTACCGCTCCCTGTTCTATCCGGGCGTCAAGCACGAGACGGTCAACCGGCTGCTGGACGCCATGGTCGCCCTGTTCGCCCGGCTCCACCTCACCGGCTTCTACTGGGGTGATGTCTCGCTGTCGAACATTCTGTTCCGCCGCGACGCCGGCGAGTTCGCGGCCTACCTGGTGGACGCGGAGACCGGCGAGCTGCACGACACGCTGACCCCCGGCCAGCGCGCGCACGACCTGCAGATCGCGCGCACCAACCTGTTCGGCGAGTTCCTGGACCTGGAGGCCGGCGGCATCCTCGACGCGTCGCTGGATCCCCAGTGGCTCGTGAGCACCATCGAGGACCGTTACCAGCAGCTGTGGGCCGAGCTCACCGGCGAGGAGGAGTTCGACGGCTCCGAGCTGTACCGGCTGGAGGGTCGAGTGCGGCGCCTCAACGCGCTCGGCTTCGACGTGGCGGAGATCGACGTCGACGCGTCCCCCGACGGGCGCACCATCCGGATGCGGCCCAAGGTCGTGGAGGCGGGCCACCACACCCGGCGCCTGATGCGCCTCACCGGGCTGGACGCAGAGGAGCACCAGGCCCGACGGCTGCTCAACGACATGGACACCTTCCGGGCCAAGAACGCGCCCCACGCGGCGGAATCGGTCGCGGCCCACAAGTGGCTGGTGGAGGTGTTCGAGCCCGCCGTCACCCGCATCCCGGCGGATCTGCGGGCCAAGCGCGACGCCGCCCAGTTCTTCCACGAGGTGCTGGACTACCGCTGGTACCAGTCGCAGCGCGAGAACCGTGAGGTCCCCACCGAGGAGGCCGCGGCCGGGTACATCCACGAGGTGCTGACGCAGCTGCCGGACGAGGAGATGATGAACGTCGAGCCCGTCGGAAGCGAGCTGGCCAACAAGTACGACCCCTCACACGGCTACGCGGACGACAACGACGAGAAGCCGTACGACCCCTGGGAGGACGGCGCCAACGATCCGGACATCCCGGTCATGGCGGGCTTCGACATCAACGCCCTGCGCGCCAAGGCGGAGAAGAAGGCGAAGAAGAAGAAGGGCTGACGCCGGGACGGGTCAGGCGCAGCCGTCGGGGCCGCAGGCCTCGCCCGCGCCTCCGTCGATCGTGATGAGCGACGGCGTCCGCTCGGACCAGGACACCTCGAGCGCCTGGAGGAACACCTCGGGGGGCTGCGCGCCGGAGACCCCGTACTTGTCGTCGAAGACGAAGAATGGCACTCCGCGCACGCCGATGGCCGCGGCCTCGGCGATGTCGCGCTCGACGGCGGCCTCCAGGTCCTCGGAGTCGACGGCGCCGCGGGCCTCGTCGGCCGGCAGCCCGGCGGCGTCCGCCAACTCGGTGAGCACCCCGACGTCGCCGATGTTGCGTCCGCCCTCGAAGTGGGCCGACAGGAGCGCCTCCTTCAGCCGGTCCGTCCGGCCGCCCCCGTCGGCGGCATCGGCCCGCTTGGCGGCCTGCAGGACGCGGTGCGCGCGGCGCGAGTTGGCGACCACCAACGCATCGAAGTCGTAGTCAAGGCCCTCGCCCGCGGCCTGCTGCGTGACGTGGGCGATCATCCCTTGGACCGCGTGGGCCGGCATGCCCTTGGCCGCCACCAGGTATTCAACCTCGCTGCGATGGTCGTGGTCCGGCAGCGACGGGTCCAGCTGGTAGCTGCGCCACTGAACCTTCACCTCCTCGCGTTGGGGGAACCGGGCCAGGGCGCTCTCGAAGCGGCGCTTCCCGATGTAGCACCAGGGGCAGGCGATGTCGGACCAGATCGATACGTTGAGGCTCACGACACCAGGATAGTACACATTTCAACCAGTCCCCAGCCGGCGGCTTCCCGGCCCCCCGCCCAGTAGACTCACCTGTTGTGACGCTCAAGCTCTATGACACCGCAACCCGCACCGTCCGGGACTTCGTCCCGATGACGGCAGGCAAGGTGTCGATCTACCACTGCGGGCTCACCGTTCAGGCGTCGCCGCACCTCGGCCACATCCGCAAGGAGGTGGTCTTCGACGTCCTCCGCCGCTGGCTGGAGCACCAGGGCCTCATGGTCTCGGTCGTGGCCAACGTCACCGACATCGACGACAAGATCCTCGCGAAGTCGGCCGAGGCCGGGGTCGAGTGGTTCGCCCACGCCTACCACTTCGAGCGCGAGCTGCACGACGCCTACGCCTCGCTCGGCTGCAAGCCCCCCACCTACGAGCCGCGCGCCACCGGCCACATCCCCGAGATGATCGAGCTCACCGAGGCGCTCATCGAGCGGGGCCACGCCTACCCGGCGCCCGACGGATCCGGTGACGTCTACTTCGACGTCAAGAGCTGGCCGCGGTACGGGGAGCTCTCGGGCATGAAGGTCGACGAGATGGAGGCCGCCGCTGACGCCGACCCCCGCGGCAAGCGCGACCCCAGGGACTTCGCGCTCTGGAAGGGGCACAAGGAGGGCGAGCCGGCGACGGCGTCGTGGCCCTCGCCGTGGGGCCGTGGCCGGCCCGGCTGGCACCTCGAGTGCTCCGCCATGGCCGGCAAGTACCTCGGCGACACCTTCGACATCCACGGCGGCGGCGTGGACCTGCGATTCCCGCACCACGAGAACGAGCTGGCGCAGTCCGCCGCGGCCGGCAAGGGCTTTGCGCGCTACTGGATGCACAACGCGTGGGTCACCATGGCCGGGGAGAAGATGAGCAAGTCGCTCGGCAACACCGCGCTGGTCTCGGAGGTCACGAAGACCTACAACCCGCGCGCCGTCCGGTTCTTCCTGCTCGCGCCCCACTACCGCTCCACCATCGAGTTCTCCCCCGCAGACGACGGCACCCGCGGCTCGCTGACCGAGGCGGAGAAGGCCATCGAGCGGATCGACTCCTTCGTCGCGCGCGCCGCCGAGAGCGTCGGCGGCCCCGCCGCGGAACCGACCGGCGTCCCGCAGTTGACCGCGTTCGAGCGCGCCATGAACGACGACCTGGGCACCCCCGGAGCCGTCGCCGCGCTCTTCGACGCCATCCGCGCCGGCAACCAGGCGCTGGCCGACGGCGACGGCCCGCGCGTCGCCGCCCTCGCGGCCGCGGTGGGCGCGATGCTGCGGGTGTTCGGGCTCCATCCCGACGCCCCCGAATGGTCGGCCACGGCCGCCGGCACCGATCTGACCCCCGTCGTCGACGGGCTCGTCGCCGCGCTCCTGGACCAACGCGCCGCGGCGCGCCAGGCCAAGGACTGGGCGGCGGCAGACGCCATCCGCGACACCCTCGCAGGCCTCGGCCTCGAGATCACAGACACCCCCACCGGCCCCCGGTGGAGCTTGGAGAAGAAGTAGATGGCAGGCAACTCATCGCGCCGCGGCGCGACCAGCAAGGGCAAGAACAAGGCGGCAGGCTCCGGCGGCCGCATCAGGCGCTCCCTCCAGGGCCGCGGGCCCACCCCCAAGGCGGAGGACCGGACCTACCACAAGGCGTACAAGTCGAAGCAGGCCGCCGAACGCAAGCAGCAGGGCCGGCCCCGCTCGACGAAGACCCCTGCCGGGGCGGACTGGGTGGTGGGACGCAACCCCGTCTACGAGGCCCTGACGGCCGGCCTGCCCATCAAGCAGGCCTACGTGGCCGAGGGCGCAGAGCGCGACGACCGCCTCCGCGACATCCTCAAGTTCACCGCCGAGCACAGCGTGCCGCTGCTCCAGGTGACCCGCGCCGAGCTCGACCGGGTGACCGGCGGGCTGGTGCACCAGGGCGTCGCGGTCCAGCTCCCGGCCTACGAGTACGCCGACGCGGAGGACGTGCTGGCGGACGCGCTGGACGTCGACGGCATCGTCGTGGCCCTCGACGGCGTCACCGACCCCCGCAACCTCGGCGCCATCGTGCGCTCCGCGGCGGCCTTCGGGGCCCAGGGCGTGATCATCCCGTCGCGGCGCTCCGCGTCGATGACCGCCGCCGCCTGGAAGACGTCGGCCGGCGCCGCGGCGCGCCTGCCCATCGCGATGGCGACCAACCTCAACCGCGCGCTCGAGCAGGCGTCGAAGATGGGCTTCACCGTCATCGGCCTGGCCGGCGAGGGCGAGGTGCCGGTCTCCGGCGCCCCCGGCGTGGACGGGCCGCTGGTCATCGTCGTCGGCTCGGAGGACGAGGGCCTGGCCCGCCTGGTGCGCGAGCACTGCGACGCGCTGGTCTCCATCCCCATCGTCAGCGGGATCGAGTCGCTCAACGCCTCCGTCGCGGCGGCGGTGGCCCTGTACGAGGTGAGCCAGCAACGCTCCGGGATCACGCCGTCGGAGTGACCTGGCGCCGTCCAGCCGCCAGCCCCGGGAGTGCCCCGGGGCCGCGGGAGGACTAGATTTGGTCCCACACCCGTGAACCCAAGGAGAACTGTGAGCGATCTCGAGTCGATCTCGTCGGCCTACCGGACCCTGCTCGGCATGATCGAGCAGGTCGAGCCCCGCATCGCGCAGGCGACGCGGCAGGAGCTCACCGATCAGCGCGCGTCGCTGAAGCTCATCGCGTCCGAGAACTACGCCAGCCTCCCGGTGCTCGCCACCATGGGCACCTGGCTGAGCGACAAGTACGCCGAGGGCACCGTGGGGCACCGGTTCTACGCGGGATGCCAGAACGTCGACACGGTCGAGGCCGTGGCCGCCGAGCACGCGCGTGAGCTGTTCGGCGCCGAGTACGCCTACGTGCAGCCCCACTCGGGCATCGACGCGAACCTCACCGCATACTGGGCCATCCTCGCCCACAAGGTGGAGTCCCCCGCCCTCGCCGAGTTCGGCGCCAAGGGCGTGGCCGAGCTGTCCGAGGCGGACTGGGAGACGCTGCGCCGCCGCTTCGGCGACCAGCGGCTGCTGGGCATGTCGCTCGACGCCGGCGGCCACCTCACGCACGGCTTCCGCCCCAACGTGTCGGGCAAGATGTTCCACCAGCGCTCCTACGGCACCGATCCCGAGACGCAGCTGCTGGACTACGACGCCCTCGCCGCCCAGGCACGCGAGTTCAAGCCTCTGATCCTGGTGGCGGGCTACTCCGCCTACCCGCGCCGGGTGAACTTCGCCAAGATGCGCGAGATCGCCGACGAGGTGGGCGCCGTGCTGATGGTGGACATGGCCCACTTCGCGGGCCTGGTGGCCGGCAAGGTGTTCACCGGGGACGAGGACCCGGTGCCCCACGCCCACGTCGTCACCACCACCACCCACAAGTCCCTGCGCGGCCCGCGCGGCGGCATGGTCCTGGCCACCGCCGAGTTCGCGCCCTCCGTGGATCGCGGCTGCCCGCTGGTGCTCGGCGGCCCCCTGTCCCACGTCATGGCCGCCAAGGCCGTGGCACTGGCGGAGGCCCGCACGGCGGAGTTCCGCACCTATGCGCAGCAGGTGGCCGACAACGCGAAGGCGCTCGCCGAGGGCCTGATGCGCCGAGGCGTGAAGCTTGTCACGGACGGCACCGACAACCACATCGTGCTGATGGACGTGCGCTCGTTCGGGCTCACGGGCCGGCAGGCGGAGGCAGCGCTGCTCGAGTCCGGCATCGTCACCAACCGCAACGCGGTCCCCCACGACCCGAACGGCGCCTGGTACACCACCGGTGTCCGCCTCGGCACTCCTGCGCTCACGTCGCGCGGATTCACCGAGTCGGACATGGATGCGGTCGCGGACATGATCTCCGGAGTCCTCACCGCCACCACGCCCACGACGACGAGCGCCGGGACCCCCAGCAAGGCCAAGTACGAGCTCACCGACGACGCCCGCCAGGGCTCGCTGGCGGAGGCGGACCGGCTGCTGAGCATGCACCCCCTGTACCCCGGCTTCGAGGTCTGAGGACGGGTCAGCGGGAGTAGAGCGCGCCCTGCACGGTGTTGATGAACTGCGTCATCGACGCCGGCAGGTCCTGCAGGTGCCACGTCTCCGGCGCGTGGTACCAGTCGAGCACGGCGGGATCGGGGACCGTGTCGTCATCGTCGGCGGCCACCATGGCCGCCAGCCAGCGGTCCCTCCCGCCCAGCACGACGGTGTAGCCGAGCAGCCGCGAGATCTCCTCGAGCTCGCGGCCGCGCGGCATCTCCGTGGTCGCGTGGGTGGCCAGGAGCGCGGACAAGGCCCCCAGGCCGCCGAGCAGCGCCGCCCCAGCGGCCGTCCGGCGCGGCATACGGTCGGCGACCCACACCACCGCGGCGCCCACGGCCAGGAGCACCAGCGCCACGAGCCCCAGCGTGGTGAACGCGACCAGCAGGGCGGCCGCCATCGCCGCGAGGCCGAGGACCACGTACCCCCTGGTCCGCCAGGAGGAGCGGGTCGAGTCCGGGCGTCGCTCGAACCAGCCGCGCGCCACCACGTCGTCGTACAGGGCGTCCTGGATCCGTTCGATGCGATCCTCGAGTCGTTCGGCCAGCCGCGACACCAGCGTGGGCTCCCCCGCCGGGGCGACCGCCGCCAGCAGCTCCTTCTCGAACACCGCCAGGTCGTCGACGGGGGCGCCCGTCGGCTCGAGCGTCCAGTCGAGGAGCCCGTGGCTCGGCCGCGGCAGCTCGGTGATCCGCAGGTGCCCGCGCACGGCGAGATCCACCAGGGTGGCGGTCACGTCGACGGGGTCCACCCGCTCGTCGGCGACCGTGCCGACGTGGCCGGGGCGCACCCCCTCCGGCACACGGAACACCGACTCGCCATGACCGACGGGGGTGAACGAGCCGACGGCCCGCGCCTCGGCCGGCGGCGAGTCCCGGCCTGCACGACGATGGAGGAGGTAGACCGCGGCGGCTCCGAGGAGCGCCGTCCCCAGGGCCGCCAGCACCGACGGCCAGGACACCTCGAAGGCGCGGTCCAGGCTCCACCGCACCTGCACGTCATCAGTGGCCGCGACCTCGGCGGCGGGGTAGGCCACCGTCAGGACCACCTCGTCGCCCGGGCCGCGGGGACCGTCTTGGAAGGCCACGCCGGGTTGGTCGAAGGTGCCGCCGAGGAGCGCCGCGCACCGGCCCACCGTGCCGGGCGGGCCGGCCGCGCAGTCCATCATCTCCGGGGTGCTGGGCCCCTCGACGCTGCCCTCGACGAGGGTGAGGCCGACGGGAAGGCCCTGGACGAGGGGCCACTCCATGACGGTGAGCTCGCCGTCCTGCCCCTGCGCGAGGCGCGTGGCGCCGTCGACCACGTACGTCAGAGTCACGGGGCCCACCCCGTCGACGCCCACCCTGACCTCGACGTGCGTTTCAGTGGTGGCGGTGGCGAGGTCTGCGCTCTGCCCGTCGACGGTGGCCGCGACGTCGGTGATGCGGAACCGGTGGTAGCTGGAGGCGTCGATGTCGCGGTGGAGCGCGAGGACCTGGGTGATCTCGTCGCGGGGGGCGTCGAAGGTGAGCGTCTGCGTCACGCGCACGCTTCCGTCCTCCTGCACGCGGGCGACGACCTCAGCGGTGCCCGAGCCCTCCTGCGCGACGGCCGCGGACGGCCACGCCAGCAGCGTCAGGGCGGCGGCGACCAGCATCCAGCAACGCGCACGACGGCTCATCGCGGGCCCTCCTCTCGGGTAGCAGCAACCTATCGCACGCCGTCAGGCCTCGACGGACACCATCGCCACGGCGATGGCCGCGACCCCCTCGCCGCGACCCGTGAGCCCCAGCCCGTCGGTGGTGGTGGCGCTCACCGTGACCGGGGCGTCGACGGCGGCGCTCAGCAGCCGCTCCGCCTCCGAGCGCCGGGGCGCGAGCTTGGGCCGGTTGCCGATCACCTGGATGGACACGTTGCCGATCCGGTAGCCGGCGGCGCGGACGCGCCTGGCCGTCTCGGTCAGGAACGCCACGCCACTGGCGCCGGCCCATTCGGGCTCAGCGGTCCCGTAGTTGCTGCCCAGGTCCCCCAGGCCCGCCGCGCCGAGCAGGGCGTCGCAGGCCGCGTGGGCGGCGACGTCGCCGTCGGAGTGGCCGGCGAGGCCGGCGGGCTCGTGCGGGAAGTGCAGGCCGGCCACCCACAGCTCGACGCCCGGTTCGAGCCGGTGGACGTCCGTGCCGATGCCTACCCGGGTCATGGCTGCTCCTCTGTGTGTGTGCGCCGCCGCTCGGCCAGGACGGCCCGGGCCAGCACCAGGTCTATCGGTTCGGTGACCTTCAACGAGTCGCGGTGCCCCGCGACGAGGGTGACGCGCAGCCCCGCGTGCTCGCAGGCGGCCGCGTCGTCGGTGACCGCGATCCCCTCGGCCGCGACCCGCGCGTGCGCGGCCCGCAGTGCGTCGAGGCGCGCCGCCTGGGGCGTCTGCACCGCGCGCAGGTGGGCGCGGTCGACGACGTGTGAGCCGTGCTGCTCAACCCGCCGGATCGAATCCACCACCGGCACCACGGGGATGACCACCTCGGCACCCTCCGCGACCGCGACCGCGACCGCCCGGACCACGCCCGGCGGCACCAGCGCGCGGGCCGCGTCGTGCACGAGCGCCACCGCGTGGTCCGGCGCGTCGAGCGCGGCCAGGCCGATCCGTACGGAGTCCTGCCGGGTGGCCCCGCCCACGACGCACGTCACGGGGAGCGCGGCGCCCTCGAGGGCGCGCCCGAACGGCTCGGCCATGCCGTCGGGAATTGTGACGACGACCTGCGTCACGCCGCCGTCTGCCAGTGCGTCGACGGCGCGGCGGACGAGGGGGACGCCGTCGAGTTCGACCAGCGCCTTCGGCAGGGCGGCGCCGAGCCGGGAACCAGAACCGGCCGCCACCACAACGGCGACGACCGGCTTATCAAGCTGTGACACTACGATGTCTGGTTTTGTATCAGGAGGCGAGGACCTCGTCGAGCATGATCTCGGCCTTGTCCTCTGCTGTCTGCTCGGCGAGCGCGAGCTCGGCGATCAGGATGGCGCGGGCCTTGGCCAGCATCCGCTTCTCACCTGCGGAGAGGCCCTTGTCGCGGTCACGGCGCCAGAGGTCGCGGACGACCTCGGAGACCTTGATCACGTTGCCGGAGTGCAGCTTCTCCATGTTGGCCTTGAACCGGCGGGACCAGTTTGCCGGCTCCTCGGTGTGCTCAGCGCGGAGCACCGAGAACACCTTCTCCAGTCCGTCTGCATCCACGACGTCCCGCACGCCGACCAGGTCCAGGTTGCACGCTGGAACGCTGATCACCAGGTCGTTCTGTCCGATGACGCGAAGGACAAGGTAGAGCCTGTCCTCGCCTTTGATGGTCTTGTTCTCGATGTCTTCAATGACAGCCGTCCCATGATTGGGGTAGACCACCGTTTCACCGATCGAAAAAGTCATTCTCACTGACCCCTTTCCCAGCCTCGATTCTAGCAGCCCGCGCCACAACGGCCCAGACCGCGCGTCTTAGGCCACCCCAGGGGCCCACCGGTGGAGGCTTCGTGGTACACGCAGCGCCGATCCGGTTAGGATGTGCCTAGCCGCACGCCCCCACAGCCGGAGGACCCATGAGCAAGACCCTGCGCCGCACCGCGGCCCTCGTCGCCACCGTTGCGCTCGCCGCCTCGCTGAGCGGCTGCACGGCCGGCCAGTGGGAGTACGGCGCGCCGCCCGCCGCAGGGGTCCAGACCGACCAGGGCGGCCTCAAGCTGCGCAATTTCGTGGTCCTCACCGACGGCGAGGGCGCCGGCATGATCGTCGGCGGCATCGCCTCCCGCGACGAGCCCGCCCAGGTGGTCGGCCTCGGCTACGCCGCCGAGTTGGAGGACGGCTCCTTCGGCGAGCTCAACGCCGTCCCGTTCGAGGCCGAGATCCCCAAGGGCAGGACCATCATCCTCGACGGCTCGGAGACCTCGTTCAACACCTCGGAGCTGATCGTGGGACGTCTCGCCCAGGTGTCCGTGCAGTTCGACGGCGGGCAGAGCGTCCAGCTCAGCGTGCCCGTGGTGTCGGCCGATCATCCCGACTTCGCCGAGGCATGGGAGCAGGCCAACGCCTGAGGCGGGCCCTCACCCCTCGAACTTGTAGCCCAACCCGCGCACGGTGACGAGGCGCTCGGGGTTCGACGGATCACGCTCGATCTTCGAACGGAGCCGCTTGATGTGCACGTCGAGGGTCTTGGTGTCGCCCACGTAGTCGCTCCCCCAGATCCTGTCGATCAGCTGCCCCCGCGTCATCACCCGTCCGGCGTTGCGCAGCAGCAGCTCCAGGAGCTCGAATTCGCGTAGCGCGAGGCGCACGTCCTGCCCGTCGACGTTGACCTGGTGACGCTCCACGTCGATCCGCACGCCGCTCACCTCGACCACATCCGGGAGCAGCACCATGTCCTGGCCGCGGCGCAGGACGGCCCGGATGCGGGCCACCAGCTCGCGGTGGCTGAACGGCTTGGTGACGTAGTCGTCGGCCCCCAGCTCCAGGCCCACCACCTTGTCGACCTCGGAGTCCCGGGCGGTGACCATGACGATCGCGACGTTCCCACGCGCACGCAGCTGGCGGCACACCTCCACCCCGGGGATGCCGGGCATCATCAGGTCCAGCAGGACCAGGTCTGCCCCCACCTTGTCGAACTCCGCGAGGCCCTCCGCGCCGTCGGCCGCCGTGACCACGTCGAATCCCTCCTTGCGGAGCATGAAGCTGGTCGCGTCGCGGTAGGAATCCTCGTCCTCGATGATCAGGATGCGGGTCATCTAGGCCTCCTCGTCTGTGTCCGGGTCGGTGTCTGTGGGCTCCGGGCCCAGGTAGGCGGGCAGCCGCACGGTGAACGTGGACCCCTGGCCCGGGCGGGACCACACCCGAACCGTGCCGCCGTGCGCGTTGGCGATGTGCCGCACGATGGACAGGCCGAGCCCGGTGCCGCCGCTCTGCCGCGACCTCCCGTAGTCCACGCGGTAGAAGCGCTCAAACACGCGCTCCTGGTCCTCGGGCTTGATGCCTATGCCGTTGTCGGAGACCTTGATCTCGACGAACTCGTCCCCGTCCGCGGTGACGGGAAGGATGCTGAGGGTGACGCGCGCCTTCTCGTCGGAGTAGTTGATGGCGTTCTGCACCAGGTTCGTGACCGCGTCCGCGAGCTGCCACCGGTCCCCCATCACGCTGGCATGCGTGGTGCGCGCGAGGATGAGCGAGACGCCGCGCTGGTTCGCCCTCTCCTGGGAGCGGGAGATCGCCTCGGCGACCACCTCTGCCACGTCCACCACCTCACGGCTCAGCAGGGGGTCGGTGGATTGGAGCCTCGAGAGGTCGATGATCTGGTTGACCAGTTCCGCGAGGCGGGCGGTCTCCAGCTGCATGCGCGCCACGAACCGCTCCACACTCTCCGGGTCATCTTTGGCCGCGTCGATGGCCTCGGCCAGAACCGAGATCGCCCCGATGGGGGTCTTCAACTCGTGGGAGATGTTGGCGACGAAGTCCCGCCGCACCGCTTCGACCCGCTTCTGGGAGGACTCGTCCTCGGCGATCACGAGCACGTTGTCGTCGATCATCGGGGCGATGCGGGTGGTCAGTTCGAGCCGCTCCGCGCCCGGGTGCAGATCCCTCACCACGGGGCCGCGGTAGGGCAACTGCGAGGAGCGGACCTGGCGGACCAGCTCGAGCAGTTCGGGGAAACCGACCCGGCTGCCGCGCGCGAGATTGAGCGCTACCCCGGTCTCGTTGACGATGAGGATCTCGTCGTGGGGCCCCACCAGCACCGCCCCCGAGGCGATGGTGTCCAGCACGTCGCGCAACTCGAGCGAGGCCTTGGCGGCCATGCGCTGGGCCTCCAGCTGCCGCCAGTCCTGGCGCCCGCGCAGGAGCAGGTACGCGAACAGGCACACCAGGAACATCACACCCGCCCCGATGAGTCCGGCGAGGGCTGGGTGCATGCCTTCATCATATGGGGCCACGCGCGGGCCGTCCGGTCCATGATGGGCCGGCGACGGGCGTCGTCGTGCAGACTTCACCGGCTGTTCACCGTGGGTTCATCGGGGGGAAACGCCCTGCTACCCGGGGCCAATAGCGTTCGGGTGGGTCTCCGCCACGGCTAGACTCACTCTTGATTTGAGACACAAGGAGCCCGCACATGCGCACCAGCTACCACGAGGAGCTCGACTCCATCATCGACAACCTCGTTTCCATGGCGGAACTGGTTGAGGTGGCCATCCGCGAGGGCGCAGAGTCGCTGCTGACGGCAGACCTGACGCGGGCCGAGGCAGTCATCACCAACGACGCCGAGCTGGACCGGATGCACGAGGAGATGGAGTACAAGTGCCTCTCCCTCCTGGCCCTCCAGGCCCCCGTGGCCGGGGAGCTGCGCACCATCGTCTCGGCCATCCGGGTGGTCTTCGAGCTGGCCCGCATGGGTGATCTCGCCGCGCACGTGGCGAAGATCGCCCGGCTGCGCTACCCGGCCAACGCGGTGCCGGACGAGTTCACCGGCAGCTTCCGGGAGATGGCGCAGATCGCGATCGAGATCGTCGGGCTGGCGCGCGAGTCGCTGCAGAAGCGCGACGCCGTCGCCGCCCAGCGCCTGGTCGAGATCGACGAGCGGATGGACGTCCTGCGGCGCGAGCAGTTCACGCTCATGCTGGGTGAGAACTCCGGCATCTCGGTGGAGGGGGCAGTCGACGTGGCCCTGCTGGGCCGCTACTTCGAGCGGTTCGCGGACCACGCCGTCGCCGTCGGCCGGCGCGTCATCTACATCACCACCGGAGACGTGCCGGAGGGCGAGGACTGGCCCAACGCCTGAATCAACGTGACGGGCCGGCGTGCTTCCCTGGGGGGCGCGCCGGCCTTTCGCATCCCTGCCCGACAGCGGCGGCGTCATCGCCTGTAGGGTTTGCGGCATGACCGCGAAGTTGATCCTGCTCCGCCACGGCGAGAGCGAGTGGAACGCCAAGAACCTGTTCACCGGCTGGGTGGACGTGGACATCAACGAGAAGGGCATCGCGGAGGGCAAGGCTGCGGCCGGCCTCCTCAAGGCCGAAGGCCTGCTGCCCGACATCCTGCACACCTCCCTGCTGCGCCGCGCCATCCACACCGCCTACCTGGCGCTGGACGGCTGCGACCGTCACTGGATCCCCGTGAAGCGCAGCTGGCGCCTGAACGAGCGCCACTACGGGGCGCTGCAGGGCAAGGACAAGGCGCAGACCCTGGCGCAGTACGGCGAGGAGCAGTTCATGCTGTGGCGCCGCAGCTACGACACCCCGCCGCCGCTCATCGACGTCGACGACGAGTTCTCACAGCACCACGACCCGCGCTACTCGGACATCCCCGAGGCGGACCGGCCCCGCACCGAGTGCCTGAAGGACGTCGTGCACCGCATGCTGCCGTACTGGGAGGCGCACATCGTCCCGGACCTGGCCGAGGGCAAGACCGTTCTGGTGACGGCGCACGGCAACTCGCTGCGCGCGCTCGTCAAGCACCTGGACGGCATCTCGGACGAGGCGATCGCGGGGCTGAACATCCCCACCGGCATCCCGCTGTTCTACGAGCTCGACGAGGACTTCAAGCCGGTCACCCCCGGCGGCCGGTACCTCGATCCCGAGGCCGCCGCCGCTTCGATCGAGGCAGTGAAGAACCAGGGCAAGCGCTGACCTGAATTCCATCGATGGGCGCTCGGGTGACCGGGCGCCCATCGCCGCGTCCGGGCGCGGGCCATCCCTCGTGGCTAGAGTGACGAGCATGAAGACAGCTGTGGTGACAGGCGCCAGTTCAGGGATCGGCGCGGCCAGCGCGCGCATGCTGGCCCGTGAGGGATACCGGGTGGTCTGCGCCGCGCGCCGGGCCGATCGCATCGAGGCGCTCGCCGCGGAGATCGGCGGGCTGGCCGTCGAGTGCGACATCACCGTCGACGACGACGTGGCCCGCCTGGCGACGGCGGTCGGGGACAGCCTGGACGTGCTGGTCAACAACGCCGGAGGGGCCCTGGGGCTGGAGCCCGTGAGCGACGCGGATCTCGACGCGTGGTCCGCCATGATCCAGACCAACCTGATCGGCACCACCCGCGTCACCAAGGCGCTCCTCCCGGCGCTGGTCGCGGCGGAGGGCGTCATCGTGTTCGTCACGTCGACGGCGGCCGACTCCGGGTACGAGGGCGGCGCCGGCTACTGCGCCGCGAAGGCGGGCGAGCGCGCCGTCGTCGAGTCCATGCGCCTGGAGCTCTACGACGTGCCGGTGCGCATCACGGAGATCTGCCCTGGAATGGTGCGCACCGAGGGCTTCTCCGTAACGCGCTTCGGGGGCGACGAGGAGCGCGCCGCCGCGGTCTACGAGGGCGTGGCGGAGCCGCTGACCGCCGAGGACGTGGCGGACGCGATCACGTGGATGGCCACCCGCCCGTCGCACGTCAACGTCGATCGGCTGACGATCCGCCCCCGGGCCCAGGCGGCGCAGCACAAGGTGTACCGCCAGCCGCGGTGACCCCGCGTCAGGTGCGCCGTCGCCGCATCCTGTCGATCCACGACGCGTGGGCGCCGTCGGCGTGCTCGTCCCCGGGAGCCGCGTCCCCGGGGGCCGCGGCCGCCACCTCCTCGGCGTGCCGGGTGCGCCGCAGTTTCACCAGAGCGTTGAAGAACTGGGCGGCCCGCACGGACTCGCTGGCCACCACGTGGCCGTCGGCCGTGGCCCACTGGATCTCGTCGGCTGACCTCTCGCCCGTCCGCAGGTCGATGAGATCTCCCAGATAGCGGAACACGACGGCGAGTGCCGCGGCCACGGGGACCGACAGGAAGGCTCCGATGATGCCGAACCACACGCTGCCGAGCACCACGGCGAGCAGCACCACCACCGGGTGCAGCTGCATGACCCTGGACTGGAGCATGGGTTGGAGGACGTTGCCCTCGAGCTGCTGGACCAGGAGGATCAGGCCCAGCACCAGCAGTGCCGTGGTGAACCCGTTGGAGACCAGGGCCACCAGCACGGCGAAGGCGCCGGCCGTCACAGCCCCGACCATCGGGATGAAGCCGGCCATGAAGGTGATGACGGCGAGCGGGAAGGCCAGTGGCACGCCGAGCAGGGCCAGCCCGAGCCCGATGAAGAATGCGTCGACGAAGCTGACGATCGCCTGGGTGCGGATGTAGCCCGAGACGGTGCCCCAGAGCCTCGTCAGGAGCTCGGTGGCGTGGAAGCCGGCCCGGCGCCCCACAACCTTCCGGGTCCAGCCCAGGAAGCTGGCGCCGTCCTTGAGGAAGAAGAAGGTGAGCACCAGCATGAGCACCAGGGTGACCAGCACGTTGCCGACGCTGCCCCCCAGGCTGAGCGCCTGCGAGAAGATCTGCCCGGCCCGGGACTGGAGGTAGTCCAGCCCCTGCGTGATCCAGTCGTTGAGCTGCTCGTCGCGCAGGTTGAGCGGCGGTCCAGCCGCCCATTCCTGCAGCCGGCGGACTCCCTCCACCGCCTGCGAGGACAGCTCGGGCCACTGCTTGGCCACGCTCGGAGCGATGCTCGCGATCAGGCCGGCGATGATGGCGACGCCGCCGAGCAGGGAGATCGCGGCGCCCAGCGCGTACGGGACACCTGCGCGCTTGAGGGCCGCCGTCGCAGGCCAGAGGACGGAGGTGAGCAGGAGGGCGAGGAGGACGGGCAGGATGCCGTCCCAGAACTGCCCGAACGCCCAGCCCAGCGCGGCGAGTGCCAGCGCGATGAGCAGGAAGCGCCCCGCCCACAGCGCGAGCCAGCGGCCGCCCTGTCCGATGACGTCGGCGCGGTCGACGGGCTCCAGCGGGTCCGGCCCGGGCAGCGCGTCGCTGGGGCGGCCCGGCCGGGGATCAGGGATCGACGCCGCGGTGGCGGCCGGATCGGCCTCCGGGCCGCTGGCCACTGGTGGGGCCTGCTCACCTGACGTGAGTGATGGGTCCGCCTGCTGAGCGTCGTCGTGGTCCACCCATCCTCCTTGAGTTCGCGCCAGGGCCGGAAGCCGCAGTGTGTCGTTCAGCGTACCGGGCCGCAAGGCCCACCCGTCATGCCGCGTCGCGGAGGATCGCCAGGAGTTCGTCGCGGGTCAGCGTGATCGGGTTGCCCTTCATCGAGCTGCCCTTCATGGCCGCGTCGACGACGGCGTCGTGGTCCGACTCGGCAAGCCCCAACTCGGCCAGCCCGGGGAGTTGCAGGCTCTCCTCGAGGTCCTCGAGCCAGGCGTCCAGGGTCTCACCGACGCGCCCGGGATCCGCGTCCTGTGGTCGGCCGGTGAGCGCCTCCGCGGCCACGACGTACTTCTGCAGGGCGGGGTTCCCGGGTTCGCGCGTGCTCATCGCGTGGATGTTGGTGCGGGTGACCACCCGCAGAAGCGCCGCGCAGACGGCCCCGTGCGGGGCTCCGGTGACTCCTCCCAGGGGCCCCGCGAAGCCGTGGACCGCGCCGAGCTTGGCGTTGGCCAGCGAGAGCCCGCCCATGAGCGAGCAGTACGCCATGTCGGTGCGGGCCTCCATGTCCTCACCCTCCGCGACCGCGCGGGCGAGCCCCCGGGCCGCCGCACGGAGCCCGGACGTGGCCAGCGCATCGACCATGGGGTTGGCGAAGCGGGAGGTGAGGGGCTCCAGGCACTGGGTCAGCGCGTCCATGCCCGACTGCGCCGTGACCAGAGGGGGGCATGAGACGGTGAGGGCCGGGTCCACCAGCGCCACCGTCGCGAGCATCGAGGGGCCACGCAACGACACCTTCACCCGGTGCTCGACGGAGGTGAGCACCGCGTTGGCCGTCACCTCCGAACCGGTGCCGGACGTGGTGGGCAGGGCGAGGAACGGCAGCGAGGCGTGTGGGAGCGGGTGGCCGCTGCCGATCACCTCGGCGTGGTCCATCGGGTCCGTGTCGCCCGCGGCCAGCGCGGCCACCACCTTCGCCAGGTCCACCACCGCTCCCCCGCCGATGCCGATGATGTGGTCCGCCCCTGCCTCGCGCGCGGCGCCGACCGCCGCGCGGGCGTCATCGAAGCTGGGCTCGCCGCTCAGGGCGAAGGAGCCGACGTCGGAGATGTCGCGGAGCACCTCCGCGTGGCGGTGGGTGTTGCGGCCGGTGAGGACGAACGGCCGCTCGCCGAGGCGGCGGCTGTGGTGCGGCAACTCAGCCGCGACCCCCACCCCGAACCGGATCGACGTGGCGGTGGCGAAGGTGAACTCGGTCATTGCTCCAGCCTGCCAGAACGGGCGCGCCCGGTCACCGAAACGGCCGGGCGCGCCCGCCTGTGGGGGCAGTAGGGCGGGGCTCAGCCGGTGACGAACCCGGCGTCCTCGACGGCCGCGGCGTAGGCCTCCTGACCAGCGGCGGTCGGGTGCAGGCTCGCCGGAGCGAACTCACCCGGAGAGGCAGAAATCGGCGGGTTGATGAGGGAACCCGGGGCGGTGCACAACCCGAATCCCTCGAACTCGGCGGTCACATCGACGTATACGGCGCCATTCTCGGCCGCCTCCGCGGCGATGGTCGCGTTGAGCGCCAAGACGGCGCTATCGGCCAAAGCGAGGTTCGCCGGGTCAACACCCGGAAGAACGGCCGAGAGCGCGGGACAGACGAACACCGAAGGGGCGGGGTTGAGGGGCTGGAAGAGCTTCGGGTATCCCGTGACGTAGATGGTCGCGTTGGGGGCCTTGGCCTGCAGGGCCTCGATGAGGGACTCGAGTCCGGCCCGCATTGGCACCAACGCCGCAGCAGAGCCTGCGAGGGCCGTCGAACATGCAGCGGGTGTGGTCGCGCAGGTGATGGCGACGGTACCGAAGCCCACGTCGTTGCCACCGACCGTGAGCGTGATCTGCCGCGCGCCGCCCGGGACCATCGGCACCTGCTCCTGCAGGACGCTGACCGTGGTGGCGCCGCTCTCGGCGAGGAAGGTCACCTTGTTGGCGGCTCCGGCCAGGAGAACCGGGTACGCCTCGGACGAACGGCCCGAGTCACCCGAGCGGGGCAGGGGCGTGTTGCCCACCCCTGCTGCGTAGGAGTCGCCCAGCGCGGCGTAGCGCCCACGGTTGGGCGTGGTCGGTCCAGCGGCGGCCGGGGCCACCGCCGAGACGGCGAGGGTGAGGGCTGCGGCGCCTGCCAGCAGTCCGGTGAGGAGGCGGTGCTTCATGCGGGTGCCTTTCTGGCGTTCTGGTGACGGCTGGGCCCCCGTCAGGGATCAACCGGAGCGGTGTGCACGGACTCTGTGCCGCCGCCGTCGCCGGCCCCCACGCGATGGTCCCCCGTAGCTCGGACTCTACGCCCCTCGCACCGGCTCCGGGCCCACCGGGAGGTACACGACACGCCGTCTCATCTGCGCCCCGACGTCGCCACGGTGCACGACGCTGACTCGCGACGGCGTTTCGTGCACACGAGGTGAGCGCGGCCGGGACGACGCGCGGGGAAAGCGACGGGCCCCGGGTGCGGCTGCACCCGGGGCCCGTCTTAGATCTGCGGTTGGTCAGAGCTCGATGAGCGCCTGCCCGCCCTGGACCGCGTCGCCGGGGGCGACGAGGATGGCCGAGACGACGCCCGCGGCGGGGGCGGTGATCTCGGTCTCCATCTTCATGGCCTCGAGGAGGAGCAGGACCTGCCCTGCCTCGATCTCGTCGCCGACCTTCACCAGCACCCGCGCGACCGACCCGGCCAGCGGGGCCACGACGGCGTTGGAGCTGACCGCGGACACGGAGGCCTTGGTCGGGATGGGGTTGGCACCGGCGTTGACGCCGATGATCACCGGCCCCATGCCCTGGCGCTCCTCCTCCTCGACCTCGACGTCGATCTCGTATTCCGTCTCGTTGACGGTGACCTTCAGTTTCATTGGTTCTCCTGTGGCTGTGTCAGCGGACGTGGGGGACGGAGCGGTCGTGGACGCGGGCGCGGCTGGCCGCGGCCCACCTGGTCTGCGACCCGTAGCGGATGGCCCGCACCTTGGCCTTGTGGCCGAAGTACGCGGCCACTGCGGCGCCGATGGCGACGAGGTCGGCCTCCGGGATCTGGCGGCAGTCCTCGAGAGACTCGACCCGAGCCTCGAGGGCGGCCACCTTCTCCGTCAGAGCCGCGACGGCGTCGCGCAACTCCTGCAGTGTGGTGTCTTCCATGACGATCCCCCGATCAGGCCGGGCCGAGGCCGTGCTTCTTGGCGGGACGCACTTCGCGCTTCCCGACGAGCAGCTCGAGCGCCATGGCGATCTCGCGACGGGTGTCGGCGGGATCGATGATGTCGTCCACCAGGCCACGGCTCGCGGCCATGTACGGGGTGGAGAACGTCTCGCGGTACTCCTCGACCAGCTCGGCGCGACGTGCGGCCTTGTCCTCGGCGGCGTCGATCTCGCGGCGGAACACGACGTTGGCCGCGCCCTCCGCGCCCATCACCGCGATCTCCGCGGTGGGCCATGCGAGCACCTTGTCCGCGCCCAGGTCCTTCGAGCACATCGCCAGGTACGCGCCGCCGTAGGCCTTGCGCATGACGACGGTGATCTTCGGGACGGTGGCCGCGGAGTAGGCGTACAGCATCTTCGCGCCGTGGCGGATGATGCCGTTGTGCTCCTGGGCGACGCCGGGCAGGAAGCCCGGGACGTCGACGAGGTTCACCACAGGGATGTTGAACGCGTTGCAGAAGCGGACGAACTTGCTCGCCTTGTCCGAGGAGTCGATGTCGAGCACGCCGGACATGACGCTGGGCTGGTTGGCGATGATGCCGATGGTGCGGCCCACGATCCGGCCGAAGCCAACCACGATGTTCTTCGCCCAGCCGGCCTGGACCTCGAGGAAGTCCGCGTGGTCCACGATCTCGGTGATGACCTCGCGCACGTCGTAGCCCTTGTTGGACTGGACGGGCAGGATGTCGCGGAGCTTCGGGTTGGGCTCCACCACGTCGTCGGGATCGACGATGGGGGCGTCCTCGGTGTTGTTCTGCGGCAGGAAGCTCAGCAGCTTCTTGGCGATGAGGATGGCCTGCTCGTCGTCGTCGGCCACGAAGTGGACCACGCCGGAGCGTGCCATGTGCGCATCGGCGCCACCCAGCTCGTCCTGCGACACGTCCTCGCCGGTGACCTGCTTGATCACGCCGGGGCCCGTGATGAACATGTGGGCCTTGCGGGTCTGGATGATGAAGTCCGTCAGCGCAGGCGAGTAGGCGGCACCGCCGGCGCAGGGGCCGGAGATGATGGAGATCTGCGGCACGGCACCCGAGAGGAGGACGTTGGCGTAGAACACCTTGCCGTAGCCCGAGAGCGAGTCGATGCCCTCCTGCACGCGGGCGCCGCCCGAGTCGTTGATGAAGACGAAGGGCGTACCGGTGGTCAGCGAGGCCTTGAGGCTCTCGGTGACCTTGATCGAGTGCGCCTCGCCGGCGGAGCCGCCCATGACGGTGAAGTCCTGGCTCGCCAGGTGCACCGGGCGGCCCAGCACGTAGGCCGAACCGGTGACCACGCCGTCGGCGGGCATGTCGGCCGTGTCCATCCCGAAGGTGGTGGTGCGGTTCGTGCGGAAGGCGCCGGTCTCCTGGAAGGAGCCGTCGTCGACGAGCGCGCTGATCCGCTCGCGGGCCGTCAGCTTGCCCTTGTCGCGGTGCTTCTGCAGCTTGGCTTCGCCGCCGCCCGCGTAGACGTGGGCGCGCTTCTCGGCGAGCTGCTCGAGGCGCTCGGCCATGGTGTGTTCCTTAGGCATTCGTGGCTCCTCAGACTGGCTCGACGGCGACGTGGTGCTCGCGGCCGGCGAGCGTCACCTTGTACTTGATGGGACCGGTGATGCCCTGGTGCGACGCGGCGGCGACCTTTTCGGTGTTGAGCTGCTCGGTGGTCTTGGCGACGCTCTTGGGGCCCTGATCGCGGGTCTTGAAGAACGCAGGCGCGACACCGGGGAACATCGCGTTGGTGAGGACGTCCTCCTCGGATCCGTCGAAGCCCTCGAGGGCCGCGGCCTGGGTGTTCAGCTCATCCCATTCGGGCTTGAGGTAGTCCGCGGGGCGGCCCGTGATGATGTCCTTCTTGGTCTGCTTCTGCGCCAGCTCGATGACCTCGGGGTTGCGCTCCCCCAGGCACTCGCCGTAATAGCCGAGCATGAGGTCGGCGAACTCGCCGGTCATGACCTTGTAGCGGCCCATGAGCACGTTGAACACGGCCTGCGAGCCCACGATCTGCGACGACGGGGTGACCAGTGGCGGGTGACCGGCGTCGGCCTTGACCCGCGGGACCTCCTCCATCACCTCGCGGATGCGGTCCCCCGCGCCCTGCGCCTTGAGCTGGGACTCCATGTTCGACAGCATGCCGCCGGGGATCTGCGAGGAGAAGATGTCGGTGTCCACCAGGGTGGCCGACTCGAACTCCTTGTACTTCGGGCGGACGCCGGCGAAGTGGTCGCGGATCTTGAGGAGGCGGTCCATGTCCAGGTCCGTGGTGTACCCGGTGCCCTCGAGCATCGCGACGAGCGACTCGGTGGGGTTGTGGCCGGGGCCGAGCGACATCGACGAGATCGCGGTGTCCACGACGTCCGCGCCGGCCTCGATGGCCTTCATCAGCGACACGAGCGTGACGCCGGTGGTGGAGTGGCAGTGGACGTTGATCTGAACGTCGCCGTAGGTCTCCTTGATGCCGCGGATGATGTCGTAGGCGGGCTGCGGCTGCAGGAGCGCGGCCATGTCCTTCAGCGCGATGGACTCGGCACCCATGTCCAGCAGCTGGCCGGCGAGCTTGATGTAGCCCTCGACGGTGTGCACCGGTGAGATGGTGTAGCAGATGGTGCCCTGGGCGTGCTTGCCCACCTTCTTCACGGCCGCCATGGCGTGGGCCATGTTGCGGGGGTCGTTGAGGGCGTCGAAGACCCGGAAGACGTCCATGCCGTTCTCGGCGGACTTCTCCACGAACTTCTCGACGACCATGTCCTCGTAGTGGCGGTAACCGAGGAGGTTCTGGCCGCGCAGCAGCATCTGCAGGCGCGAGTTGGGCATCAACTCGCGGAAGGTGCGCAGACGCTTCCAGGGGTCCTCGTTCAGGAATCGGATGCACGCGTCGAACGTCGCGCCACCCCAGCATTCGACTGACCAGTAACCAGCCTGGTCGATGTCCTCGCAGGCGCCGACCATGTCCTCCATGGCCATGCGGGTCGCCATCAAACTCTGATGCGCGTCTCGGAGTACAAGCTCCGTCACGCCGATCTTTCGGGCTGTCATGGGGTAATACAACCATGCTGCCCCGCCCCCCGGAACGGCACCCCCGAGATAGTCGGTCCGACCAACCTGAGATACCCTGGGGAACTACCCCTGTTCGCCCGTCGCCCCTTGTCCAGTGGGCAGTGGGGCGGTCAACGGGAGGACCGCCGGCACGGCGTGATCGCGGCGTCCGCGATCGACGTGAGGCGCCTCAGCCTGGGCCCGGACACCGACCCTGATGGGCCTGCCTCCCGTGGCCTACCTCACGCCGCACGCGACGGATCGTGCCGGTGATCGTGCCGGTTGTGCAGCGGCCACGGGGGCACCGCGGGTGGTCGTGATTGATTGTGCGGTATCCCCTCCCGGGTCGCCGCCGCGGCCCCGGGACGCCCATCACCGGAGATGCCATGATCGAAAACCTGACGACGCTGGAGAAGGCTGCCGTGCTCAGCGGCAAGAACGTCTGGGAGTCCCGCGACCTTCCCCGCCACGGCGTCCCCTCGTTCTTCATGGCCGACGGCCCGCACGGCGTCCGCAAGCAGATGGGGTCGGGCGATCACCTCGGGCTGAACGCCTCCGAGCCCGCCACCTGCTTCCCCACCTCGGCCACCGTGGCCTGCAGCTGGGACCCCGGGCTGGCCGAGGAGGTGGGGCACGCGCTGGGCCGCGAGGCGCGCGCCCTCGACGTCGACGTCCTGCTCGGCCCCGGCCTCAACCTCAAGCGGAGCCCGCTGGGCGGCCGCAACTTCGAGTACTTCTCGGAGGACCCGTACCTGAGCGGCAAGCTGGCCGCCGCCTACGTCCGCGGAATCCAGGCCGAGGGCGTGGCCGCGACACCGAAGCACTTCGCCGTCAACAGCCAGGAGCTGCGCCGCATGTCGTCGGACTCCGTCGTCGACGAGCGGACGCTGCGCGAGCTGTACCTCACGGCCTTCGAGATCGTGGTCCGCGAGGCCGCGCCCCGCGCGCTCATGAGCTCGTACAACCTCGTCAACGGCACCTACGCCCACGAGAGCCGGCACCTGCTGACCGACATCCTCCGCGACGAGTGGGGCTTCGACGGCGTGGTCATCAGCGACTGGGGCGGCAGCAACGACGCCGTCGCGGCCGTGGCCGCGGGAGCCAACCTTGAAATGCCCGCGCCGGGTCTCGACTCGGTGCGCCAACTGGTGGAGGCCGTCCGCGACGGCCGCCTCGCCGAGGCCGACCTGACCGCCAGGTCGGCCGAGGTGGTGCGGCTGGCGCTCGGCGCCCGTCAGACCCCTCGACCGGAGATCGACCGGGACGCCCACCACGGCATCGCCCGGCGCGCCGCCGAGGAGTCTATGGTCCTGCTGCGCAACGAGGGCACGCTCCTCCCCTTGGCCCCCGGGACCCGCGTGGCGCTCATCGGCGACATGGCCGACACGCCGCGGTACCAGGGCGCGGGCTCCTCCGCCGTCAACCCCACCCGACTCACCAGCGCCCGCGAGGCAATCACAGCCAGTGGGCTGGACCTCGTCGCCTACGCCCAGGGCTACCGTCGGCACTCCCCCGCCGACGCCGAGCTGGAGCGGGAGGCCGTGGCCAAGGCCAAGGCCGCCGACGTGGTGGTGCTGTACCTCGGCCTGGACGAGATCAGCGAGTCCGAGGGCGTGGACCGCCGTCACATCGACCTGCCCGACGCGCAGCTCTCCCTGCTGCGCGCGGTGTCCGCCGCCAACCCGGACGTCGTGGTGGTGCTGAGCGCGGGCTCCGTCGTCGACATGGGCTGGGTCGAACAGACCCGCGCGGTCCTGCACGGATACCTCTCCGGCCAGGCCGGCGCGGAGGCCTCGATCCGGCTGCTGACCGGGCAGGCCACCCCATCAGGCAAGCTCTGCGAGACCTACCCGATGGCGCTGAGCGACACTCCCACCTTCGGCCGCTTCCCGGCCGAAGGCCGCACCAGCGTCTACCGCGAGGGCCTCTTCGTCGGCTACCGCCACGCGGAGGCCGCAGGGCGGGCCGTCCGCTACCCGTTCGGCCACGGGCTCAGCTACACCACCTTCAGCTACTCGGACCTCCAGCTCAGCGAGGCCGGGGCCGAGTTCACCGTCACCAACACCGGTGAGGTGGCCGGCTCGGAGGTCGCGCAGCTGTACGTTTCGACGCCCGGCAGCGCCGTGGTGCGCGCCGACAAGGAGCTCAAGGGCTTCGTCAAGGTCAGGCTGGCGCCCGGCGAGTCCCGCCGTGTCAGCATCGCCTTCGACGCCTACACGTGGCGCCACTTCGACGCCGCCGCCGACGCCTGGGTGACCGAGGACGCGACCCGTCGCGTCCACGTCGGGGCCAGCTCGGCAGACATCCGGCTGAGCGGCGAACTGCACGTCCCCGGCGTGACCCTCAGCCCCGCCGTCGCGCCCGCCACGCTGCGCACCGCCATGCTCCGCGGCCTCACCGACGACGAGTTCAGCGACCTGCTGGGCGTCACCGTGCCGCAGGAGAGCGTCTCGGCCGGCCTCGACCGCAACGATCCGCTCGGGGATATGCGCCGCGCCCGCAGCCCGCTCGCGAGGTTCGCGCATTGGGTCCTCAACACCCTCCGCCTCCGGAGCGAGGCCAAGGGAGAGCCGGATCTCAACATCGCGTTCCTGTACAACATGCCCTTCAGGGCGCTGGGAAAGATGACCAATGGCATGGTCAGCGACGAGATGGTCGACGGCATCGTCACCCTCGCCAACGGCCACCACCTCCGCGGACTGCGGGCCATCATCGGCGGATTCCTCCGCAACCGGCGCACCGCCAAAGACCTCACGCGCGCGCTCACCGAAGCCCGCTGACCAGCCAAGGAGTAGACCCTCATGTTCTCGAAGATCCGCACGATGTGGGGTGGCTTCAGCGAGCGCCACCCGGAGATGTCGAAGTTCCTCATGTTCTTCATCCTCAGCAACGGCGTGACCGTGCTGCAGATCGTCGTCATGCCGGTGTTCAAGGCGCTCTTCGGCCAGACCGCGCTGATCGACACCAACTTCCAGGTGTGGCCGATCGGCTCCAACCTCGACGGCTCCCAGTACTTCGTCTTCGACTACGCCGCGGGCCCGCTGCCCGAGGGCGGCGGCGGCCTGGCCTACTTCCTGGCCGTGCAGCTGGCCATCCTCATCGCGCAGGTGATCAACTTCTTCGCCCAGCGCAACATCACGTTCAAGTCGAACACCTCCATCTGGCGCGCCGCCTTCTGGTACCTGGTGGCCTACATCGTCATCACGCTGGTGGCGGCCGCCGCCCAGGGCTTCTACAAGGTGCCGATCTACACCTTCTTCATGGACACCCTCGGCTGGGGCGGGACCGGAGAGGCCACCGCCGACGTCATCACGATGATCATCAACGCGGCCATCTCGTTCTGGGTCTTCTACCCCATCTTCAAGGTCATCTTCAAGCAGGTGCCGATGGCCGACGAGGCCCAGCCCGCGCAGCACTCCGCCTGAGAGGATCACCACCGTGACCACCCTGACGCTGGCAGTGCCGAGCTACAACTCGGCCGCCTACCTGGACCGCTGCCTGGACTCCATGCTGCCGTTCGACGAGGACCTCGAGGTGATCGTCGTCAACGACGGCTCCTCGGATGACACCTCGGCCATCGCCCATCGCTGGGCCCAGGCCCACCCTGGTCGGGTCCGCGTCGTCGACAAGCCGAACGGGGGCCACGGCTCTGCCGTCAACGCGGGTCTGGACGCCGCGACGGGCCGCTACTTCAGGGTGGTCGACAGCGACGACTGGCTGGACCGCGGCGCCCTCACCGCCCTGCTCGGGGTGCTGCGCGGCCAGGACCGGCTGGACGCGGTGGTCACCAACTTCGTCTACGAGAAGGAGGGGCGTGAGCGGCGGCACACCATGCGCTACCGCAGGTCGCTCCCGCTGGGCCGCGAGTTCAGCTGGGAGGAGGTGGGCCGGTTCCGGGCAGACCAGGGGATGCTCATGCACTCGCTCACGTACCGCACCGCGGTGCTGCGCAACTCCGGCATGCGACTCCCCGAGCACACGTTCTACGTCGACAACCTGTATGCCTTCCTGCCGCTGCCCTACGTCCGGCGGATGCGCTACCTCGACGTCGACCTGTACCGCTATCACATCGGCCGCTCGGACCAGTCGGTGCACGAGAGCGTCATGCTCAAGCGCCTGGACCAGCAGCTGAGGGTCAACCGGCTGATGATCGACGCGCTGCCCTCGCCCGGCACGACGCCGAAGGCGCTCCACCGCTACCAGGTGCACTACCTCGGGCTGGTGTGCGGGGTCTCCTCCATCATGCTGATCCGCTCCGGCGCGCCGGAGCACCTGCGCATGAAGCGCGACCTCTGGAGGGAACTGCGCGCTGCGCACGCCCCCGCCCATCGACGGCTCCGCCGGAGCAGCGTCGGCGCGCTGGTGAACCTGCCCGGAAGTGCCGGGCGCAAGGTCTCGGTCTGGGCGTACCTGGCGGCGCAGCGGGTCGTCGGCTTCAACTGAGCGGCAGCAGAACCGTCAGGGTGAACCAGTTGTCCTTGTCGGCGACGGTGGCCTGCCCGCCGTACTTCTCGGCGGCGAAGCGGATGCTCTTCAGCCCGAGGCCGTGGGCTCCGCCCACCTTGCGCGTGGCCAGCTCCCCTTCTTCGTAGCGCAGCTTGCCGTCGAAGTAGTTCTCGAACTTGAACACGACGAAGCGGGCCTGGTTGAACACCGCTACCCGGATGATCCGGTGTTCCGGGTCCTTCAGCCGCTGCACCGACTCGATCGCGTTGTCGAGTGCGTTGCCGAGGATGCTGGCCAGGTCCATCGCGTCCACGAAGCCGAGCGCCGTGCCGTCGGCCACGCACGTGAAGTTGATGTTGCGGGAGCGGCAGTAGCGCGCCTTCGAGGTCAGCAGCGTGTCGAGGACGGGGTTGCCGGTGTCGAAGGCGGCGCCGAACTGGTCCAGCGATTCCTCCAGCGCGTCGAGCTGGAGCCCGCGCTTGTCCGGATCCGGCTCGGTGCGGATGACCGCGAGATGGTGCTTGAGGTCGTGCGAGGCGCGGCTGACCTGTTCGATGTCGCGCTTGGCGGCGAGGTACTGGTCATGCTGCGTGCGCAGGATGGCGTCCATGGCCGCGAGCTCGAGGTCCGCGCGCTGCTTGCGCAGCTGCTCGTGCTGGGCGTAGAGGGCGATGTAGCCCGCGAGGTCCACCAGCGTGCGGATGTAGAACACCTCGATGGAGATTTCGCCGCTGAAGGGGGTGTTCGGCGTGATGAAGCTGAGGTTGCTGAGCGCGAAGGTGGTCACCGCCATGGCGACGGCGATGCTGAGCATGCGAGGCCCGACGGCGGGCGCCGTGCCGTCGAAGTGCCGCCGCTCCAGCATGTGGGCCGCCCCGAACGCCGCGGCGTACAGGGCGAGCAGCACGATGGTCGGGACCAGGCCGGTGACCCCGGGCTCCGGGTGGAAGTAGAAGGCGTGGATCTGCCACTCAAGGGAGGCGACGAGCTCGGCGAGCACGAACGCGCGGGCGGTGACATACCCCACGTCACGGAAGCCGACGGACGTGGCGGCGGCGATGAGGCCCACCATGCCGGCCACCGCTAGCGCCATTCCCACGGTCCACAGGTGGAGGGGCAGCGTCCCGGCGAACAGCTGGATGCCGACCAGCGCGGCCAGGCCGACGACGAGCGTGGCGACGGTGCCCACCACGCCCCAGCGCCTCGGCAGCACGAGGATGTAGACCACGCAGGCCAGCCACTCCGCCAGCCCCGTGATCTCGCGGGGGATGTTCGGCAGAACCTCGGTCACGCCGGGTTCCCGCCGAAGTAGCCCGTGAGCGCCTCGAGGAAAGGCTTCTTCCGTGCCCGGCTGACCGGCAGCGAGATCCCCCCGGTGAGCCGGGACTCACCGTTGCTGAAGCCCTCCACGTGCCGGAGGTTGACCAGGAGGAAGCTGTTGGAGCGGTAGAAGCCTCGGGGCTCGAGCTGAGCGGCCATCTCCTTGAGGGTGCCGATCATGGACAGCTTCCCATCGGCGGTATGGAACACCAGGCGGTGCTTGATGCTCTCGACGTAGATCACGTCCGCCAGGTTGACCCTCAGCACCTCGCCGCCCACGCTGAGCACGATGTGATCGTCCCGGGAGCGCTCGAGCCGTTCCAGGGACCGCTTGAGCTCCTGGGAGAACGCGAAGTACGGGACGGGCTTCAGGAGGTAGCTCATGGCGTCCACCTCGTAGCCCTTGATGGCGAACTGGGCCATGTTGGTAACGAAGATGAGGATCACCCCGGGGTCCACCTCGCGGATCAGCCGGGCGGTGGCGAAGCCGTCGAGGTTCTCCATCTGGACGTCGAGGAAGATGATGTCGAATCGCGGGCGGTAGGCGGCCGTCAGCTCGGACCCGTCGGCGAACTCCTCGACGGCGAACTGCATGCCGTGCTCATGCTCGTAGCGCGCCAGGTACGACTGCAGGAGGTTGCGGCTCTCCTGCTGGTCGTCCACCACTCCGATGCGGATCATGCACGCTCCTTCCGGGTGCCACACAGTATCAATCGGCGCCGGGCCCGTCGCTGGTAGCCTCGCCACTGAGCTGCCTGCCGGGAGGAACAATGGATCTGTTGGTCGTGGGCTCCGGCCTGTTCGGGCTGACCATCGCGGAGCGGGCTGCAACCGAGCTGGGGTTGCGGGTCACGGTTGTCGAGGCCCGGGACCACATCGGCGGCAACGCCTGGAGCACCGTGGACGAGGCCACCGGCATCGAGGAGCATCTGTACGGGGCGCACATCTTCCACACCTCCAACGAGGCGGTGTGGGCCTACGTCAACAGGTTCACCGAGTTCACCGGCTACGAGCACCGCGTCTACGCCCGGCATCGCGGCGAGGTGTTCCCCCTGCCGATCAACCTCGGCACCATCAACCAGTTCTTCCGCACCGGCCTCAGCCCGGACGAGGCGCGCCGGCTCATCGACGGGCAGGCGGGCGAGCTGGCCGGCCGCGAGCCGGGCAACCTCGAGGACAAGGCCATCTCGCTCATCGGGCGGCCGCTCTACGAGGCCTTCATCCGCGGATACACGGCCAAGCAGTGGCAGACCGACCCCAGGGACCTCCCCGCGGGGATCATCACCCGCCTGCCGGTGCGGTTCACCTACGACAACCGGTACTTCTCCGACACCCATCAGGGGATGCCGCGCGACGGTTACGCCGCCTGGTTGCAGCGGATGGCCGACCATCCGCTCATCGACGTGCGTCTCGGGGTGGACTTCCTCGACGGCGGGCACGAGCTCAGCCGTGCGGCCGCCGTCGGTCAGGTGCCGATCGTCTACACCGGGCCCCTGGACCGCTACTTCGGCCACCGCTTCGGGCCGCTCGGCTGGCGGACGCTCGACTTCGACCGCCAGGTCCTCGACGTCGACGACCACCAGGGCACCGCCGTCATCAACGAGTGCGACGAGGACGTCGCGTACACCCGGACGCTGGAGTTCAAGCACTTCCACCCGGAGCGGACGCACCGGTCCGGCACCGTCGTCGTGCGGGAGTACTCGCGCTTCGCAGAGGGCGGGGACGAGCCGTTCTACCCCGTCGCCACGCCCGAGGACCGGGCGCGGCTGGAGCGCTACCGCGAGGCGTCGGCACAGGAGCCGCGGGTGCTGTTCGGCGGGCGCCTGGGCACCTACCAGTACCTTGACATGCACATGGCGATCGGCTCGGCCCTCAGCCGCTTCGACAACACGGTGCGCGGCTGGTTCTGACCCCCGGCCTGGGACCCGCGGCGGGCAGCAGGCCGCCGGGAACGCACAACGGTGCGGGGCCCGCGCATCGCGGACCCCGCACCGGGTGGACCTGGACCGTGTGGTCAGGGTGTGGCCTCAGGCGGTCTCGGTGGCTCCGCTGTGGCGACGCACCCGGCGCCACACCAGGAAGCCTCCGAGGAGGACCAGCGCACCCACGACGGCCGAGGCCGCGTACTGGATGTAGACCCAGGTGGGCGGCGTGTAGTCCACCGTCGCGCCGGGGGCGAGCCCGTTCATGGCGTTGGAGTTGGACACGGTGAACAGGATGTTCTGGGTCGCGTTGCGGATGTCGGTGACCGCCTTGGCCGACGAGGTGTCGTTGAACGACTTCGACGGCTGGAAGGTCAGCGTGAGGTCCGTGCCTGCATGGATGGACTGGTTGGGGTTCATGTAGGGGTAGAGGTTGAAGTCCGAGATCGCGAAGCCCTCGAATCCCCACTCGCCACGCAGCACGTTGGTCATGAGCGCCTCCGAGCCACCGGCCCAGGTGGTGCCGATGCGGTTGAACGAGCTCATGATGCCCGCAGCCCCGATCGTCGTCTCCTCGATGGTGCCGTCCTGGTCGGCGATGTAGGTGACGTCCATCGTGATGTCCTTGACGGCCATCTCGAACGGCTTCAGGTAGAGCTCGCGGATCGTCTGCTCGTTGGCCCACGTCGCGATGCCGTTGTTGACGCGGTTGGTCTCCTGCTCGTTGAGCGCGAAGTGCTTGAGCATCGTGTAGACGCCCTTCTCCGCGACCCCGTTGGCCACCGAGGTGAGCAGCGCGCCCGACAGGACCGGGTCCTCCGAGTAGTACTCGAAGTTGCGGCCGCCGAACGGCGAGCGGTGCAGGTTGGCCGCGGGCGCGTACCAGCCGTTGATCCCCTTCTGAAGCGCCTCGTTGCCGAGCATCCGGCCCATCTCGGTGCCGAGATCGACGTCCCAGGTCTGCGCGATGAGGAACTGCGACGGGTAGGCCACGCCGTTGATGGACGAGTTGATGAAGGAGGAGAAGCCCGCCGGGCCGTCAGGTTCGAGGGTCTGCGGCTTGGCGATCGACCCGATGCCGGCGGTCTGGTAGGCGCCGTTGAGCAGCAGGTCGGTCATCTCGCTCACTGTGAGCGAGTCCATGATCTCGTCCCACTTGGGGTCGTCCTTCGCCAGCCCGCGCATGTCGATCAGCGTGAGGTCGGAGTCGTCGCCGGTCGCCGGCTTCTCGCCGTCGAACCCCGCCGCAGCGGCCTCGTGGTCCCAGGGCGCGAAGCCCGCCACCACGGCGTCGTCGGCCACGAACTGGTCGGCGGTCGGCGCGGTCGGGAAGGTGCCGGCGAAGTCAGCGCGCGACATCGAGAGGATCTTGCCCTCCTGCGGCTCAGACACGAACTGCGCGGAGACGTCGTCGAACTGGTTGGTCACCTCGCTGAGGTCGGTCGAGCGTTGGTTGTCGCCGGAGTACACCACCTCGTCGGCCACGGTGTAGGTGATGGGCTCGGTGCCGGCCGCGACGGTGTGCGAGTCGGTCCGCAGGCTGATCTCGTAATCGCCGGCCTCGAGGACGTAGGCGCGGCTGTCGAGGTGGTCGTAGGACGCCATGTCCTCCACCGCGACCTCGAGGGTGAGGGTCTCGGAGGCGCCGGGCTCGAGGAGGCCGGTCTTGTCGAAGGCCCCGAGCACGACCTCGGACTTCTCGATCCCGCCCTCGGTGTAGGGCGCGGTGTAGTAGAGCTCCACGACGTCCTTGCCCGCGGAGTCACCGGTGTTGGTGACCTCCACCTGGACCGACACCGTGCCGTCGACGTCCCCCGCCTCGGTCGAGACGATCTCCCAGGTGAAGTCGGTGTAGCTGAGGCCGTAACCGAAGGGGTAGACGACGGCCTCGTCGTAGTCGATGAAGCCCTCGGCCGCCGCGGTCTCGTAGTACCGGTAGCCGATGTAGATGCCCTCGGCGTAGTTGACGAACGGGGCGTCGGAGGTCAGCGTCGCGTTGGACGTGGCCTGCTCGACGGCGGAGACCGGGAAGGACGCCTCGATGTTGTCGTAGATGAAGTCGCCGAAGTTGACGAAGGTCGGGTCGGCGGTGAAGTCGGCGGCCCACACGTCGGCCGTGCGCCCCGACGGGTTCACGTCGCCGGTCAGGACGCCGCCCAGGGCGCTGAAGCCGCTGGCGCCGGGGGAACCGGCAAGCAGGACCGCGTCCACCCCGGGATCGTCCTGGACGTCGCCCATCTCGATGGTCGTGGACGCGTTGACCACCACGACCACGGTCTCGAAGGACTCCTTCGCGAGCTGGATGAGGTCGCGCTCGTCCTGGTTGAGCTCAAGCTGGTGCTGGCCTTCGGCCGCGTTGTCGTCCCAGTCCGCCATGTCGCGGGTCAGGTCGCCGCCCTCGCCGCCCGGGCGGCCGATGAAGACCACCGCCGCGTCGGAGTAGTCGGCGAACGAGGCCTGCAGGGCCTCGTACTGCCCGACGGGCAGCTCCCCGATGTTGTAGCTCGACGCCCCGGGGTTGTCCATCTCGATGTGGCCGCGGCGGTTCTCCGCCGCGAACGCCTCGATGGCCGCGTACACCTGGTCGTTGACCTCGAAGCCCGCGCCCTCGAGGCCCGCCCGCGCGGTCACCGCGGACCGCGTGTCCACGGAGCCCGAGCCGGCGCCACCGAAGACCGGGTCTGCAGCGGCTCGACCCAGCATGGTCACCTTCGAGGCCGACGCGAGCGGCAGGGCGCCCGCCTCGTTCTTCGCCAGGACGATGCCGCCCGCGGCGATGTCCTCGACGAGGCCCTTGGCCGCCTCGTCGACCTCATCCATGCTGGCGAAGTCCGAGGTGTAGTACTCGGTGTCCCACTCCGCCGATTCCTCGGAGTTGGTGAAGGTGTAGGTGCCGGACCCGAGCTGGGACGCGACCCATCCGCCTCCGGCGACGAGCGCCACGTTCACGGCGACGAGCAGCGCGGTCACCGTGGCGAGCACGGGGATCCAGATCCACAGGAACTTCTTGTTCGACATGGGCGCCTTCTGGCGACCGGTGTCCTTCTTGGGTCGGGCGTTCACTTCTTCTCTCCTTCGAGTACTGGCGTCGTGGGTGTCCTCCTTGTCGGGGGACTACTCGGTGACCTCGGTGATGGTGCCGTCCTGGTCGATCTGCCAGGTCTTGCCGGTCTCGGCGGAATCGGCCTCGATGGTGAACTTGCCACCGTCGATCTCGATCGTGCCCTGGACGCGCTCGGTGGCCTCCGAGTAGGTGTAAGGCATCACGAGGAGCCCGTACTTGACGGTGGGAGCGTCGACATCGCTGGCCAGCATGACCTGGGCCCAGTCGTCGTCCTCGAGTGCCTCGAGGACGGTCTGGCGGGCGGTCTCCAGGTCCGCGGCCACGTCGATGTTCTGGGTGGCCTGGCTGCTCTGAGCGGCAGTGCCGGCGCCGTTGTCGCCGGAGCAGGCGGTGACGCCGAGGGCGCCGGTGAGGGCGATCAGCAGGCCGAGTCCGGTGGTCAGGATCTTGTTGGTCTTCACAGTGTCTCCTTGTGGTCTCTGGCCTCGGGCTGGTCCCTAAGGCCGGTGGTGGGGGGGGGGGGGGGGGGGGTTGTTTGTCACCCCCCCCGTTGGTGGGGTTCGCCCTAGAGGGGGGGGAGAGG